>JAFMIA010000027.1:0-23284 GCA_017854255.1 Pseudomonadales bacterium
AGTCCTATTCGCGAAATGGCTTTACCGCAATAACGCATGGCTATCACCTCGTAATGACAGCCCAGAAGCGGATCCTAGCTCGCCAGTCGCGCCGGCAAGTCATGAATGATTTCATCCACTTTGAGTAACTGACACACCCCCCAGTATCGCGGCGTGGTGGCCGCCACAATTGAACGCTCGGTTTCGCCGCCCCCAGCGAGAAAGTTGCCAACCATGCTGGCAAAGCCAAATAACAGACAAGCCGATAGCTGCAGGTCCTGCATAAGATCTGCAAGCGGATAATCGATAACGCCACCGGCGACTAACGCGGCGTGGTAATCTTTGATCAACCCAGGACCCACGTCGAAAAGTTCAGCGGGTTCAATCGAGTTTGCAAAGAAATACATCAAATCGTAGGCCCCAGGGCCCGCGGCGGCAAGCTGCCAGTCGTACATCCGAGGCTTTCCGGTCACGGGATCAAAACAAATATTTTCCATCCGAGCATCCCCGTGCAGGAGGGTTTTCGGCCGATTTTGCGAAAAATAATGAAAGATCGGCCCTGCCATTTGATTACCAGGCCCAAACATGGGGTGCATGGCCTTGGGGATGAGGTCACTGAAATCGCCTTCAAAAAGCGGCCAACCTGAAGCAATACTGGGCTCATAAATCGGCGCCCAATCCGAAAACTGGTACAGCGCGTTGGGTTCATCAAGCTTTGGGTCATTCCAGTATTGTGCATGCATCGACGCCAAACCCCGTACGGCAAGCTCGGCATCAGAAATTGATAACCCATCAAGCTGACTGACGAATCGCGCGCCCATCAGGTCCTCAATCAAAATCAGATAGTCCCCTTGCCCGCTCACATCTGCGCCACCATAAAAATGCGGTGGCTGCAGTGGGCAATGGGTTGAAAAAGCATCATAGAATCTGAGCTCGCGCTCATAGGCTAAGAGCCCCTTGCCGGTCGCAAGGTTTGCCGGCCGAAGCGTTGGAAATTTAGCAATGATACTGCCAGGGCCTTGACCTGGCGCATGCCAGTCAAGATAGACCCGAACAATGTCACCCAGGAACCCCGCCGTCTCGCCGATCGGCTCGCAGCGGTATCCCGTTATTGCTGGTGTCGCGTTTGAGGTTGGCGCTTGCGCCGTCAACATCGTATTCAGCCAAGGTAACGTGATCTCGTTCCCGGATTTTGGATGATGGTCCGTCATAAAAATCTCCTTATCTTCACAACCAACAGTTCGTCTTGATCACCCTGACCACCCTCATTTTTATCATCGCCGACGCCGGTTTTTCAATCCGTAGCGCGATTTTTTTTGGCTGGTTCCGGTTCTTGTTTGTCCTAACCACCGCGTAAGCGCAACCCAGCCTTTTTATAGCAGGCGTCAATCACGGTCAGTTGCTTCACCGCATCCTTTGCATCTGTCCAAAGCGAATGACCGCGTTGAACCGCGCCTAAAAAGGCATCGAGTTGATAAGCATAGCTTGCGCGTTGATCAAAGGTTACGCGGCGACTGCCATGGATCCCGGTCACGATGAGTTCATGGCCCAGTTGCGGCACCAGTGGATTGCGTACCGTCATCTGTCCTTTCGAGCCAACGACCTCAATCACCGCCTTGAAGTCGGCGCCGGCTTGCATACTGCCTTGGATCATCGCGGCGGCGCCATTAGAAAACGATAAGGTTGCGGTCATTTCAACATCCACCTCTTCAGGATCCGTCACCGCATTGGCACGCATCACCTGTGGCTCAGATTGCATAAGATGCCGAACCCAACTCACGGGATAGCAGCCAATATCCATCAGAACGCCGCCCCCTAGGGCGTAGTTTCGGCGAATATCATCGGTAGGGATCGGGCCCTTTACATGAAATAGGGCCTCGAGATGTTCAACAGTACCAATTTCTCCTGAGTGAATAACCTCAATCGCCGCATCGAACAAAGGATGATAGCGATAATGAAATGCTTCCATCAGGACACGATTGCTGTGCTTCGCCTGATGCTGCATGCCAAGGGCCTCGGCAGCATTCGATGCGAGGGATTTCTCACACAACACATGTTTACCCGCGGAAAGTGCTTTGTTGGTCCACTGAGCGTGCTCGGATATCGGCAGGGCAATATAAACAGCATCGACAACAGGGTCATCCAGCACGGCTTGGTAATCTGGATGAACCTTACCGATGTGATGGGCCTTCGCAAATGTCGCCGCCCGGATAGGGTCCCTTGCCGCAATACAATAAGCCCTGGTCAAAGGCTCGGCGCTAACGGGCTCAAGCAGCGCCATGGGCGTAATCTTTGCCGCGCCCAATACGCCAAAATTGAACGTCACCCAACCGCCGTCATAAATCGCGCATTCATATGCAGATAAGCGTTTGGATTAGGATGCTTCGCCCAAATGGCCTGCCATTCTGGTGCGCTTGTCCACGTTGCATTGGCCTTACGTTCGTCCATGCTCTCCCACTGAATGATCCAGCAGACGTTGGCTTGGCCATGGGGCGACACCTTTGGGTCCGTGCCAGCAACCTCCGCTTCGATCCCAGCATCCATCCAAAACTCCAAGACGTTTAAATTGGCCTTTAACCAGGGACCGGCAAGGTCCTCGGCCCAGGTCTTGTAGGCGGCATAATCTGGCTGCGCAATGGTGTAATCTCGGATTTCAAAAATTGGCTGGGTCATAATTTGATCTCATTATTGATTCGTTTAAATGTAGCATGAACGCGCGCCCCTGCGCGCGCCAATAGGGCGCAAGTTGCCCAGCTTACGGGCGCGTGGGCTATCAAATATCTGAGGTTGCGACCCTGCTACCCATTAGCTGCTTGAGCCTTCGGCTCAGGAACTGTTTCGACGGTTACCCGCTGGCCGTTATGTGGCGCCGTCCTGACGGTTATCTGCAGACCTAAGCATCTCCCGCAACCCTTGCTTCATCAAAGCCAAGCACCTCGGCACTTTTTCGACGCTTGGGTATAGAACAACCCGGCCGAAGCAGGTTAGGCGCGCCCGCATCGGCGCACGCAAGCGCCCCGCCTGCGAAGCCCAATCAACGCTTAAGGACATTGCCAATCAGGCGCGGACATGATTAAGTCCAAAGCGACACCGCGAGCCTGACCGGTTAACGTATTGCTGCGCGGGTTGTCTAGCCTACGGCCACTCATAGGAATACCACTGTGTTTCAACGCCTGTTTTTAAGGAAGACCCCCAACCTGTTTTTTGACGCGCTGGCGCTGCTTGGCTGCCTGATGTTCGGTGTTTTTGTTTTGTGGCACTTTCGCTACTTCACCCTCTTGATTGAATCCGATCGCAGTTATTTGTCCCTTGTTATTTTGACCCTTTATGCCCTCATAACAGCCTACTGGCTCGCGCAATGTCACCGCCTGGGGGCCTTGCAAGCCGCGATATCAACGCAAGCCGCTGCCTTAGGTGACAACCGTGATTCCCAGCGTGAAAGGGTCTACCTTGCGCTCCAACAAAAGATTTTAGGCCTGCCCGAGGACCAAACCCACATCGGCCGACGTCCAAGTACGAGCCTCGCCGATCATTTACAGAACCCCCACGCCCTCGGTTATTTTGTGAGCGACCTGTTACTAAAACTGGGCCTTATGGGCACCGTCATTGGCTTTATTTTGATGCTCGGACCCATTGCGGAAATTAAGCAGTTTGAACCGGCTTTGATGCAACAATTGCTCACCGCCATGAGCGGTGGTATGGCGGTTGCACTGTACACAACGCTTACCGGTTTGGTGACCAGTACCCTAATCAAAAGCCAATACCATCTGGCAGATCATGCGGTGGTGCAGATTATTAACACCTTGGAATGGCTCGAATCCACAGCAGGCTCACAGGATGCGTCACCCCAGCCTTAACCGGCACCATCAGGAAGAGGTTTTCACGGACTTACTGTTCAATGCCCTGCTGGGTTTTGTCTTTATGTTTGCAATGGCCTTTCTGCTGATCAGCGATCCTGAAAAGCAAGGCGATATCGAAACCAAGGCAGAGATGCTGATCACCGTGCGTTGGGCAGACCAACACCCCGATGACGTTGATGCCATTGTTGAAGATCCCAACGGCGACATTATTTGGTACTACAATCGGGATTCGGGTCTGATGCACTTAGATCGAGATGATCGCGGCGTATTTGCCGACCAAATCGAGCGCGGTGGCGAACGTATTATCAATCCCATCAATCAAGAGACCGTCACCCTACGCGGTATTCAGTCAGGCGAATATGTTGTGAACCTGCTGCACTACAAAGCCAATTACCAAGACCCATTGCCCGTCACCGTCAAGGTCGAACGACTAAACCCAAAAGTGAATTTGATCTACTACGGCGAGCATTTTTTAACCGGCGCGGGCCACGAACTTACCGCGCTTCGGTTTAGCCTTGATCAGGAGGGCAACGTGGTCGATTTAAACCAACTGCCGAAAGACCTGGTGACACAATCCAAGGCCAAACAGAGATGAGCGCCCAAAGTATTTTGATTCTTTGCTACATCACGCTAGCGCTATTGTTGCTGCTCAGCCTCAAGCATTCTAGCCTTGCTCGCCCCTTCAAGCTGGGCCTCGTCGTCATCACGAGTGTGTTTTATATGGTCACTTGGTTCCACATTTTAGACTTGCTGGGATGGGCGACCCCAGACCCAACGCCAGAAGCCTTTCGAGTGCACTGGATTCACATAGAAGAACCGAACAAGGCTCAAGGCGACCCGGGCACCATTTATTACTGGGTCTCGGCCTTGGACGATGCGGACCTCGTGAGCAGTCCACCCAGAGCTTATCGAATTCCTTGGACGATTGATGCAGCAGAAGCCGCGCAAGATGCCAAAAATCGCCTGGACGCCGGTGAGCTGTTGAACGGCCGAATCAGTCACAATGTACTGGATGGCGAAAAACCAGGAGGAGACGAGCCGCCAGCGGGCGAAGGGCAATCGCCCGAGGGCAATGACAACGAGCGACCCGCCTTTGAGTTCACAACGGTCGCGCCGCCTACCCTGCCCGAAAAAACGGTGCCGATTCAATAAATACCGATGGCGAAACACCTGCCTTAAGTGCTTTCATATCGACGGGCCCTGAACACGCCGCCAACCGCATCGATTAGATGAGATAGACGACGCTAAAGCGCAATCTAGTCGCTGCCCGTCAGCCAAGTCATTTGCGGCATCTCTTTCTCACCAGCTGCAACCAATCGATCTTCCTCTGCCCGCGCCAAGACATAGTTCATGACATCACCCGATTGATCCCGCGTCAGCACATCGCCAAAACCCGCCATGCCTCTAGCAGAATACAGCCCATCAATCACGATCTGATCCCAGATCGCGAGGGTCTCATCGTTCACACGTCGCAAGTCTGCAATCGCGCCACCGGATCGAACCAGAAAGCCATGACACACGGCGCAATTTTCGTTGTAGGCTATTTCACCTCGCGCGATGCTCACGGCGTCAATGCCTTTGATGTCCCGCTCTGGGATGCTGCGATCTCGGATGGTGGGCGCAGGCAGAGCAGCCTCTCCCCCCACCTTAAAGACTAAGAGCCGGCCTTCATTGCTATAGGTGAGTGACGCGTGCTCTGCCACCGGCGGCAAAGGCTCACCCCCAAACAAGTCGCCGCCACCCGTGCCGGTTAGCACGGACACGTATTGCACGCCATCGAGCTCAAAAGTGATCGGCGGTGCGAGCATCGACGTGTAGGTATTGAATTCCCAAAGCACCTCACCGGTCGCCTTATCGTAAGCGGTGAACATGCCAAGTGCATTACCTTGAAACACCAGGCCGCCCTCGGTGCCCAAAACCCCACCATTCCAATAATGCGGAATCTCCACCACCCATTGATCTTCACCCGTTAACGGGTCGAAGGCTTTGAGGTATCCCTTAGGCGTGGGTTGTTCCGCGATATTATCTAAGATGACTTGCGCTAAGCGGCCGAACTCAAGCCCGGTGTTCCAGCCCTTAGGCTTATGTTTATAAACGCCGGTCTCTTTCCATTCAGACGCCATATCAAAAAATAACGGGTTGTCTTGCGCGGGAATATAAACCAGGCCCGCGGCTTCATCGACCGACATCGCTTGCCAGTTGTGTGCCCCCAAGGGGCCCGGCAGGACCCATTTGCCTTTTTCACTGTAGTCAAGATCTGGGTTTTCAACAGGCCGGCCGGTTTCGAGGTCAACATGCGTTGCCCAGGTTACCGTCGCATACGGGTTGGCTGCGAGTAATTTGCCGTCCGAGCGGTCTAAGACGTAGAAGAAGCCATTTTTAGGCGCCTGCAGAAGCACTTTGCGCGGTTCGCCCTCAATCTCAAGCTCCGCCAAGGCCATGTCCTGAACCGCCGTATAATCCCAATTGTCGCCCGGAGTCGTTTGGTAATACCAATTCATCTCGCCAGTGTCGGCATCCAACGCCACAATCGAGGATAGGAATAAGTTATCGCCGCCCCCCGGCGATCGGATCACGCGCGTCCAGGGTGAGCCATTGCCAACGCCGATATACAACTGGTTAAAGTCCGGATCATAAACAATCGAGTTCCAAACGGTGCCGCCACCGCCGATCTTCCACCATTCCCCGCCTTTCCAGGTCTCGGCCGCCATCTCCATTTCGGGGCTTTCAAACGGCAGGTTGGGATCGCCCGGCACGGTGTAGAACCGCCAGACTTGTTCGCCTGAGGCCGCATCATAGGCCGTCACATAACCTCGAACGCCATACTCAGCGCCGCCATTACCGATATAAACCTTGCCATTGGCGACTCGAGGCGCCCCGGTAATGGTATAGGGCTTATCGCGGTCCACTAATGTATCGATCTTCCAGATTTCGGCGCCCGTGCCCGCATCCAGCGCGATCAGGTGACCATCCAGGCTGCCAACATAGACGCGACCTTCGTAAACCGCAACACCCCGGTTCACCACATCACAGCAAGCCCACCGCGCCCATTCGCCAGGCACTTTGGGGTCATAGGACCATCGGGTTTCGCCGGTTCTGGCATCGACCGCATAAACACGGCTCCAAGAGGTCGTGAAAAACATAATCCCGTCAACGACAATGGGGGTCGCTTCCAATGCGCGATTGGTGCCCATATCTTTGAACCATGCCAGTCCAAGCTCGCTTACGGTTTCTCGATTGATCTGCGTCAAGGGTGAGAAGCGCGTCTCGCCATAGTTCCGGCCAAAGGACAGCCAATTCCCAGGCTCATCATCGGCTGCGATAATTCTAGCGTCATCGATTAAACCAATGGTCGGTTCTGGCGCCGTCATCACGGGCGTGGTGCCAGACGCTTCAGGGCTCGGCCCAACGTCCTTCGATAAAAAATAAATCGCGGCACTGATGACCGCAATGCCAATGACTAAAAGGCCTTTATTCACAATCCCTTCTCCTGCTTGATCTCAATCGAGGATACGGCTTGTGATCTACGATGACAATGGCCAATAGCCGCCTGAATCACGCTGCTTTTGATTGATTATTTTCGATTGCTTCCTATACTTGCCTCGCCCCGACCAGCACTGGTCATCGTGTCAGGATTGGCCTTGAAAAAGACTTTTGCCAAAGACCCCGTTGTTGATCGTTCGCTTCGCGCGTCGATCAAGGATGGCGTCTTTTTCTCGACCATGGTTGGCACCAGCGAAAGCTACTTTGGCGCCTACGCTGTTCTCCTCAAAGCCTCAGCGCCCCAAGTCGGACTCCTCGCGTCCTTGCCGCCCTTGCTGGCCGCTTTTGGTCAAATTCTATCCGTTTGGGCAAGCCATCGACTCGGCTTTCGTAACCCAATCATTATTGGTGGCGCGCTCATCCAGGTATTTGCCTTGGCGCTGCTGATTGTGTTGCCGGATGTTGGGCATTCCACCTTTCCACTCCTGCTAGCCGCCATCGTTTTGTACTTCGTGGGGCCTAATATTGGCGCGCCACTCTGGGCAGGGCTCATGGGGCAGCTGGTCCCAGAGTCTAGTCGAGGTCGCTTCTTCGCGCGCCGAACCCGGTTATCAACCATTGCCTCATTTAGCGGCTTGATCATCGCCGGGGGCCTACTGCAGTGGTTCGATCAGCTCGATCTGGCTCGATACGGTTTCACCTGTATTTTCGCCATTGGTTTGACCGCCCGATTGATCTCGGCCTATTACCTCAGTCGAGTTCAGGATCCGCAGAAACAACTACTGAGCACAGCCGCCGCTTTTCCATCGATTAAGCAAATCGCAGCAGATCCGGCTTACTTAAGATTTACGGCTTTCTTTGCCATGATGCAGTTTTCGGTCGCAATCTCTGGACCTTTCGTCGTGGTATACCTGCTCACGACGTTACATTACTCCTACTTGGCGCTCACCCTGAATACCCCCGCATCCGTTTTCGTTCAGTTCGTTGTGCTGAGTCGATGGGGCCGGTTATCAGACCTGTTCGGCAATCGCATTATTCTTAGAGTCACCGGATTTTCGATTCCATTCGTGCCGCTGCTTTGGACGCTCAATGACCACGTCAGCTATCTCATCGGTCTGCAAATGCTGAGCGGACTCATTTGGTCCGGTTTTACCCTGAGCGCAAATAACGCGTTATTCGACTTAACGACAGGCAGCGGTCGCACGGGGCGCGTCGCCCTGCATAATTTACTGTCGAGCTTCGCGGTCTTTTCGGGTGCTGCATTCGGCAGCCTCATCCTGCTCAACTGGTCCTGGATTGAACCCCATCTAATGGGCCTTATCACCCTGCCAACCCTCACCTTTACCGGCGTCTTTTTAGCCTCGGCGACGCTTCGACTCGCGACAGCCGCCGCTTTTTTACCCAGGATTACAGAGCCGCGTGCGGTTCGCCGGATGACCTATCATGGCCTAATTTTTCGAGTCACTCGGTTTTCACCGATCTCCGGCGTCATTTTCGAAGGCATTACCCGAGTCAGAAAGCGAGACGACCCAACGAATTAAATGGGCTCTAAAGGCGGACCCGAGCCGAGTTGACCCATGAAAGGGTGCCATGGTTGACTCCGAAGACCCTTCAAAGACTAGGACGAATCATGAACCCTTTATCTGGCCTCACGGCACTCGACTTTGGCCAAGTCTACAACGGTCCTTATTGCGGCTTTTTAATGGCCCAAGCCGGCGCGACTGTCATAAAGGTTGAATCATTGAAGGGCGAAACACTGCGCTCGAGCAATCCCAAAGCATCCGCGACCTATCCCTTTGCATTGCTGAACGGCAATAAAAAGAGCCTCGCAATCAACATTAAATCAGAGCATGGCCAGGCGCTCATACAACAACTTGCTCAAAAGGTTGATGTGATCTCAGAAAATTTTGCCCCAGGCACGATGAGCAAATATGGGATCGGCGGGCCGGCGCTGACCGCGCTTAACCCCCGATTAATTTATGCCTCCAGCACCGGCTACGGCAATGCCGATGGACCCTATCGAGACTACTTGGGTATGGACATCACGCTCCAGGCCATCAGCGGTGTCATGAGCGTCACTGGTGAAGAAGGCGGCCCGCCCCTCAAAACCGCCGCCGCGTTTGCCGACTTTATCGCGGGGACCCATCTTTATGCGGCGATTGTGACCGCCCTTTTTCGGCGAGAAACAACCGGTCAAGGCGCGATCGTCGATATCTCAATGCAGGATTGCGTGTTCCCCACGCTTGCCACCACCATCGGTAGTTTCTATGCCCAAGGCAAGCAAATGCCTCGAGCCGGCAACCGTCATACGGGCAATACCCTTGCGCCTTACAACACCTACGTCGCCAGTGATGGCTATATCGCCATCATTTGCATTCGGGAGGGTCATTTTAAGAAGCTTTGCCAAGCGATGGACCGACCTGAACTCGCAGAGGACCCAAGGTTCCATAACTTTGCAGCGCGATGTCAGAATGTCACGGAGCTTGATGCTGAAATTACGCGCTGGAGTGCGCCTAAATCCCGTCAAACCTTGCTCGCCTTAACCCAAGCCCACGGCGTCATCTGCGCCCCGGTGAATCATTTATCCGAAGTTGTAACCGACCCACACATGACCGCTCGCGGCAGCTTGCACCAAAGACCCCATGAGACGCTGGGCATGATTGCCCAAATGCAGACCCCGTTGCGGCTTTCAGGTGATACGCCGCCCGCTCTGACCAGCCCTGCAGCGCTCGGGGCCGACTCAAGCGAGGTATTGCACGAATTGCTTGGGCTCTCCCAGGCGGATATGGCGACCCTCGTTGAGCAGGGCGCCATCGCACTATGAGTGCCTTGGCGCCCAATTAGCGGTCATTGAGCGCGAGTGGGCAACGCGCCTTAGAAATTAATCCGGTAGGCCCAAGACCCGTTTAGCGATAATGTTCATCTGGACTTCATTGGTGCCACCGTAGATCGTGACCGCGCGATCGCGCAGCCAACCCCGGGTTGCCTCCAGCTCGTCTTGATTAAATCCTTCGCCTTCCCACCCGACACCCGCCAAACCCCGTAGCTCAGATTTCAAAGCGGACGCTTCTTTGGCGATCGTTGACCCAACCAGTTTAAAGATTGAGGTTGTAGCGCCCGGGGCGCGACCCGATTTGGCTTCCGCCATAACGCGCTGCACGGTCAACTGCATGGATTTTTCCAACATCACCTGCTTGGTGATCTTTTCTCGCGCTTCTAGGTCGCTGATGCGGTCCCCAGTTTGGCCCAAATATTCGACGCCAATCTGAGCGTACGGGTTCAGCGTTTTGACGGTCTTTTTCCGTCTTGGCGCGGGCGCTGCTGATCGTTCGTACTGCAATAACCGCTTACCCACGGTCCAACCTTTGTTGAGCTCACCGATCAAATTTGAGCGCAATGCGATGGCGTTATCAAAAAATGTTTCACAAAACGGTGACGATCCAGAGATCAGCGGAATTGGTTTGACCGTGACACCGGCTTGATGCATATCTAACAAGACAAAACTAATGCCATCGTGCTTCGAGGCATTGGGGTCTGTTCGCACCAAAGCAAACATCCAATCGGCGTGATCGGCCCCGGATGTCCAAATCTTTTGGCCATTAATGACGAAATGATCACCCTCCATCACCGCTTTCGTTTGCAAACTGGCAAGGTCTGAACCGGACCCGGGTTCACTATAACCCTGACACCAACGCACTTCGCCAGAGGCTATTTTCGGTAGGTGCTGCTGCTTCTGCTCCTCAGTCCCAAACTCCATCAAGGTTGGACCAATCATGGCAAGGCCCATCCCCGTTTCCGGCGGCAAGGCTTTAATCGCGGCCATTTCCTCTTGAAAAACCCGGTACTCCTCACCCGTCATTTCGGCGCCACCATAAACTTTCGGCCACAGCGGCGCCGTCCAACCCCGTGCTGAGCAGGCATCTCGCCAGGCCCGTGCCTCATCGGTATCGTAGATTTCAAAGGCATCCTCAAAGTGAACCGGTCGGTCTCGCATGCTCATAGGACAGTTGGCGCCAAGCCAGGCTCTGGTTTCTTCTCTAAACGCGTCTATCGTCATCACTCTTCCTTTCGTTACTCATTCAAATTCTACTTTAGTGCCGCTGGTCTTGCAGATCGCCGTGGCGGTTATCAGCGTCTCATTAGCCTCATGCGCCCCTGCTACTTGTCCTGCCAACCAATGTCCCTTTCCTCTCAGGGGAAAATCACCCCTGCAGCCAAAGCTTTTACAACCCGGATTCGCGCGGCTTCATCCCGCGGTGTCCAACCAACGTTACTGCCGAGACCATTTTCTCGCGGTCTGCCCTGCCTAGCACATCAAAGCCGTCGACCTCTTTTTACCACACCAAGCCGGGTCAGCATACTGACTCGCCCTCGCCGGCCGACTCTAAGGCCCTTCGTACACAGGCACTAAATTTTGACTTATCAATGTCCCTTACGACAATTAAGATAAAATCGATCTATGCCGGGCGCCGCCTTTGGTCAACTCGACCAGCACAAGCAGGATCCCAATCATGATCGTTTCCTGCAAACACTTGACCCCATGCACTTGATTTCGTTTTGCGCGTCCTGACGCCGCGCCTTCAAAGCATCCGCAACGGGGCTTGGTTATCGCAGCGTTTGCCGCCCCAAACTGGGCGCCACAACTTCGCGCTTGGATTCAAAGTACGCAACCAATACCTCCGACACCAACGCCTCAGACGTTCCAACAACATGAGGCGTTAGAAGGTGATAGCCCTCGCCACCGGTTGCCGTAAAACTCCCCGTTGCCAGCGTATACTCCTTAGTATCAATGACAGGCAAATTATTGATTTTAATCGATATAAGCCGATCTCCTTCAGGCGCTTCGAGCTCAGCTGTGAGCGTCAGACCTGAATATTGAGGCAATCCATATTCACGCCGCAGCCCTTTTCTCACCACCTCTTTGAGCACGGCGCCGGTCAGCCTTACGGTCGATACGCGATCAAGGAAGGGAAAGACATTGCGAATTTGCTCAACCGTTACCGGACCCGAGGCCAAATCTGCCCGCAGTGCGCCGGGCGTAATCATACCAATATCCGTTTTTGCATAAGCCCGCAGCGCATCCGCCACCAGGTTGCCAACCACTGATTCCCGGTAATATTTACGAGGTGCATGCCCCGCCAATGCACCAACGACGGCCGCTAACGCAGGGTGCTCAGACCGAGCCGTTTCGATTAAGTCCAAAACCGCCGCATCACTCGGCAACGCATCGGCATTTACGGGTACTAAATCAGAGGATAAAACCGTTAAAGGCTCGCCCGCTTGATACCGCAGATTTAAGACGCCCAAGTGCATGCCTTGCCCAAAGGTTTCGACAATCAGGGTCTGCGTTTTCGGGTGTCGAACCGGTGTTTGCAAGCCGTGATCCGTATGACCCGCCACGATTAAATCAATGCCGTCGACGGCGCCAGCTAAGGCATACTCTTCCTCAAAGCCCCGCTGCACCTCGGGGTCTGCTTCCTTATCCGTCTGCATCGGCGCCGTTCGCCCCTGGTGCGTCAGCAGGACCACGACCTCGGCTTCCTGACGTAGCTTGGGTACCCAATGGGCCGCCACCGTTTCTGGCGCAACAATGCTTAAGCCCTGGCGGTGACTCGGCATCATTGTATTGATAAAGGCATCAACGCCCATAAGCCCAAGCACGGCGACCCGAATACGGCCGACTTCTAAAATGACATAAGCTCGACCGAAGGGAATCTCCGTGTCCTCATAGAAGATGTTGGCATTGAGCAGCGGAAACCGCGCGCGTTGACTCACGAACGCTAAGGTCTGCCAGCCATATTCAAACTCATGGTTACCGACGTTCACGGCGTCGTATCCAATGGCGCTGTAGAGATCAAAGACCAAGCGGCCTTGGGTTGCCTTTGCAAGCGAGCCCGTAAACAGGTCCCCGGCATCCAGCAGAAGTGATTTAGGCGCTTGCACGCGATACTGCGCAATCAAGCTCGCAAGCTTCGCCAGCCCACCAATGTGCGTCATATCCGAGCGCCAGGGCGCGGGTAACGGCTCATACACGCTTTCGATATCATTGGTGTAGAGGATCTGGAAGGTCTCAGTCTCGGTATCGGCCTCACCGGCCTGAACCGGCATGACCAACCCTGACAGCAGCATCAATGTGCCCGCCAGACGAAGAACGAGCGCCCCCACCCGATGCCACCGCCCAACAATTTCTGAAAACCAGCCAAACCGCCGCCGCCTTTGCGGCAGCACAAGTCGTCGTTCATCGAGCCCGATGCGAAGGCGATCTGGCCTACGCAAACTCAAAACCACGATAGCCCTTCGCAACCACTGCCTCGCAAGCCTCACGATAGGCGCCAACCCCCGCCGCATAGGGCATAAATATTCTAGGTTTACCCGGCACGTTCGCGCCCAAATACCATGAGCCGCCTTGGGGAAACAGAGTTGCCTCGGCCACCATCTGTACATGCGCCATCCATTGGTCTTGAGCCGCTTCTTCAGCTCTAATCATTCGATGGTTATCAGCCCTCATTTTGGTTAAACAGTTGACGATCCAATCAACATGCTGCTCGATCGACACCAACATATTTGACAGCACTGAGGGGCTCCCAGGCCCGGTCACCATGAATAAATTCGGAAAGCCCACGCTCATCAAACCCAGATAGGTCCGCGGTCCTGCGTGCCAGGCATCCTCAAGAGCGAGTCCACCGACGCCTTGAATGTTCATATTACGCAGGGCACCCGTCATTGCATCAAACCCGGTTGCGATCACAAGGGTATCGAGCTCGATATGCTCTTTGTCCAGCGCAATACCCTTGGGCGTGATCTCAACCAAAGGCGTTTCCCGCAAATTAACCAATCGAACGTGATCCTGATTGTAGGTCTCATAGTAATTGATATCGACGCAGATTCGCCGGGTGCCAATTGGATGCGTCGTTGGGCAGAGCGCCGCGGCGGTCACGGGATCCTTAACCAGTGATCGGATTTTTTTGTGCACAAAAGCCTGCACAAATTGGTTGGCCTCTAGATTCATCAGCGTGTCATTGATGACCGCCATAAACCGAGCGCCGCCGCGCTGCCAAGCCGCCTCAAGCAAGGCGGTCGCAGCCGGCTCTGATAATTCATTAAAAATCACCGGGTCAACTGGTCCCGATCTCGGCAAGATATCAAGGTCACCAAAACCCGAGCCATTACCCGCGCGATGATTGGCGCGATGCGCCGGATAATGCTGCTTAAATTCTGACACCCAATCTGGATCCAGCTCGTAGTTATTGGCCGGCACACTAAAATTAGGGGTTCGCTGAAATACCGTTAAGTGGGCCGCCGATGCAGCAATCACCGGAATAGCCTGAATGCCGGATGAGCCCGTTCCAATAATGCCAACCCGTTCAGCTTCAAAACCCACGGGTTCATGGGGCCACTGACTGGCCTGATAGAAGTTTCCCGCAAACGTCTCTAAGCCGGGGATATCCGGACGTTGGGGTACGGACAAACACCCCGTTGCCATAACGCAAAAATCTGCGGTGAATCGCTCACCGAGCGCGGTTTCAATTACCCAATGACACGGCAATTCCTGCCAAATGGCCGAGGTGACTTGGGTATTAAACTGAATCAGAGGTCTTAATTGAAATTGATCCGCAACGTGGCGTGCATAGGACAAAATCTCAGGCTGCTGGGCATATCGCTCTGACCAATGCCAGGTTTGCTCCAATTCGCTTGAAAAAGAAAAAGAGTAGGCCAGACTTTCGGCGTCGCAACGCGCACCCGGGTAGCGATTCCAGTACCAGGTGCCGCCGACGTCCGAGCCCTGCTCCAATACACGCAGTGTGCGCCCTTGGGTGGTTAACTTATGAGCAAGGTACAAGCCCGCAAACCCCGCCCCCACCACGATCACCTCAAAATGTTGTTTAGACACCTTCCCTCCCAAAAGTAGTTTACGCCAGCATCCTCGCGACGCCTGCTTTTGCTGAAAAACCGAAGTCCGGCTTGAGACCGTTTGAGATCCAGCGGGCTTTTTTAATTTTTTACCAGCTTTTGCGCCAACACCGATCGCCGCGGTTACGGTGAGCAGCTGTTGCGCGATGGTCCAAAACCGCGTCCTGCGGCGCCAATTACCATCATTTAGATTAGGGTGTTGCGCCTTTGACTTCTCCTAATCTATCACTCAAGTAGTTTGCGAGCACCCCTCGCCTGTGTCTCGCTACGCCAAGGCATGATCCGCATCAGCCTTGCCAAGCTCAATGCATCGAGCCCGCTGCTCGATATTGGATGACAGCCAGGTTTGCCCACCCTTACCAATCTGATGGGTACCGAACCGCATTATAGCGACGATCACTGCACTTACTTTTTCCCTTCACCTTTTTTGCTTGCCTGATCCTGCCCAAAGTCATGAAACATTGGTGTAATGGTTTTGCACTATCGATTTGCGACGGCCTAGTTATTTCAAGTTTAGCGGGCTGCTTGGGCTCAGACCAGCGCCCGCTGAATCGGCCGCAATGCGTGTTATCCGATCAGAGTCACTAAATTAGATGACGCAGCCCGCGGCGCACCTTGAATGCCGCCCGATTTTAGTCTTAACTGCCAGCAATCACTGAGAGCGTTGTTCGCCATGAATTGGTTATTCGGCCGCTATAGCGTGGTCTTCTACGCAACCCTTGCAACCCTTGCCGGTGCGGCTTGGCTCATCATCGATGGGCCGTTTAATCCCTGGCTAATGAGCAGCTTGGCCCTATCGAGTCTGCTCATGGTTTTCGGTATTCAAGACTATTTTCAAACCGGCAGCGCAGTCCGAGCGAACTTCCCCGTTTTGGGCCGACTTCGATACTTTTTCGAAAGCATTCGACCGGAACTGAGACAATATTTTTGGGAAGACGATGATGCAGAACTGCCCTACTCTCGAAATCAACGCGCCATGGTTTACCAACGCGCGAAATCCGAATTTTCGATTCGTGCGTTCGGCTCGATCGAGGCGATGTACAAGGAAGATTTTAGCTGGCTGAATCATTCACTTGCACCCTTACACATCGAGGCCGAGGATTTTCGAACTTGGGTCGGCGTTGGCGATCAACGCTACGCCATCTCTTTACTGAATATTTCAGGCACTTCTTTTGGCGCCTTATCCCCACCCGCTATTGAAGCGCTGAATCTGGGCGCCGCCCAAGGCCAGTTTGCGCACAATACCGGTGAAGGCTCCGTCTCGCCCTACCACATCAAAGGTGGCGGCGATTTAATTTTGCAGGTCTCAACGGGTTATTTTGGGTTTCGGGATGCTAGCGGTCGCTTAGATCGCGCACTTTTCGCGCAAAAGGCAACCCAGCCTCAGGTTAAAATGATTGAGATCAAACTCAGTCAGGGCGCCAAACCGGGTCATGGCGGCCTATTACCAGCCGCCAAGGTCACCGCCGAAATAGCCCTGACCCGAGGCATTGACGAGGGCGTCGACTGCGCGTCACCCGCAAATCATACAGAATTCAAAACACCACAAGCGCTGCTACGCTTTGCGGCGGAACTCCGGGTGATCAGTGGCGGTAAGCCCGTTGGTATCAAACTTTGTATTGGCCATCCCTGGGAATTCATCGCCATCGTCAAAAGTATGACCGAGGGCGAACCCTTATTGGATTTTATATCGGTTGATGGCGCGGAAGGTGGCACCGGCGCGGCGCCAACGGAATTCAGCGACCACCTTGGCAGCCCTTTAACCGATGCCCTAGTTTTCGTAGACAATACGCTTCGCGGCGCAGGCCTTCGTTCTAGGATCAAAATCGCCGCCTCTGGAAAAATGGTCAGCGCGTTCGATATTGTGAAACATTGCGCACTCGGCGCAGATTGGGTCAACATGGCGCGCCCCTTCATGTTCGCCTTGGGCTGCATTCAAGCGCGCAATTGCGCCTCGGGTCTCTGCCCTACCGGCATCGCAACCATGGACCCAACGCGTTATCGCGTGTTGGATATTCAATCTAAGGCCTCGCGGGTCCGCAATTTCCATCAAAACACGTTAAAAGCCGTCGGAGAACTGATTGGCGCTGCGGGCATAGCGCACCCTGTGGATTTAAATCGGCGCCATATTGTTAGGCGTCTCTCCGGGAGTGAAATTCTACTGGCAGATCAAATCTACCCCAAAGTCCTGGACAATCAATTGTTTACTGAGGAACCGATTGCCGACCCTCGTCTTGCCGTTTATTGGCACCGCGTCAGCGGGCGAAGTTTTGCAGCAGACGATCCGCAGCCAGTGGACGCCCCGCCGAAGGCAGATGCCAATAATACGTAAGCCCGCGGAACCTAAACCTCGACCTTAAACAAAGTCCAAGACAATCGCTCGATAATGATGGCCGTTCTTGTTAGGTTGCGAGCGCTTCAAGGCATGCCCAATCTAACCGTCCTAGGTTACCGCCCGCGTCGACCGGCTGAAGGCATACATGGTCAGCACCGGCATCTTGATGTGCTTTTATTCGATCTTGGATGTCGGCAATGCTTCCCCACGCGAAGGTGGTATCAATAAACCGATCCGACAGATCATTGATGTCGGCTTCTGTGAGCCCCATCCGCAACCAGTTATTGCGATAGTTCGGCAACCCTTGATAAATCTTGGCATTGGCACGCGCAGCAGTACGCGCCTTGTCGGGATCTGATTCAAGAATCACTTTCTGCTCAACGCACAGTAACGGGCCGGCGCCCATAACGTCACGCGCCATCCGCGTATGATCGGGTGAGCTAAAGTAAGGATGCGCGCCAGCGCTATGGCTGGCCGCCAACTCCAACATTTTCGGACCCAAAGCCGCAATCACCGTGAGCGGGCTGTCCGCCGGTGGGCGCCCACTGTAGGGCGAGACTTTCATTTTTTCGAGATACTCGCGCATGGTCGCAACCGGCGCTTTGTATTCCAAGCCTCGAACACCTTCAACTAAAGGCTTGTGCGAGACGCCAATGCCCAGCAAAAATCGCCCGCCGGATTGTTCTGCAAGCGTGTTTTGCGCCGCGAGCGTCACGCCGGGTTCACGGTGATAGATATTCATAATGCCGGTCGCCAAATTGAGCTGGCTCGTTTGACTCAACAACCAAGCCGCTGTCGCCACCGGGCTCCGTCCCACGGTTTCCGGAATCCAGAGCGTGCCATAACCCAATTGCTCAATCTTGCGCGCCGCCTCTGCCGCTTCCGGGGAGGTGAAACCATCTTGAAAATACCAAACGCCTACTGCACCTAAGTCCATAACCCATCCTTACTTAAACTGTCGTTTAAAAGCTGTCTGATTTGATTCGCTCGTTCGAACCTTTCGTTCAACGATATCCCAGCCAACCTAACACAGCCTACCGAGCATAGAAACCAGCGTCTAACCCGCCGAAGGTCCTACCAAGCAATGGCGCAGGGTCATGATCGACACTCGAGCGGATTCAAGGAAGTTGCTGCAAGACTCGCAAAGATACGCGCGCTATGGCCGGCTTAAAACTAGCGCTTGAGCGGCTTATAGCCAATTTCACCACCACTCTTTTTGGGCTGAGCCGTCTTTTTCTGACTCCGACGCGCTTTGGTTTTCTTACTGCCTGCGGCCTTACCGGACTTTTTCACCTTCACGGGCCCACGATAACTGGCTTGAAGACCGGGCACCTTGCGGTGCTCGAAGCGAAGTTTCAGGTAGCGTTCGATACTCGACATTGGGTTCCATTCGTTGGAACTTACAAGTGTGATCGCTTTACCGACTTGTCCCGCCCGGCCCGTGCGCCCAATCCGATGCACGTGATCATCGCCCGACTGCGCAACGTTAAAATTGATCACCAAAGTAATGCCTTCGATATCGAGACCGCGAGCTGCCACATCGGTCGCCACCAAAATTCCGATTTGACCACTTCGAAAGCGATTCATCACTTGCTTACGATCACTCTGGGAAAGCTCTCCATGAATGTAATCAACCCGAAGTTTTTGGGCTTTCAGAGCGTTCCCAAGTTCTTGGCACCCTTTGCGGGTGTTGCAAAAAATCATTGAACGTGGCGCCTGCTCTTTGGCAAGCAGCGCAATCACCAGCTTTTCTTTATGCTTCACATCATCCGCGAGCACCACTTGCTGGGTAATGCTGTCATGGCCTTGCCGATGCTCATCGATGGTGATCGACTCAGGATCTCGCAACATCCTTGTGATCCCGGGCATCCCTTTGTGAGACAGCGTTGCCGAAAACAATAAGGTTTGACGCTGGGTGCGACAAGCACGCGCAATGGTCTCCATATCGACCGCAAAGCCCATATCCAACATGCGATCGGCTTCATCCAGCACGAGCACTTCAAGATCTCGAAAGTCTGGCGTGCCTTTTTCAATGTGTTCAACCAGCCGACCCGGGGTTGCGATGATGACTTCAGGATTCTTACGCAGCGTCGCGGCCTGATGGTTGAACGCTTCGCCCCCCATAATGAGGCCGCACTTGATCTGGGTATAGCGCGCCATGGCATCAAAGGTTCTGCGCGTTTGCAGCGCAAGCTCCCTGGTTGGCAACAAAATCAGCACCCGCGTTCCAGATTTCGGCGCGTCATGGTCCAGCATTAAATTCAATGTGGGCAGCAAAAAGGCTGCCGTCTTACCGCTACCGGTCTTGGAGCACACGATTAAGTCGCGTCCAGTCAAGGCGGCGGGAATGGCGTCAGCCTGAACGGCAGTGGGTTCGGTAAAACCCAGCTCGTCTGCTGCGCGAAGGAGTTGAGGGTGTAATGGGAGGTCGCTGATCACGGCGCTATGATAGCTCGCGCAGCACCGTAATGCCTCTCTTTATTACGGTCTTATCTTTATTACGGGCTTGTCTTTATTACGGGCTTACGCTGGGCGATTGCTGTCTTGATCCCAATGCCGCTCTTGAAGGCATTATCCCCGCAGCCTTGACGCCCAACTAAGACTTCGGTTTGCAGAACGCGTCCGCACCCGCGTTTAAAACAGCCGCAAACCGAGACCGCTAAATTGCGCGCAGTCCGATGCCGTGGGCGTCGAGTAATAGCCACCGGTGGTGGCCCCATTAGGCAGTCGCCTAGGTACGCCCGCTGCCTCGCGCTGCTCAATAATCCTCGCCAGCCTCGGCACGGCGCTCTGATACAAAGCGAGTAACTGATTGAGGTAATCCTGATCGAGATCGAGCGGCAAGGACTCATGCTCGATTAGCGGCCCAGTATCGATACCCTCATCAATAATGTCATGAATGCTGTACCCATAATGAGACCGTTGGTGCAGCATCGACCAAAAAGTCGCCATCACGCCCCGGTATGCTGGCAATAACCCCGAATGCAGATTGAGCACCCCAAGCCTTGGCAGGTTGATCGCCGCCGGTCGCAAGATCGATCCAAACCGAATCGAGACCACCAAATCCGGCTGGAAAGACTGCATCCGCTCAAAGCCCAAACCCTGATTCACACCGGTGACGGTTGTTATCGGCACCCCCAATTGCTGCGCCAGCGCGCTCTGTAGTGCTGGCCAGTCCGCGTGCCCCGGCAAGCTCAACTGCGCTTGTAGCAGGCTTTGCTCGTGGCTTGCCAGACGTTTAAGGGCGCGGGGCACAGCCCGAGGCGCACCAACCTGCGCCGTCTGTAAAACCCGGACCGTTTGGCCTTGGATTAACGGCAATAACCGCCCAAGCGCATAATAGCTCGGAAAATCTCGATTAATGAGCAGCAATAGTCGCATTAGAGATCCGGTGTCCCAATTGATTTTGGCTCTGGATTGGTTTTCATTTACAACGCTTTTCGCCTCGTGTCAGAATCAATTGATGAAACCTTTTAACCAATGTTGTTTTCCGAACTGGCCCCGGCTTTGGATTATTCTGATCCTCGCTGCGGCCGCGCCTGCTTATGGCTCAGAATCCTTAATCTCCGCACGGAACTATCATGAAGTCTCTGAGACTTTAGTCTCATCTGGACAAATCAGCCCGGCCCATATTGCCTCCCTTACGGATGAGCAGGTCGAACTCGTGATTAATCTAACGGTTGAAGACACCGACCTCAATGCCCGGGAAGGCTTTGAGATCACCGCACTGGGCATTGATTACATCCATATTCCGGTTGACTGGGACAACCCGACAGAGCGCAACTTACAGCTGTTTATGCGTATCCTAGACGCGGCCGGCGATCAAAAAGTCTTAGTGCATTGCTTTGCCAACTACCGTGCATCGGCTTTTATCTACCTCTATCGAACCCTAAGGCAAGGCGTTGCACCCGAGATCGCTCGTAAGGACCTGGACGCCATCTGGCCAAAACCCGCCTGGACGCAATTTCCGCAATGGCAGGCCTTCATTGCCGAGAGGACCCTTTAAATCACCACGACCGTCAAAGAAACCCTAAGTCACCGCACGTTGCCGGCCTTTAGATTACCCAACAACCCACCTTTACAAGGATCATTATGAGCACGACTGCCCAAATATTTCATTTAAAACAGACCCCACAGGGCTTGCCCACTGCGGCCGACTTTGAACTTCGGGACATTCAATTGCCAGAACCCGGTGACAACCAAGTCCTGGTTGAAAATCTTTACATGTCGGTTGATCCCTACATGCGAGGGAGGATGCGCTTCATGCCCCCCGGCTCAAAACTTTTTGGCGCGGCTGTCGGGCGGGTACTCGCGTCAAACAGCCCAACTGTTTCGATTGGGGATTTTGTGCTTAATCCACATAGCTGGCACAGTCATTTTGTTGATGACGCCAGTGTTGTGACCCAACTCGACCCCGAACTCGCTCCCTTGCCCAGCTATTTAGGGGTAATGGGCATGCCTGGGCTCACCGCTTGGGGCGGGTTACTGATAACCGGCGCTTATCAGGATGGCGAAACCCTCTTCGTCTCGGCAGCCTCTGGCGCTGTTGGGAGCCTTGTCGGACAAATTGCCAAGATCAAAGGCGGTCGCGTCGTTGGAAGTGCCGGGAGCGATGCAAAAGTTCAAACCTTAATCAATGATTTTGGGTTTGATCACGCCTTTAATTATCGAACGGATGACCCCTTAACGGAACTTAAAAAGGGTGCGCCGGAAGGCATTGATGTTTACTTTGAAAACGTTGGCGGCCCGCAATTAGAGGCCGCTTTGACCCACATGCGGCCCCATGGGCGAATTCCGATCTGCGGCATGATCGCCCATTATAACGACCAGGGTGACGCAACGCCTGGCCCTCGAAACCTCACCGAGACCATCTACAAATTCATCACCCTCAAGGGCTTTGTCGTCTCGGCCTTTGAATCAAAACGGGCGGAATTTCAACAACAGATGGCAGGCTGGATCAAGTCTGGCGAGGTTCGTTATGAAGAAACGATTTTTGAGGGTTTGGCGTCGGCACCGGAAGCATTCATCGGACTCTTCTCCGGCGAGAATAAAGGCAAGATGCTGGTGCACTTAGCCGATTAAGGCGCCGGCATTGTAGTAGCACGGTTTGAGTCAGGCCCTTGGTTTGATTCAAATCGCGATTTTGGATGACCGGTCAGTTTTACAAGCGATCGGCCCATTCAATTTGATTCGGGATTTCAATCAAACCAATAGATCATTCACAGGAGACCCCATGTCACGATCCAACAGGATGCAAGCCGCGGCGCAACACTTCATTGACCGAAAAGAGTTCGCAGGCATTGAATGGCAGGTGAATGTCGCAGGCCGAATCTTAACACACGGGCGCGCGGGGGCCGCCAATGCAGACCAGTCCTCCCCCATTCCAACAGAGGCGCTTTACCGCATCTATTCCATGACCAAGCCTGTCGTGTCGGTTCTAGCACTCATGCTGATTGAGGCTGGCAGGCTTCGCCTGTACGACTTCCTGCCGAAATTTAATCGCGCCTTTGCCATGATGAAGGTCCTCAGCCCAGATGGGACCTTGGCGCCGGCGCACCGTCCCATCACGGTTGAAGATCTCTTAACCCATCGCGCGGGGTTCACTTATGAGTTCATCACCGGTTGTCATATTGCCCCAGGCTATGATGCGATTGCCTTGTCAGAAGATGGCGCTGTGTCATTGGATGAGATGATGGCCAAGCTGGCCGCGCAACCG
>JAFMIA010000027.1:23632-37372 GCA_017854255.1 Pseudomonadales bacterium
ACCATGCTCTTGGACGGCAAGACCGTCTCAGGGGAGGTCATTCTCTCCCGCACCATGCTCAAGATGATGCAAGTCAACCGAATTCCTGAGCACCAGCTGCCGTTAAAAATTGGCTTGGGCCCATTACCGGGCTATGGCTGGGGCCTGACGGGTCGGGTGATGATCGATACGGGCCAGGCCATGTCCCTGACCAATCACGGCGAATTTGGCTGGTCTGGTGCCGCAGCCACCTATTTTTGGGTCGACCCCGCAGAAGCCATGGTTGGTGTCATCATGACCCAATATCTCGGCTCGATTCTCCCCTTGTCCGAGGCGCTTCGCACAGCGGCCTATCAGATGTTAGATTAACCCACGCAACAATTTGATCCTTGTCATTTGCGGGAGCGCACCATGGAAATAGCACCAGAGGGTTACCAAGTTTCAGCCGTCGAAGACTGGGTTCGCGCCGAAGTCCCCGAACTCACGCCCCCGTTTCGCTGGACTCGACTTGAAGGCGGCCACTCGAACCTGACCTACCAAATTGAAGATGCACGAGGGCAACTCGCCGTAATCCGACGACCACCCCAAGGCGAGCTCCTGCCGAAAGCCCACGATATGAGCCGAGAATGGGCGTTGATCAAAGCGTTATCGAGCACGAACGTCCCCGTTCCGAAACCTTTCGGCTTCTGTGAAGACCCCGATGTCACCGGCGCGTGGTTTTACATTATGGGGATGATCGATGGCAAACCCTTATACAACAGCGAGGACACCCGCGCGCTGGTCCCGGAGGCCAAACGTGAAACCCTCGCTTTTTCCTTCTTTGACGCCTTAGCCGATCTTCATCAGGTCGATCCCGATGCGGTCGGCCTAGGTGAACTCGGAAAAAGGGACTCCTATGTCGGCAGGCAAGTGAAGACTTGGTATCGTTCTTGGACCTCCTCCGTTAGCGGCGCCGAATATGACGATGACCGCGCGCATCATCTGCAAACCTATTTCCTCGAAAACCTGCCAGACCAGGGCCCGATCCGTGTTGTGCATGGTGACTATGGGCTGCATAACTGTCTTTTTGGGTCGGATTGCACCGTCGCCGCTGTGGTTGATTGGGAAATTTCGACCCTTGGCGATCCGCTGGCCGATCTGGCTTACGCCTTAAACCCCTGGCCAGACCCCAGCGATCAGCGCCCAATGACGCCGGAAGCGGCAACGAGCCTACCGGGGTTTCCTAGCCGAGGTGAATTGGCTGCGCGCTACGCCCAAAGAACGGGACGAGACTTGTCAAATCTGCCGTACTACATTGCGTTTAACCGCTGGAAAACGGCCTGCATCGTGCACGGCGTCTATGCGCGCTACATGGAAGGCAAAAAAAGTACGGAAGGGGTTGATCTCGACCTGCTCAAATCTCGCATCGACCTGTCCTTAGAGCTGGCCAACGAGGCGATTCAAAAAGCGTAATCCCATGACGAGGCTTCATAGGTGCCCGCGAGCCATGGTTTTGAACCGAGGGTGTTGGGACTGAATTGCACGCCCGCAGCTTGCAGCTGAGTGCGAGCACCCACCAGACGCCAAGCCTCAAACGGGTGCCGCACCCCGACAGGATGAGACAACGATGACCGCCTACCCAATCTTGGGATTAATCCTTCTGACCCTCGCTCTACCCGTTTCTGCAGAGGACGCCGTACTGCGTTTATCCCGGTCTGATTATGCTGAACGCTTGCAAGGGTTTTGGCTCGGACAGAACATAGCCAATTGGACTGGTCTTGTGACAGAGATGGATGCGGTTGGCACCCCCGAAACCTTACCCTTTTATACCGATTCGGATTGGGGATCGCTTGATCGGCGATCCGTTTGGGGCGACTTTGTTGCGCACAGCGACCGGATCGCCTTTTACTTTGAACCCCTTGGAACCCCCTGGGGCGCGGACGATGATACCGACATTGAATACCTATACAGCTTTCTCCATCATCATCACGAAACCAGTAAACTGACCGCTGAGCAAATCCGCGATGGCTGGTTGACGCATATCTATTCCGAGACCGATGCGCCGCTTCATCAGAAATTTCCAGACTCAACCCCCGTGATCGAGAACTTTTTATGGGTCTCCAACGAGCGGGCTCGACAACTGATGACCGAGGGCATGCGCCCACCCAACACGAGTGCACCCATGCACAATCCGATGCATTCGATGATTGATGCGCAACTGACCACGGAAATTTTTGGGCTGCTCGCGCCTGGCCGACCGGATACGGCGCAGGATATTGCCTACCTGCCCATTCGAACGACAGCCCAAGGCGAAGCCGCGTGGATCGCGCAGTTTTATGTGGTGATGCACAGCCTAGCAGCTAGGATCGACCCCACCCTGACCCGCCAGGAACAAACCCAGTGGCTGGCTGATCAGGCTAGCCAGACCTTGCCGCCGGACTCTACTGCTGCAAAGATTTACCAATTCGTTGCGGGTCACTATCGGCGGCAGCCGGATCAATGGGCACTCACGCGCGATGCCATTTATCAACGTTACCAGTTGACCGGCGCCGACAACTACCAATACCAAGCGCCGTTTGACGCCCTCATTAACTTCGCCGCGAGCCTCGTGAGCTGGTTCTATGGCGAGGGCGATATCGTTCGAACCATCCAAATCGCGACCCTTGCGGGTTGGGACTCCGACAACCCAAGTGCGACCTGGGGCGGGCTTTTAGGCTTTATGCTTGGCCTTGATGGCGTGAAAGCGGCCTTTGCACTCGAGGACGTTTCGAACACCTACTGGATACACCGAACCCGGCGTCAGTTTCCAGATAGGACCCCCGATCAGGATGGTGAAGATAGCTTTGCCCTCATGGCGGCACGCGATCTGCAGACCATTGATCGCGTTGTCGTTGAACAAATGGGCGGGCAACTCGATCGACGTAACGATGAGTGGATTATCCCACTCGCGCCTTAATGTTGGGGCCTTGCAGCCTACTGGTTAACACCCATCGACGCCCTGTTGCGTTTTTTCGGCTTTAGCGCATGGAAATTAGGGCTTCAGGCTTTGACCTTCAGGATTAGGACTTAAGGCTTGGGGCTTGGGGCTTGGGGCTTGGGGCTTGGGGCTTAAGGTTGTAGGCGTCACAGGCCGCCTCAATCCCACAAGAACGCCCTGATCGCTCATAAAAGCTTTCGGAGATGGGTTGCGGCGCGCCGGACCAAATTGATCCGCCGATTAGGCGTAGTAAGGATTCTGACCTGATTTTAACTGCTTCAGTAATCGAGACAGCTGCCAGCCCAACCTGAGGCGTTGCCACCATGACCCGCCACCAAACACCTCGAGCATATTAGCCGGCAAGACACTTCGGTAGGGCTTAATGTCATAGCGCTTACGGATATCCTCAATCGAATGCTGCCATTCAGCCTCCCATTCAATCTCCATCATCGCCGGGACTTGCCGCCCATGTCGCCAGGCTTCCAATATTAACTGCAGCAGCAATGTGAACGAGCGCGGCGTACCGACATGCGACTTCATCAAAACCACCGCAAGGAACATTGCGGAATAGTTGTGACCAAATTGTGCTAATTGAAAGGCGGAGATTGCGATTTCATGAGAACCGCTTGTGCTGTAGCCGGCGGCCAAATGCCAAACATCGTGCATTTGCAGGATCCGCACGTTGAGGTAGCGCAGCGCCGGAGGCAGTTCGGAGAGCTGAATTGCATCACGATCCAGAACTTCAAGGTCATATCCGTTATCAACGACCATCTGATGCAGCGTATACCCTAAGCTGTTCTTTGGCGTCGTTGCCAGCGCCTTCAAGTCGGTATGCCCTGGTACGGGGCGCGTTTTAGCAGCGCTCGCACCCGGGTGTTGCGCCGCGGCCGCTTCACTCAAAGCCAGCATCGAGCTGTGAACCGCGCCGCCAAGGCCCGCAACGGCGGCAGTAATGCTGATGGCATCAAAATTCTTCTGATCAATAACGGACCAAAAAGCCTGCCAAAAAGAAGATTCTAACGGCGCACTCGGCAAGTTGTCTGGCTCAGCAGCCATCGCAGGGACGAGCCCCTTTTCGGCCCCGAGCCAGGCTTTGGCCAAAGCGTCAAATATCGGGGTAATGGCCTGTGGACACGCGAACGCAGCCCAACACACCGCCGCTAAGATCTGCTCACGACCCGCCGCATCGTTCTGGCGGATTTTTGCAACCGCTCCGGCAATGCTGTCATCGTCCAGCATCCCGACCGTGCCCTCGAAGACTTGCCGATTTTGCATCCGCTTGCCGCTCCTACTGTTTATATCTTCGCATCTATTAAGCCATGACGGTCCACCCGCTGCCAAGCAGCCTAACAAGACCTTAAAAAACGCTTAGGTCATACTAGGCAAGGGTTTTTCCGCATCCTTTACTTGCGAGACCTTCCATACTTCGCCTGCCGTTAATCTCACTGGCCCGACCGTGTAACCCATAGACACGTCCGAGCATCACCTCAAACGAGACGTCATGCCACACCCAACCCTTTCATCCATACCGCCGCGATGAGGCCCGGATATTCATCACAATCTTGAATCGTCGGCCGGGAATTTACCCAATCAGGCGCTTGGGATCGTCAACGCATCCCGCTCGTTCCGCCAATCGCGGCTTGATTCGGCAAGGATCGTCGCGAGTTCAAACGTAAGCGTGGGATACCCGGACTAAGACAAGACATTTTCATACAAAATCGCGCCCCAAACCAAGACGAACAAGAGTAGCGCCATCAGAACCGCTGCAGAGCCGACATCCTTCGCCCGTCCCGAGAGCTCGTGCCTTTCTAAACCGATGCGATCAACCACCAGTTCGATCCCCGTATTCAGAAGCTCGACCATTAATACAATCAACATCGCGCCCAAGAGCAGAATCAGCTCGAGAGCGTCTTTGGCAACCCAGAATGCGGCTGGCCCTAAGAAAGCAAACGCCAGCACTTCGCAACGGAAAGCTTCCTCAGACTGAAATGCCGCCCTTAACCCCCTCATTGAGTAAATCAATGTTTGGATCCCGCGCCGATAAAGCAGGCCCAACAACCCTTTCTCTGACATGCTAGCCACCGTTTTATGATGTGAATGTTAGCGCGCCTTTACGGCAGGCTCTGTTTTTGGCGGCGCGGCCGACAGCAAACAATCGATGGGCACATCAATCGCATCATCCAGCCTTTTGCCATGACCCTTATCTCAAAACGGCTCTCAGTTTTTCCCAGGGTCGTCCGTCAATTGCGGCCAAGCCAAGCCCAATCAACACCATGCCCGAAACATATCGACCATGAAGCTGCTCGCCCAGAATCAGCCAGCCCAAGAATGCGGCCGTGACTGGCACCAGAAAGGTCACCAGAACCACATTCGTCGCGCCGGATGAAGACAGTATCCGAAAATACAAAAGGTATCCCAGGGCCGTACAAAAAACACCCAGGCAAACGATTGCTAACCCAGTAACGAGACTTGGATTGGCAAGTTGATCTGGACGCTCAACGATATAGCTCATCGGCAACAAAATAATTGTGGCCGCTGTGACTTGGCCGACCGCCGTACTAAAAGGGCTCACACCGAGTGACTTGAAGCGTCGACCAAAGACGGATGCACAGCCATAGGAGATCGCCGCGCCCAGAATGGCGAGTTGGGCAAAGGTTGTCAGGCTCATGTTGAAGCCGAGCTCGGCAAAAGCGTCGGCGCCGATCAGCACCCCCACCCCGAATAGGCCCACCAGAACGCCAATCACTTTCTGGGGCGTCATATGCTCATCTACCAAAAAAGCACCGGCAATGAGCACCGTAAACAACGGTGTGCTGGCATTGATAATAGCGGCAAGACCCGCGCCAATGTGATTTTGGCCCCAGACAATGAGCGAAAATGGCACCACGTTGTTGAGCAATCCGAGCATCAAAAAAGCGCGCCAGAGTTTGAACGATTTGGGCACTTCATAGCCCTTGATCAGCAGAACGCTCCAAAGCACGATCGCCGCAATACCAACTCGCAGCGTTACGATTGTTAACGGCGGCAGCTCAAGCACGATCACGTCAATCAGAAAAAAGGAGCCGCCCCAAAGGAACGACAGTAAAAGCAGCAATGCCCAGTCTTTGGCATCCATCCTCTGATTGATCAATATCTCGTCTCCCACTTCAAAGTTAGAGGATCCAACTGATCGAGCGGCAAGGACAAACCCACCCTACACCCCGCAACATCACCGGAGCTACCCCCACCAACACCTCGGCACCTATTCATCCGTAATCGGTCTGCTATGAACCCCGCGCATGACGACGACTCAAAAAGAAATCGAGCGTCAACGGCCAAGCATCATCCTCACGATACTCATGACCCATCTCTAATCGGCAATCGAGTGCCGGCACGTCTTGTCGTTCTCCAGGACAATAAGCGCGGCAATCAAATGGCGGGGGCGCGGCGACAGGCGTCGCGACAGCGCCAACTGGACAGCCCGATGCGGCAGACCAAGCTCGTATCGTCGCGCTAGCGGACTCATAGAAATAACGGTCGGTTTGATTGCTCGTGGTGGTCACGTTGAAGTCATCCCATGCGCCAGGCGGATCGGTTGTATCCTTTGTCCCAGTGATTAAGAGCGCTGCCGGCAGGGCTGACGCCTTCCCAGGCGCCAAATACGATTGATGCGGTAACCCAATCCAGGACGCGACCGCGGCCAACTTGTTGCTTAAGCGCGGCGCTCGCGCGACATCCCAGACCAAGTTACCGCCGTTCGATCCACCCATTAAATACATACGATCTGGATCGATGCACTGCTGCGTTTCCAGCAGGGCGAATAATTCGACCAAAAAATCAATGTCGGTGTGCGACTGACCCTGGCAATGGGTCCAGGCACAGGTCGTTACCGCAATTTTTGACGCTTTACACGAAGGGTATCGATAATCAGGGGTGAGCGCCGCATCACAAATCGGCATGCCAGCCTCGGTCACGCCCGTATCGGAGCCACTGAATGTCCATGAATTGTTTCCGAAGTCAGGCGCGCCACTGCCGAGGCCCCGCGGCGCCACCAAAACCACGCCGCGCGCATCCGCCGTTCGACGAAGGTCATCCTGATCCAGAAAAGCGTCCTCATTTCCGCCCCAACCATGGAGTAAGATCACCAACGGATTATGAGCATTGGCCGAGTAATTAGTCGGATAAACAATACGAAAATGACGCTCGATTGATCCGATCTGGAGCACCTGTAGGGGATTGACGAATACAGGCCGGTCACAACTTGCCGCGGTGATCATGGGCCCAAGTAAAAACCCAACGAGCACCAAATGGCACCATTGACGGACTGAAGGCGGCTTTAAACGAATCAATCGCATTAAAAACCGATCATTATTGGTCCAATCAGACGAGCAATGGTCGCGACAAAAAGCAGACAGCGTTTTACTTGAAAGCCGGGGATTATTCATACAACCGATCATACGTTAAACCAAACCAATCGTAACGTCGTCGGTGCCGCTTGCACTTTGATCGACTCTTAAACCTCAAGCGCCCGAATAAAACACGATCGCGCCTGCGCAATTCAGCGCCAAGCTTGCTGCTTTTTCAAGCTCCGAAATCTTGCCTACCGACAAAGCTTCAAGTCAGCGGCTGCGGCCACCTATCCGGAGACGCAAAGGTCACGCGACCCATCAACAGCCCCTTCAACGCAGTAGTAAGTTGGCGATGCTCGAAAAACCGGCCGTTCAATCATGGCACCAAAAGCATCCCAGGCCTGATCAAAAGGCCCGAAACCGTCAAGGGGTTGCTCACCCGAAACTCGCCAAGCCATCAGTATTCGCGTGGCGCCCTGGGTGAACTCTAGCAGGTAGCGATCTTCAGGCGTGTCGTGCTTCTTAACGAAGACCGCATCGCCCAACAGATGTAAGAAAAACTTCAGTGCGGTAAAGGCAGGACGTGGCGCAAACCCGTTTTGGTCGTCAACCAAACCATAACCACGAGCAGACAAACGCCACCAATAGACCTCGCTGACATGGCCAGAACAAACCGTCAACGCTAAGAACCGCAGCATGAAATTTGCGTAATCTAATTCTGTCTCACCAGGCGCATCACGACGCCATTCCACTTTCTCGTAAGTCCCTGTAATCGGTGACCAAAGGCCGGCGCCTTGAATCGGCCAATTCACCTCAGAAACAATAACCTTGCTATCGACTCGACTCGACCAATCCGCAATGGCCTTTAAAAGGGCCGACTTTTCGACCGTTGAGAATCCGCTCTGTTTGTTTTCGGGTGCACCACGACGATCAACATACAGTAGATGTGAAAGCCCATTGAGGTGTAACCCTTTTGGCAGGTCTGCTAATCCGGATAAAACGGCTAAATATTCAAAATCAATACACGCCGGACCGACGAAATTAACCCTTGGAAATTCGTGCCGGAGTTCCAGCACAGGTTGCATCAACGCCTTAAACTCTCGATTCGTCCAAACGCCCCATTTAGACCGATTCTTTGCATGGGTTACTTCGATCTGGCTGACCTTATCGGCTACCGCCCCAACCACCATCCTTAAAAAGGCGCGCCATGAAACAGGGTTCAAGACAGCTTGGCGATCCTGAAGAATTTTCACCATTACAGGAATTTTTTCGCGATAAAGTCTTTCGACCAACGCAATCCCAGCCTGCCAATCTTCCGGTGTCTCGTGATGACAAAAGCGCAGGAGCACCGGCGGGCTACCCAAGGCTTTAAGTAAAGCCCATTCTTGCTCGACATATTCAGTCCGAGGATGCAGCGCAACACCGAACCGATTCTTTAAAGTCACGGGTTTTGAATAGCTCTCGGACAGCAAACGACGATAGCGCCGGTACAACGAAGGGCTCGCCATGACGCCCCGGAATAAGGTGATCGCAATATCGCGTGGGCTACGGAGTCGGCGCTTTTCCGAACGGTCTAACACGACGACGGGTTGCGCAGTTTTTTCATCCCAGAGCCATAAATCCTTGTCTGAAGGGTAAGGCGAGGCTGGCTGCCCCTGACGCAAGCGTTTCAAAAACCGAATAGGATGCCGAAATCGGCTTCTTCGACGATGCCCCCAAAACCGCTTCCGCGCTTTTTTTTCAAGCCACGCCAAGGGCTCTGGTAAATTTTGATGATGGTTATAGATCATCTTAAATATATCAAGGTAGGCGCCGGGCAGGGCAATCCTCGCGAGATCATGCGCCCGCTCGCGATCCCCTAACGGCGCTGAAGCATACTGACTACGATTTAAATCAATAAATAACGGCTCCAAATACGTTCCTGCTGACGACTTTGGCACGAGAATATTTTGATTTCCCAGATCGCCATGCATGAAGCCCGCCTCATGCAGCCGACGCAGCGCCGGCGCCACCTTATGCAGCAGCGCCATCATCCCAGCGTTGTTTTGCTCTTGTTCGTAGATCTGTATCAATGCGTCCCGAAAACAAGGTGCCGCCACATGGATACACAGATAATAACTTTCGACCAAACGGCCATCATCCCAGCGGTCCAGCCAGGCTATCGGCTCTGCTGTGCCCAATGCCTTCTGATATAAAAACGCGCCCGCATGATAGGAACGCGCCGCTTTTGACCCATTGCGACGATCAAACCAATCTTTGAAAAGGGACTGTCTGCCAAATACCTTAATCGCGACACTAACCGCCTGGCCGCCCATCACGAGATCAGATTTCAGAACCTGATCATGTCCATCAGAAAGCGGAAGCACCTGACCTGCATCGAGCCACTGCGGCACCGACGCCAACTGCGCCATCAATTCAGTGGCATCAAAGCGACTCGAAATGTTGCCGACATAGCGGCCAAAGGTCATGGGCATAACCATTTACTTAGACTGTTTGGAGAGGCTCAATATTACCTTGTTATGGCGACATGGGTCGACCGGACGCGCTGAGAGACTTGGCTGGATAACCCCTGGGCTCACAACACCCCGCTCGATCAAACCTCATAATCAAGGCATCTCCAAACCGGCCCTAGCAATCAAACTCTTGGGCTCAGAAGAATTCGGTTGATGGCATGCTGAGCTCGAGGCGCAAGTCTGCATTAGGTTGCTTGCTTTTTGTTTGGTAATGTTTGACCCCAAAACGACGTAACCTCGGAGCACTCTAAATGGCTTATTTCTACTTATCCGCTCTATTGCCCTTCTTGATATTGATGACCGCCTGCGCTCCACCGACGGCGGATAACGCGTCATCAGAAAGGCTAACCGAAGCCGATGAGCGGTCCGCCTTGGCCGAGGCCTCGGGTTTGTATCAACCCGGGGTTGCGACCGAACTATTAGATTGCCGACCGAGCCCTGACATGACCGTGCACTGTGGCTACCAAAACCCAGAAGATTTGGTCGCCCTGCCGGGCGGCAAGGTTCTTATCGTTAGTGAAATGGGCGAGTTTTTAACCGACGCACCCGGCAGGCTTTCGCTGCTGAATCTGGTTTCTGGCAAAAGAGAAATACTGAAGATTACCTGGTCAAGCAGTGAGTCTAAACGGGGCGATGTTGCTTGTCCGGCGCCCGACATCGAGGCCTTCAGCCCCCACGGGATTGACCTCGTGACGCTCGATGACGGGCCGTTACAACTATTGGTGGTGAATCACGGCGGCCGAGAATCCATTGAGTTTTTTGAGCCCAAACAAAGCGAGGGCGTCTGGTCTCTTGACTGGCAGGGTTGCGCGCTGCCGCCGGATGACCCCTTCATCAATGATGTGGCAGGGTTACATGATGGTGGTTTCTTGATTACCCATATGTGGGATAAAACAACCGCTTTCGATGAGGTGGCCCGTAAATTATTGGCAGGCGAATCCACCGGCTGGGTTTACGAGTGGCAACCGGATGAAGGCTTTACCAAAGTGCCTGGGTCAGACGACCTAATGCCCAACGGAATCGCGGTAAGTCATGACAACACCAAACTATTTGTGAACATCTATTTCGGCGGCAAAACCATCAAAATTGATCGGGCCACCGCCATGAGAGAAGGCGAATTCTCGGTCCAACAACCGGACAACATAACGGTTGATGCCGAGGGGAATCTTTGGGTGGCCTCGCACAAAAATGATCCCATTGGCCAATCCTGCGCCTTAGTGACGGCAGGCCCGTGTCTGCTGCCCTATGAGATTATTAAGGCGGATCCCAGCACCATGACGAGCGAAGTGGTTCATGCTCAAGATGGCGCGCCGATGGGCTTTGCCACCGTCGCGCTGAAAGTCGGTGACCGGCTCTATCTCGGCTCCGCGCATGGCGACAGAGTGGTCAGTTCTGCGGCGCGTTAAGCCCCGCTGAACACATCCGCTCTGGGCTTGTCCGGCTCGAGGATCCGTTTATCAGTCGTGCGAGTCCAGCCGTGCGTCGACCCTCAGGGGGCGACGTCCTATTTTGATCGCCAACAACACGATGTGACGCGGCATTAAACGACCGCGCGCTGACCCACTGTATCTGATGGCCCAATTCATGGCCCTACTGGCGGATGAACGCGACATCTGCCCCGCGCCATTGCGACTTAGCCCGCTGAAACCCGCGGCATAATGAGTTGGACACCCGCATTCCACCGACGGACTTAAGACACTATCATGCAAGTTCGATGCACAATCGAGGGGGTGAGATGGATATCAAAGTCGCGGTTGTCGGCGGCAGCGGCGTGGTGGGTCGCGCCATACTCGAGGATTTAACCGTCGCCGGCATTAATTACGTTGCGCTGTCGCGCCGCCCGCCGGATCTACCCGACAGTCATTTCGTGGCGCTCGACCTTAATGACGCGTCGCAGTGCCATCAAGTCGTTGACTCGCACCTGCGCGACGTCACCCACGTGGTGTATGCGGCGCTATACGAGCAGCCTGGACTGATTGCCGGCTGGCAGAATGATGAACAGATGCAGCAAAATCTTACGATGCTATCGAACCTAATGGCCCCGCTTTCCAAGCAAAGCTTTCAGCTTCAGCACATTACATTATTGCAAGGCACTAAAGCGTACGGCGCCCATGTAGCCCCCATGACAATACCCGGGCGCGAGCGTGAAGCCCGTCACCCACATAAAAACTTTTACTGGTTGCAGGAAGATTTTCTGCGTGAGCAAGCGGCCCAACACAACTGGGCCTTCACGATCTGGCGACCTCAAATTATTTTTGGGCATGCGCTGAACGCGCCGATGAATATGCTCGCCGCGCTAGGTGCTTACGCTGCGCTGCAGTCGCACCAAGGGCTCAGCCTAAGCTACCCGGGTGGACCATCGGGTGTTATGGAGGCCATTGACGCCGACATCCTAGCCCGAGCAATCCGCTTTGCCTGGTCAAACGACGCCTTCGTAAATGAAACCTTCAACATTACCAATGGGGACGTTTTCAGAATGCAGGACATCTGGCCGATCTTATGTGACATTTTTAATATGGACGCTGGACCCCCGGCGCCCCGTCTGCTGTCAGAAACCTGCTACGACCAGGAAACCATCTGGACTGAGATTGTTGCCCATCACAACCTCAAACCGCACAGCCTTCGAGGGGTTGTTGGGGACAGTTTTTTCTATGCAGACGCGCTCTTCAATGCGGGCGGCACCCAACCCCCACCGCCATCATTGCTGAGCACCATCAAATTGCGGGAAGCGGGATTCGCTGAATGTGTCGACACCGAGGTCATGCTGCGCCGCTGGTTTGCTAAACTTCAAGACCTCGCGATCCTGCCGAACCCAAGAAAATAAAAGCCGCGGCCGAATTTCAATCTGGGGCCTGGCACTCATCGCTTCGCGATGACAATTATTTCGAGCCAAAAGGCAACCCGCCGTTCAATCGCGGCAACAACCCAAACGCTCAGGCGGCAGGACCTCGCGCACACACCCCGCCTCTGAGTGAGTGGTTTCGTGGCGGCGCTGACGCGCCTTAATCGCTTGACCTGCCTGATATCGCCAACCGTCATGTCGATTGTTTAGCCTATTGCGAGTTGGCTCAGGAAAGGCTTACGCGCGGATCAGCGTCTGATCAAGGATCATGGCATCCAATTGTTTTTGGACGGTCTTGGTCCAATGCGGGTGCGTTAGGATCCAAAACTTTTCTTGCTCAATGGCCTTTGCCACCAGTTCACCCACCTCATCTGGGTGCATCCCATTCTCCAGCGCCGACTGGATGTTGCCGGCCAACTTGCCCGCTTTTTCAGAATCCCCCTTTGGCTTTCCCCGACCGGGCCTAAAATCGACGGAGTGGCGACTAATATTGGTGTTGATGGGTCCTGGGCACAGCACAGACGCCCGGACAGCGCTTTTCTTGGCCCGCAGCTCGCGCTCCACGGCCGCCATCAAGGCCACCACGCCATGCTTGGCAACATTGTAGGCGCCCATCATTTGGGATGAGACCAACCCCGCCATCGAAGACGTGGCATTGATATGGCCAAAGCCCTGCTCCTCTATAAGGGGTAGGAACGTCTTCACCGCGTAAATTGGCCCCCAAAGATCAACATTAATGATCCATTCCCAGTCGGACAGTTTAAGGTTACGGGCAGACGTTGGCAGGCCGACCCCAGCATTACTACAAACCACATGGACCCCGCCGAAATGATCCAGGGTCGCTTCCGCCAATCGCTCGACGTCTTCGAGCTTCGACACGTCACAGACTTGGCACACGACCGAGATACCCGCCTCCGAAAATTCGCTTTCAGCCGCTTTGAGCAAGGCATCATCTAGATCCGCAAGCACAAGGCGCATGCCGCGCGCAGCGAAGGACCTCGCCATACCCAGCCCGATACCGCTCGCGCCGCCGGTAATGACCGCAGTTCGTCCTGAAAAATCTTGCATCGATTACTCCTCGAGTCCGTGACCGGTTTTGGTTAGTAAGGCGGCCTCGACATC
>JAFMIA010000088.1 GCA_017854255.1 Pseudomonadales bacterium
AGGTATTCAGATGCGCAGGTGGTAGAGCCCGCCAGTAATCTCGTTGATGCACTCGCGCAGTCTGATAAAGATTTGATCGACGCCAGTTTGATTTCAGTTCCGGGCTACTTTGATTCGGCTCAAGGTATCAAAGCCGGGCAGCAGTATGGTCAAGAGGGTTCTGGTGTTAGGCCGTCCACGCTAGATGAGTTTGCGATTCCGGGTGCGTTTATTTTAAGTGATGGTGCAGGCAGGAATCGATTTCCAATAAAAGCTGCTGCCGATGGCAATGGCAGTGAAATGCCCTTAACGCAGGATGAGGTCAGGCAGCTTCTCGAAACCGCTCATCAGACGATGTCAGCAGCACGCGGACAAATTAGACGACCGCTCAACCAGTCGGCACGCGTGTCCATGGTTGTTGTGGATACAACCGGCGAAATCTTGGGGTTAGTGATCGGCTCAGACGCGCCGATTTTTGGGCTTGACGTTGCCGTTCAAAAAGCCCGTACAGCGACTTTTTTCTCTAGTGAGTTGGCTGCCACCTATTTAGTTGGCTTGAACAGAGATGAAATTTCGGACTACGTGCAAAGGGTGCGTGTATTTCTGAATGATCCGCAAGCCTTAACTGGGCAGCATGCCTTCTCAGATAGAGCGGGTGGAAATTTATCGAGGCCCTATTTTCCTGATGGCGAACTAGGGCGTCCCCATGGGCCTTTGTCTAGACCGATTACGGAGTGGAGTCCGTTTGCCACGGGGTTGCAGGAAAGTCTCGTGCGGCCTGAAGTGGTGAAGCACTTGGGCTTTGTTGATGGGACTTCTGATAAAGGAGCCGCGAATGAGTGCGTCGGGTTGTTAAATGAGGGTGGCGATATCCATTTGCTTGGAAACGGCATTCAGATTTTCCCAGGAAGCGTGCCCATTTATCGTGGATCAACTTTGATTGGTGGCATTGGTGTATCGGGCGATGGGGTTGACCAGGATGACATGATTGCGTTTTTAAGTGTGCATCGAGTAGGAGAAGCTTTAGGCACGCTTGGGAATGCGCCGAAAGAAATCAGAGCGGACACGATTGAAGTCGATAACGTTCGGTTGCGGTACATCTCATGTCCTTTTAATCCTTTTCTCGACGAAAGTGAGCAAGAGGTTTGTAATGGTAAATAACGTGCTGATTATTGCGCTGGTAATGCTGCTGCCGGCACAAGCCTTTGGTGCGCACGATCAGGATGAAAAATCGCTGGAAATCAGTAACGACCCCGTTTCTGTTGCTCAAAACCCTCGACCGAATCGATCTCGCCAAGATTTAGACCGGATGGCACCGCTCGATATTCGGTTGTTGCAACGCGAGGGCGGGATGTTAGAAGCCTTGCCTGATCGATGGCGAATCGTTGAGTCCATAGGTGTGAATGAGCGCTGGTGGGATCCTTATAACCAGAACACCTTGAAGGGCGATCGGCCGATACTAGGTTCCAAAGATTTATTTTTTGCATTGGGTTTGGTCTCAGATACGGTTGTCGAACCCCGAACTTTTCCGATTCCAGTAGGGGTTCAAACAACTGGTGACGCAGGGCAGTATGATCTTCACGGCGATGGTCAAAGCAATATCTTTAGTCAGACAATCATCGCGAGCCTATCACTGATTAAGGGGTCAACAACTTTCAAACCGCAAGATTGGGAATTTCGATTAACACCCGCATTTAATTTCAACCGGGTCGATATTAACGAGCGTCGAATTCTTTATGTGCAACCCAGTAAATTTGGGAAGAGAAGTCGAAATTTCGGCACTCTGCAAGAAGCCTTTTATGACTATCATATAAGGAATGTTGGAAGTCGTTATGATTTTGACTCTGTACGGATAGGGATCCAACCATTTTCGAGCGACTTCAGAGGCTTTCTGCTTCAAGACGCCTTGATGGGTGTTCGGCTCTTTGGCAATCGCGATAACAATCGGTATCAATATAACCTAGCGTACTTTCGGCGGCTTGATAAAGATGTGAATAGTGGCTTGAATGACTTGAGCACGCCGCTCCGTCGAGATCATATTTTAACGGCAAACCTGTATCGTCAAGACTTTCCGTCTCCAGGCTTAACCAGCCAAATCTCAATTACCGCTAATCTGAATGAGGAAAATCGCAGGCAAGCAATTGATGCCAACGGCTTCCCCACTCGGCCTGCTTTGATCGGTGATTTGCGGCCTCGTCGCTACCACGTTACCTACCTGGGTTATTCCCTTGATGGAAGATACGGGAGACTCAATGTAGCGGGGTCTGCCTACGCGGCATTTGGCCAGGATAAAAATAACCCGATGACTTCTCGGGCCAGTAAAATCAGGAGCCACTTTCTTGCCTTAGAACTCTCTGTGGATAACGACTGGCAGCGTTATCGATTGTCCGGGGTTTATGCATCCGGCGATGATAATGTGTTTGATGACAAGGCATCGGGATTTGATGCGATCTTTGAGAATCCACTCATCGCTGGTGCAGATACCAGTTACTGGATGCGTCAAACGATACCCTTCGTAGGTGGTGGCCGAGGGATTGGCTTAAACGGCCGCAACGGGTTACTACCCTCGCTTCGTTCTTCCAAAGAGCAGGGGCAAAGCTTTTTTAGTAATCCTGGGTTGATGCTTTTAGGCGTGGGTGCTGATTTCGACCTGACGCCGAGCTTGCGGTGGTCTGTTAATTACAATCATCTTTGGTTCGACGAAGTTGATGGGATAAGCCAGCTGAGGATGCAGAGTGGCATCACCCGCAAGATCGGCGTTGATGCCTCAACCTCTTTAATCTATCGACCTGGCTTTATTCAAAATTTTGTTATTCGATTTTCTTATGCGGAGCTGACGCCGGGCGCCGGTTTTAGTCGTTTATTTGACAGTACTCGAGACGATGATCGATTTTACAGCAGCCTCCTTAATATTGTTATAAGTTATTGATATAAATATGATTTTTAAATTTTTATTATTGTTTTTGATGCAACTAGTTGTAGTCAGTTCGTGCCTAGGCGCAAGCAAAGGAATGGGTAAGGCGTTCCCCCGAAGCTATCCTGAGATGGTGCCAGCGCCTTTCTCTCAAAACGCTGCGACCGCCCAGCTGAAAACAGCGGGGTGTCAAACCTGCCACGCGAAAGCTGAGCATAAAACCATGCACAAGGCGCCAAGCGTTGTGCTGGGGTGTACTGACTGTCACGGTGGAAACGCCAATGTTCATTGGGCAGGCGATCTTTGGGTTGCTCCGGAGACTGCGGTAGCGTCGCATGCTTCGGCCGCGCTTGATCCTGATAAAGGCCATGCAGGCAAAAGTCTCGCAGGTAAGGATCATCATGGTGACGATCATTATGACGCCCATGGGGATGACCACGATTACCCGTCTGGTTACAAAGCGGCAATGGACGCAGCCCATATCCTACCAACCTACCCGAGTGTTTGGCCGGGTAGTGAGAATCCTAAACGATCCTTTGCGAAACTGTTGAAAGAGTCGCCGGAGTTCGTCCGTTTCATGAACCCATCAGATTATCGTGTTGTGCGGATGGCCTGTGGGGCTTGTCATCTGGATACCATTGAAGCTGCTGAGAGATCTTTGATGGCAACTGGCGCCATGCTTTGGGGTGGGGCTTCTTACAATAACGGTATCTTGCCTTACAAAAACTATATCCTTGGCGAGGCGCATACGCAGGAAGGGCTGCCTGCAATGTTGACGAGCCCGACTGACCAGGACGGGACGCTCAGCGAAAAAGAAAAGCTTAGAGGTGCGTTGCCCTCTTTGTTGCCTTTGCCTGCTTGGCAGGTGGTGCCGCCGGCAGATGTTTTTCGCGTTTTTGAAAAAGGCGGGCGGAATATCAACACACAGTTTCCTGAAATCGGACTGCCCAATGCCACTGGGTTGTTGCAGCGGCTAGAAGAACCTGGGCGCCCGGACATAAGACAATCCAACCGAGGACCCGGCACCGGGTTAAGAGTGGCGATTCCTGTCTTGAATATACACAAGACCAGGTTGAATGACCCTTTTACAACGATGATGGGCACGAACGATCAGCAAGGAGACTATAGAGCCAGTGGGTGTGCGTCCTGTCACGTCGTTTATGCGAACGATCGAGAGCCCAGACACAGCTTAACGTATGCTAAATATGGACGGGATGGTAAAAGCTTCACCTCTGACGTCACCATTGATAAAAATGAATCGGGGCACCCGATAGAACACGTGTTCACGTCCGCGATACCCACCTCTCAGTGCATGACGTGTCACATGCATCAACCCAATATATTTCTTAATTCTTATCTCGGTTATACGATGTGGGATTATGAATCCGATGCCCCGTCGATGTGGCCGGAAGCGCAGGTTTACCCTACAAGTGACGAGGCACGAGCCGTGCTCGATAGGAATCCAGAAGGCGCGGCGCCCAGAGGTAAGTGGGCAAGTGAAGATTTCTTAAGGGATGTCTACGACCTGAATGCGACGCTGAAAGATACTCAATTTGCTGACTATCATGGGCATGGATGGAATTTTAGGGCGGTATTCAAACGGGATAGAGCTGGGAACCTGTTAGATGAGGCAGGGAACAAAGTCGCTAACGATGACCCTGAAAAGTTTCGCAAAGAGGGTGAGGCGAAGTTTGTGGAAATTGGCGTCAACCCGGGTAAAGCCGTGCACCTGATGTCAATTCATGCCGAGAAGGGCATGCAGTGTGTGGACTGTCACTTTAGCCAAGATGGTCATGGCAATGGGTTTATTCATGGAGAGGTCGCAAACGCGGTACAGATCGGTTGTAAAGATTGTCATGGTACGACCGAAAGTTATCCGACCTTAATGACGTCAAATGTTGCTGCGCCGACGGGTGGTGAGGATTTGAGTCTGATTAGGAACTCAGATGGTAAAAAGCGCTTTGAATGGATTGAGTCCGCGGGCGTGAGGACTCTGATTCAGCGTTCTGTTTTGGACCCCAACCTTGAGTGGGAAGTTTCGTTAACCCGAGATGCAGTTGATCCAACACACGGAAGCTTTAACGAAAAGGCGGCGGCCGCGAAGTTGGTACAGTCGTCCAAGAAGGAAAGTAGTGGCGAATCAGGTTATGAGCAGATCGCACATGGGGACAACATGACCTGTTATAGCTGTCATTTGTCTTGGTCAACCTCATGTGGCGGCTGTCACTTGCCCATAGAAGCGAACTGGAAAACTGAGAGCCACAAGTATGATGTGGGCGAGACTCGAAATTTTGCCACATACAATCCACAGGTTGCCCGTGATCAAATCTTTCAGTTGGGCCGGCATCAAACAACGAAAGGGAATGTGATTGCGCCGATTCGGTCGACGTCGGCGCTGCTTCTCAGTTCTACCAATATCAATCGAGAAAGAATTTACGTTCAGCAACCACCGGTATCCGCCGCGGGTTTCTCATCGCAGGCATTTGCGCCTCATTTTCCCCATACCGTTCGAAAAGAAGAGACGCGGGTTTGCTCGGATTGCCATTTGTCGGCAAATGGCGACAACAACGCAATCATGGCTCAGACCCTGCTTCTAGGAACCAACTTTATTAATTTTGTTGGGCTGCACAGCTATGCCGGAACAGAGAACGGTCTTTGGGCTGTGAGAGTGACTGAATACGAGGAGCCGCAGGCTGTTTTTGGGTCTTACCTCCATCGCTACGCTTATCCAGATTATTATGAAAATCACGTTTCTGATAATGACAGAGAGTTGAAGAGCTGGGTTCGCGGCACCGCATTCGATCCAGACAATGGCTATTCTGGCGAGACCGGCGCGCTTGAGGAGATCAGCAACGTTTTTCAGCGCGCTGATGGGGCAGTCCAATGCCTTCAGCATCGAGGAGAGTACTTGTATGTTGCTGAGGGGCGTGGCGGCTTTAGAGTTTACGATATCGCTAACATCGCGAATAAATCGATTTCGGAACGGATTGTTCGAGCGCCTTTTTCACCGCTAGGCCATAACGCGCATGTTGGATCGAAGCAGGCAACCTGCTTCGCAATTGGCACGACACAACCAGTGCATCCCCCTAAGAACACCAAGTTTATGCAAGAGGTGAATCAAGAGCAGAGCATGCATCCGTTGTTTAGCTATGCTTTTGTTACGGATGCTGAAGAGGGGTTGATTGTCGTCAATATCAACACGTTTGGTGATGGCGATCCGCTCAATAACTTCTTGGAGCGCGCTCTAACTTGGAACGAAAACGGCTTGTTGGATGGCGCTCGGTTTATTTCACTTTACGGCAGCTTTGCCTACATTGTTGCGGATCAAGGGTTGATAACCCTGAATATTGATAACCCGCTCAAGCCGGTTGTGACGTCGGTCATTCGGCTAGCCGGTATGAGATCGTTTGCAACGCAGTTTCGTTATTTGTTTTACACCTCTGAAACAGGCCTTGGCGTGGTCGACATTACTGATCCCAGCCAGCCTGTTCTGGTGAAGGATAGTGCGGTTGCACTGGCTGATGCTCGCAAGCTTTATCTTGCGAGAACCTATGCGTATGTTGCTGCGGGTGAAGATGGGCTTGCGATCATCAACATTGAAAAACCAGAGGCACCTGTTTTGGATCAGATGTTCGATGGCGAAGGTCAGCTAAAAGACACATCCGATATTGTTATAGGAACGACTAACGCGTCGTTGTTTGGATATGTGGCCGATGGTGACTTTGGGTTTAAGTTACTTCAGTTGACCAGCCCCTCCTCACAACCGAATTTCTATGGCTACTCACCCCAGCCAAAGCCAGAAGTCATCGGGTGGATGCCGAGTAAGTCTCGGGTACTTTCGATTTCCAAGGGCCTCGACCGTGATCGGGCCGTTGATGAATCCGGTAATCAAATTGCCGTCTTCGGAAGATTGGGGTCTAGACCGTTCAATCGCGAAGAAATGGAAGGCCTTTTTAAAAGGCTGGATGGGCAGATGTACTTTGTTAATGATAGTGATTCCACTGTTGTAGATGCGCCTAGGCCGGCGGGAGCGAACTAGATGGTCGAAAAATACGATGTTGTAATTGTTGGATCTGGTCCCGCAGGAATCAGTGCCGCCTGCCATGCTGCAAGTTTGTCGATGAGCCACATGCTGGTTGAGAAAACGGATCACTTATCCGATACGATTTTCAAATACCAAAAAGGCAAACATGTCATGGCAACCCCTGAGGTGCTGCCATTAAGAAGCGATATAGCCTTCGCCGCTGGCAAGCGTGAGATGGTATTGGATGCTTGGGGAGAGGCTGTCGAGAAAATGAGCGCCCAGGTCCGCTTTGGCTTTGATGTTACTGCAATTACAGGACAAAAAGACGATTTTCTCGTGACTGCTGCAAATGGCGACACAGTAAGGTGTCGAAATATCGTGCTCGCTTTGGGCAACCAGGGCAATCCTAACCTGATTGGATTCCCTGATGATGGATCGGTCATCGTTGAATACCAGCTTGACGATCCGCTCGAGATTTTAGATGAAAAGGTTGTGGTTCTCGGCGGTGGTGACGCCGCTATTGAGAATGCGATGGGGTTGGGTCAAGACCCTGACCAAGGAAATGAGGTGACTATTGTGCAGCGCCGCGCAGAATTTGCGAGGGCTAAAAAAGCAAATGTTGATGGGCTGATGGCGGCCGCCTCAAATGAATTGCTCTGTATTATGACGGAAGCGGTGCCGCAGGAAATAAAAGGTGGCATCGTTCGGATAGAAGGCCGGGATGGTGAACTCAATGTCCCTGCGGATCGACTCATCGCAAGACTGGGTTCTGCACCCCCAAGAAAGCTTCTGGAATCCTTTGGCATCGAATTTACGGGCCAGGAGAAAGAAGCCCTCCCAAAAATTTCAGCGCGATTTGAGTCAAGCATTGCAGGAATGTATGTTGTGGGTGCTATTGCGGGCTACCCTCTGATTAAAAATTGTATCAATCAAGGATTTGATGCGATCGAGTATATTAACGGCAACCTTGATTTGGCTTCTGTAGACGAACCTTTGTTGGCAGCCAAGTTTGAGTTCCTTCCGGTGCAACACACTGTTGAGGAGTGGCTTGCGCTCATCCCGAAGGCAATTGACTTGCTCTCGCCATTGTCGCCATTGCAGTTGCGAGACTTTCTTCTTGAAACGAGTATGCGGCATGCCAAAGCGGGTGAGGTTATCTTTCAGAAGGGCGCAGCAGGGTCTTCAGTCTTCGCTGTTTTTTCTGGTGGCATTAAAATATTAATTGAGACGGGCGAAGACCTTTTAGAGATTCCTTTGGGTGCCGGTCAAATGTTTGGAGAAGTCGGCCTTATTTCGGGTCGGCCAAGAGGCAGCACCGTCGTCTCCAGTGAATCTACGATTCTTTTAGAAATACCGCGAACAGCTTTGTTGAAATTGATGTTAAGTCAGGAGCGCATAAAAAATTATGTCGATGACCTGGTCGCAACGAGAATGTTCTCTCAAGTCTTTGGTCCCTCGCTTTCCGACGAAAGTAAAAAAATGATACTTGCTGCGAGCGAATTAATTACCGTGTCGCCTAACCAATACCTCATTACAGAAGGTGATACAAAGAGTGATGCTTATTTGATTCGATCGGGTTCCATGGTGGTTGAAAGAGAGCTCATGGGGTCAACTGTTTTTGTTACTTACCTGCAGGCCGGGGCTGTCGTGGGCGAGATGGCCGCCTTGATGGACGGGTCAAGAAATGCCTCGGTCAAGGCGACCGTAAAGTCAGAAGTGCTAAAAATCCCCAAAGAAGCGCTGATAGCAGCCTTAGCCAGTAACGATGATGTGCGCTCGTTAGTCGAAAGTAATATGGAAAGCCGAATTCAGGTCAACGACTTTATCACATCAAATAAAACGCAATTTTCATCAGCGGTTGAAATGAATTCGGCGATTGCAGGGTTTGTTTTCGAAAACGGATTGGGAGAAGCGACCGACGTTTTAGTTATTAACGAAAACTTGTGTGTTGGCTGTGATTATTGCGAGATTGCGTGTGCAGAATCCCATAATGGGATAACGCTGCTGAATCGAGAGGCGGGTACAACTTTTGAAAAGCTCCACATACCAACATCATGTCGTCATTGCGAGCAGCCGCAATGTATGACCGATTGTCCTCCAAATGCGATCACGCGTTCGGTCGATGGTGAGGTCTTCATTGCAGATACGTGTATCGGTTGCGGAAATTGCGAGCGAAACTGCCCCTACGATGTCATTAAGATGGAAAGAGCCCCAGAACCGCGGTCAAACTTTCTAAGTTCGGTGCTTTTTGGCTTGGGCCCAGGTATCGGTCACCGTGATAGGCGAGCGGTGAAAGTTGAGACGTCGAGTCCAAAGTTGGCGCGAAAATGTGACATGTGTAAAGGCATTGATGGCGGGCCTGCATGTGTCAGAGCTTGTCCCACTGGTGCTGCCGCCAGGGTTTCCGTAAATGAGTTCATAAACTTTAACGATCTGTAACGCTTGACGATAGAAGACGACGATAAGCTATGCCAAATGTAATTTTTCAGAGATTTGAATCGTTCCTAAGCTTTAATCGCTACCGATACCTTTGGGTCGCTTTGGCTTTGATGGTTGTGGCGATTGGCTGTTACGTTTTTGCCCCGGTTAAAACAGAGCACAATGGGGGAACCTGGTTCGGGTACACCCTTGGGGTTATCAGTGTAGGCCTGATGGTTTGGTTGGCGGCCCTC
>JAFMIA010000089.1 GCA_017854255.1 Pseudomonadales bacterium
CCGGTCTCGCGCTTAAAGTACGCGATGCACAGGGCCCTCGGCTTAAATTACAATTGTTGCTGTATCCCATGATCGATAACCTACATGCAACCGAGTCGGGTCAGATCGACAATCATCCGGTTTGGAATCAAGCAACCTCGTTTGCGGCCTGGGAGATGTACTTAGGCAGTGAGCTTGGAAAAAATGCGTCGTGTTATGCGGCAGCCGCCCGGGCCGATGACCTGAGCCGTCTGCCGCCCGCGCATATCTGTGTGGGCACGGAAGATCTATTTTATGACGAAGACGTCGACTACGCCCGGCGGCTCAATGCCGCTGGGGTGCCCTGCGAGCTCGCCGTGTTTCCGGGTTTGTATCACGCAGGAGATGTGTTTCATCCGCAGGCGGGAGTCAGTCAACGGCTCATGGCCGGTGTAAAGCTTGCGCTGGCGCAAGCGCTGGGCGTGGCGGGCAACTAACCTTGAGAGAATCAAGAGTTTAAGGCCTTAGTCTGTGCGGCGATTAATCCGATCTGGCTTGGGTTGCTGCGCGTTATGAGTGCGGCTCAGTCTTTCAGGCCAACCGCTGCGACGCCGCACCCGCGCCGTCGATTTTCTCAGGCAGACTGGCGCGTCGTTTGCCGCTGACATGAGCTAGCGTGATGCGCGATTGAGGAAGACGAAGGCCATGCGGACCGGGCACGTTCTCAGCTTCAAAAACCTGGAGCCCAACCGTCCGGGAAATTAAGGGGTTTCCGCCCAACCTCCAACATCACAACCGCGTATTTCTAAGATGGGTTTTAATTCGTGAAAGGCCGCTGGTGTACTGCTCAGTGGAATGCGTGGGTATAGATGATGAACAATATGGTATTGCATACCCATGCTCAGCAGGTTCCCGACTTTGCTCTTAAAGCTGCGGGTTTGCCCATAACGCTCTTGGCGAACCCCGGGGTGGTGCGGCGCCCAGCTAAGATAGTACTGGATATAGGTTTGGGCAATGTGCCTCGGTAGCCACCAAAGCAGCGCCGCTTCAATGGCGTGGCCCGTCCAAGCCATCGTGAACAGCACGCCGATAAACACAAGGTTAAATAAGAGGGCATCGATCAGCATATGCGATTTTCCGATACGCGCCATCGCGTCGCCATACGCTTTTTGAGCCGGGCCCGCTGGCTGGCGCCTGAGAATGCTGTTCTTCAAAAAGGCCCAATCATCTTTAGCGTGCACCGCGTAGTCCGGGTCGAGCTCCGGATGGTTGCTGTGCGCATGATGTTCCATGTGCGTGTTTTTAAGAACGCGATACGGTTGCGCAAATGGAATGACGGATAAATGACCTACCAGTTCGTTGAGCCAGCGCAGCGGGTGGCCCTCGCGAGCAATAATGCTGTGTTGCGCTTCATGGGATGGCAAGTAGCTGAGGGCTACATTGAGCACCGCAATTGGGAAGGCCACCCAAATCGACAGGTAGTCGAACAAAACCAGTGGCCAGAGCGATAGCCAGACCATTAGGTTGCTTAAAGCCCAAGCGACAGCGCCCCAGGGAACTCGATGCATATATTTGCCCGCAATTTTCCGCTCCAGCGCGTCCAAGGCATCGGGGGACAGCGCGAGTAAGGCTTCTTTTGTCATCGCAGGATTGTTCATGAGGGCTTCACCCAGATCCAACTGCCGCGAACCTGTGCCATCAGGCCTAACAGACCGCCAATCAACAGCCCCCAGTAGAGGGGCGTCCCAATGGGCAATGCAATCTCGAGGGCGGTAATGATTTCAGCGGATAAGGGGCCAATAAAACCAAGCCCAAACACGATGGGTGAGAATAAAACCTTAACAAAATTGAATATCTGCATAGTGCAACCAAAATCAGGGTTCGAGAAAATTAAATGTTCACCCAAATTGTAACCCGATTTTGCCCATTCATGAGTCCTTTTTGCTCGAACATTCCGGATCAGCGTTAGCAACTGCGAGCCTGCCTGGAAGCGTGAGACGCTCGAATCTCTCAGGTGCCTTAGTGCTGCCTCAAAACCGTGCGGAGTCGCTGGATGCCCGTTTCGATTTCGGTAACGCCGTAGGCGGCAAAACTCAGCCTTAAATAATTCGGGTGATGGCTATTGGCCGATGAAAAGTTGCCGGGTTGAAAACCCACGCTGGCGCGGCTTGCGGGTGCGACCAAGTCGTCCGTATTGATGGAGTCTGTCAGTCGTAACCAAAAAAAGTAGCCGCCCTTGGGTGCGGTCCAGGTGGCGAGCTCGGATAAGTTCGCCTTGAGCGCTGATTGCATGACCGCCGCGCGCGCGGCCAAGGTGTGCCGCAGGGTTGATAAATGCAAAGCTAGTGCGCCTTGCTGTAAACAATCCGTGACGATAAAAGAAGCCATTTGATTGATGGCGCCGCCACTGTTCACCCAGCCAGAGGCCAAGAGTCTCGGCATAAGTGCCTCGCTCACCTCAAGCCAGCCAACGCGCAGTCCGGGCGCTAAAATCTTGGAAAAGGTGCCGAGGCAGAGAATGTTGCCATCGGTTAAAAAGTGGCTAAAGGACTTGGGTGCCGGCTTTTCGAAATGTAGTAACTGGTAGGCCTCATCGGCGGCAACGATGAAATCATGCTGCTTGCTGAGGCGGGCAATTTCCGCGCGCCGAGCCTCGGCGAGAGATAATCCGGTCGGATTGGCAAAGCTGGCAATGGTGTACAGCAGGCGAGGCTTATGGGTCTCTATGGCGTTGATGAGCGCCGGCAGCTCAATGCCGTCGGCATCGCAAGGCAAGCCAACGATGTTGAGCCCTCGGTCTTTGAAAATTTGTAATGCCAAAAAGTAGGTGCTGTCTTCGACGAGCACCACATCGCCAGGCTGGGTAAAGCGCTCGCAGACGAAATCCAGCGCTTGGGAGTTGCCGCCGGTGAGAAACAGCGACTCGGCGCGCGCGTTGGTCTGGCCTTGGCCTTGCAGAAACAAAGCCAGCGCGGCTCTGAAGACGGGCTCTCCTTGCGGGTCGCCATAGTTGAAAGCATGCTCGGGCGCATTGTTAAACGCTCGAGCCGCGGCAGTTTGCAGCATCTTTTTGGGAATCAGATCGATTGAGGGCTGCCCAACCGCAAGATTAATGCGCTCATCATCCCCGGCCCGTTCGAACTTTAAAGGATCGCTCATGGTGCGGCCTCAACTTGGGCGGGCGGCGTCCAGGGCGCGCGATGACGATGTCCGATCACAAAGACGGTGGCGGCTGCAAATAAGCCAGGCCACAAAGGATCGATTGAAAACACCGGGTCGGTTGTGATGAGCCTCATACCGTGCCAGCCCAGTACGGTCGTGAGGCCCGCGAGCATGCTCCAAAAGGCCGGATTTGAATCGGTATGGCGCCAGTAAATGGCAGCAATGGTCGGGATCACCAGCGCCGCGCCGTTGATGGTAAAGCCGATCAGCAAGATATCGATCACATCCTGCATTTGCCAGGCCATGAGACCCGCCAAAAGACCAATCAGGGCAGAAGCGGCAATGCTGATGTTAAAAAGCTGTTGTTCTGATGCTGCGGGGTTCACAAAGCGCTGATAAACGTCATGGGTGGTGTTGGCCGAGACGGTCAAGATACAGATGTCGGCCGTTGACATGACGGCTGCCAACAAGCCCACCAACACCAGCCCCTTTAGACCGGTTGGGAAGAGTTGCTCGATAAACAGCGGTAGCACATTGTCGCCACTGGCAACGTCCGGAAACAGTAATCCGGCAGTCAAGCCGATCCAGGTCGCGGCGCCACCGATGATAATGATCAAGATAACGGCCAGAAACGGGCCATTGCGCGCCGCGCTTGGGCTCTTTGCCGAATAACTTCGGGTGAAACTGTCCATGGACACGATAAAGCTCATGCTAATCGAAACCACCAGTGCAATGATCGCAGGCCACCCCCAGGCCCCGAGGTCAAAGCGTTCTGGGGGTAGATTGTTCAACAGGTTGTCGGGTGTGCCGCCATTCAAGATGGCAATCGGCAGACCAATCACGACAACGCCTAGGACCAGCAGGATGATCTGCAGCCAATCGGTATAGGTGATGGCCAGAAAGCCGCCGATCGCGGTGTAGGCAACCACGATGCTGGTGGCCAGGAGCAAGCTTTGCGCAAACGACCAGCCGAATATAACTTCGATAATGGTCGCAGACGCTGCAAGCTGACCTGCTGCGAAGGCGATGAAGGATAGGGCCGTTGTGAGGGTGGCAATTAGCCGCGTTCTGCCGTCAAAGCGATCCTCAATCAGGTCTGGATAGGTGAGGTATTGCCCAACATCGCCGAGTCGCTTTACCTTGGCGGCGAAAAGTGCCGCGAAGATAAAGCAGCCGATCGCGAGCGCCAGACAATACCAAACTGCGGTAATGCCGAGGTTGTGGGCGCGCCCAGCGCTGCCGATAACGGAGGCGCCGCCGACCCAAGAGGCCATCCAAAGCACCGCAATCGACAGGGTGCCCAGTCGGCGACCCCCAACGTAATAATCCTCGGTATTGCTTTGTTGAAACTGGGCGTAGACGCCTAGGGCGAGCATCATCAGCAGATAGCCGGTAACAATGCTGTAGTCGAGTGTGGTCATGGCGTGCGGGTCGGTTAAGGTCGGTTTGAGGATAGCATAGGAATTTAGATGGAATCTGGCCTGTGTCGCGCTTTGGCTCGGTAAGTTCGAAGCGGATTTTTGGCGCTTTCGTTATAACCCAAGGTTATAGAAAAAGCGCTACGGTCGGGTCCCGCACTGGCTTAGATTGCGGTAAGCTCTCAAGGCAAAGTAAAAAGAGCGCCTGCCAATCTGGCTCGGCAAGGAAGGAGAGGATCGATGAAAAAGTGGCTAGCCGTGGTTTTAACCGTTTTGTTGCCGCAATTTGCGATGGCGGACGAAACGTGTATGTCGCCTTATATGGCAAAAATTGTGGGTCAGGAGGATTTTGTCTATATCTGGACACTGGGTATAGAAGGCCTGGGCGATGAGCAAGACAAGCTGGTAACCGTATCGGTGAACCCAAACTCTGAACAATACGGCGAAGTGGTGAGTTCCTTATCAGTTGGCGGCAGAAACGAGGCCCATCATTCTGGCTTAACCGATGATCGCCGGTATCTTTGGGCCAGCGGTTTAGCGAGTAGCAAAATCTTTATCTTTGATGTGCACACGGATCCAGCAAAACCGAGTTTGCACCGCACAATTGATAACTTTGTCGCCAAATCTGGCGGCGTGGTGGGCCCGCACACCTCTTACGCGTTACCCGGACGAATTTTGATCACGGGTTTATCCAATGAGACGGACCATGGTGGGGTAACAGGGCTTGTGGAATACACCAATGCCGGCGATTACATCACAACGCATTGGATGCCAAAAGACGGCGAATTGAACGGTGCTGAAAAGTCCGGTCAGTTTGCGGATGGCTATGGCTACGATGTTCGGGCTTTGCCGCGGCGCAACGTGTTACTCACCTCCTCGTTTACGGGGTTGAACAATTACATGATGAATCTGGGTGAGATGATGTCGAGTCCAGAGGCCATGAGCAACTTTGGTAACACGGTCGTCGTTTGGGATTTGCATACTCGAAAGCCGAAAAAAATCTTAGACGTGCCGGGTGCACCACTTGAAATTCGGTGTGCTTGGGGTTCGAACAACAACTACTGTTTCACGACCACGGCGTTGACCTCCGAGATTTGGTTGATCTACGAGCAAGACAACGATTGGCATGCCAAGAAAGTTGCAGATATTGCCGATGCCTCAAAGGTGCCGCTGCCGGTTGATATTTCGATTTCAGCCGATGATGGCTCACTTTGGGTCAATACCTGGAACGATGGGATGACGCGGTTGTTTGATATTTCGGATCCGTTTGCACCAAAACTCAAGAGCGAAACGTCAATCGGAGAGCAAGTGAATATGGTGTCGCAAAGTTGGGATGGCAAGCGTCTGTATTACACCTCGTCACTGCTTGCGAATTGGGACAAGACGGTCTCGACGGGTAAAGACCTGCAGTACTTCAAAATTTACGATTACCAAGGCGGCAAGCTTGAGCACAAACTCACCATCGATTTTATTGCCGAAGGGCTGGGTTATCCGCACCAGATGCGCTTTGGTGCCTATTCGCTGTACGGCATGACCGCACCACCACAACCCAGCAAGTTTGCCGGGCTAGAATAGGCGAATTTGATGAAATTGGTGGTGAAAATAGCCGGGCGAGCACTGTGCTGGGTAGGGTGCTTGCTTGCAGTGTCCACTTGGGCCGCGCCGCATCATTCGTCCGGAACACAATCGCCGGCGGTTGCGCACCACAATCCAGCCCCTGACGTGCCCCTGGCGCCAGGATACGGTCCATTGGGTTTTGAATTGCCGGCGGTCGGCAGTTATGCGCGGCCGATTATTGGTCAAGCCAGCGATGGCGTGGTGATCGATAGCCGAGGCCAGCAAACGACCTTAAAGGCCCTCATGGCCGGGAAGGTGACCCTGCTGAGTTTCATGTATGCCTCGTGTAGCGATGTGAATGGCTGCCCATTGGCGAGCTATGTGCTCAACCGTGTTATGCAGCGATTGGCCAAAGATCCTCGCCTGAATGAGCGGGTACAGCTTTTGTCACTCAGTTTCGATCGGCTCAATGATACGCCCGAAGTGCTGCGCAAGTATGCGGCGCGATTTGAGGCAGAGCAGGCTCAAAACTGGCGTTTTTTGACGACGCCCAGTGATGCCGAGCTTGAAAAGATATTAAAATCCTACAATCAGTTTGTCATACAAGACGTTGATAGTAATGGGAAACCTGTTGGAAGTTTATCGCATTTGTTGCGCGTTTATTTAATTGACGAGCAACAAAATCTCAGAGAAGTGTATTCGGTTTCGTTCCTGCATCCAGACATATTGGTTCAGGATATGCTGACCATCCTGTCCGATCGTGAGGCGCCATAACCGTTGGCCTTAGTCGCGTGTTAAACTCGGGGCGTCTCAGCACCAGCTCGCGTTGATGGGTTCTTTGGCGACTTTTTGGTTGGTCCTTCTGCAGTCGATAAGGATCGCCTTACCGGCCAAGGGGTGACTGGAACCCCTGGCGGCATGATGGCTCGTTCAGAATTAAAAATAATTGCCCTAAAAATACCGTGCACATCCGAGCCAATCTTCGAGTCCAGCTTTTAAAGCGGCATGCAAAACGGGATCTAACGCGCCTTGTTGAGTTGCAACGCGGACGACAAATTTAACCAAAGGAAAGACGATGATCGAGTTTGAATTGAACGGCGTGACGGTAACCAGCGAAGATGATCCGAGCACCCCGTTGTTATGGGTGATTCGCGATCGCTTTAAGCTGAAGGGCTCAAAGTTCGGATGCGGGGCTGGGTTGTGCGGTGCTTGCACCATGCAGATTGATGGCAAGGCCGTACGCACCTGCATCCTGCCGGTTGCAGCCGTCGCCGGACAATCAGTGACGACCATTGAAGGTCTAAGCCAGGACGGCGCGCTGCACGCCCTGCAAACGGCTTGGGTTGAACACTCAGTGCCCCAGTGCGGCTACTGTCAGTCGGGTCAAATTATGACGGCCGCTGCGCTGCTCGATGAAAACCCGAGCCCAACTGAGGCAGAAATCGATACGGCATTGTCTGGCAATATTTGTCGGTGCGGCTGTTACCCGCGCATTAAAAAAGCAGTCCTTGCGGCGAGTTCTGCCCAACCGCTGTTTCGAAATGCTGCTTTAGCGCAGGAGGCGTAACGTATGAAGATTGAAAATGTTTCGCGCCGAAGATTTTTAAAAGCCACGGCGGTCTTAGGCGGTGGGGTCGTGATTGGTTTTTCTTTGACCGGATGCTCAACACCCGGGCCGCTTCCGATTGCGGTGGCCGAAGGGGGCTTTGTGCCCAACGCGTTCTTACAGATACTACCGGACAACACCATCAAGTTTTATACCGCCCGAGATGAGATGGGGCAGGGCGTGACCACGGGTCTGTCAACCCTGATCGGTGAGGAGCTGGATTATGACCCCCTGAGGATGGAGATCTTACTCGCCGGGGTGCATGAGGATTACAACAACCCAGGCATGGGGGTTCAAGCAACCGGTGGCAGTAATGCGATCAATGCGCATTATGAGCCGCTACGCCAAGTTGGCGCCAACACTCGGGCGCTGTTGTTGTCTGCTGCCGCGCTGGATTTAGGCGTGGCGCGGGATGCGATGAGCACTGAGGACGGCCATATTATCGTGGCGGATAAGCGCTATCCTTATGGCCAGTTTGTTCAAACCGCCGCGGGCTTGGTCGCACCCACCGAGGCGCCTCTTAAGCCGCAGAGTGCCTTTCGCTACATCGGTCGGGAATCCACTCGGGTCGATGCGCTCGCGAAATCAAATGGCAGCGCGGTGTTTGGAATCGACGTTGATCTACCGGATATGCACTACGCTGTTGTGAAACGCTCGCCCGTGGCCGGCGCAAAGCTCGTTTCTTTTGACGCCAGCAAAACCTTAGTAATGCCAGGTGTTACAGATGTTATTGAAATTGGCAGTGGCGTTGCCGTGGTTGCTGAGCAATATTGGCAGGCGAAGACCGCCGCAGAGGCTTTAACCGTTGAATGGGAAACGGTTGCGTTATCCAAACTGAATTCGGCAGAGATTCGTGCGGACTATCAAGCCGCACTCGCGGCAGATGACGCGGTCTCGGCAACCGATGATGGCGATGTTGAAGGCGCGTTGACGGCTGCCAACCAAGTGCTCGAAGCCGTTTACTGGACGCCCTATTTATCACACGCGCCCATGGAGCCAATGAATGCCGTGGTGCGCGTTCAAAATGGAGAAGCTGATGTTTGGTCCGGTACCCAAGGGCCATCCGGGGCCCAGGGTTTGGTCGCCCGGTTTGCAGGCCTTGCGCCAGAGCGCGTGCGCGTTCACCAAACTTACTTGGGCGGCAGTTTTGGCCGCCGGGGCACGCTGACCCACATTATTGAAGCCACTCAGGTGGCGGTCGCAACGGATAAAACGATCAAGCTGTTGTGGTCTCGGGAGGACGATCTTAAAAATGGTCTGTACCGGCCAGCGTCGCTCATGCGCGTGCGTGCAGGCCTTTCTGAATCCGGAAAAATCACGGCCTGGGATGCAACCCGGGTTGGCGGTAATATCTCGCCCGAGACCATTAAGAATCTGATGCCAGCGTTGTTTCCTGGCCTCGGCGACGGTTTGATCGGCTGGACGGTGGGCTTAGCAGAAGGCGCGTTCAATGGCTGGGTTGCGGATCCATCAAGTCTTGAGGGCCTTTATGAGGATTACGATCAACCCAACACCCGGGTCACCCACACCACGATCGATCATGGGCTGCCCCTAACCTTTTGGCGCTCGGTGGGGCATTCCTACACGGCGTTCGCGAAAGAATCGATGATTGATGAGCTGGCAATTG
>JAFMIA010000090.1 GCA_017854255.1 Pseudomonadales bacterium
GTTTTCAACAACACAATGCAAATAAAAAGGCAGCCATTCGGCTGCCTTTTTATTTTCACACGATCATCGGTTTCCCGATGCCATTAAAACCCGTTTTTAAAAACCATATTTAAAACCAAGCTTAATGATTCGACCAATCGAATTGTGCGTGTAGCCATCGTACATCAGGTCGCCATACGCAATCGGCGGCTCTTCATCGCTTAAGTTCACACCGGACAACGTGACCGATAACGCATCATCCAGCAGGTTAGCCGTGACATGAAGGTCATAGGTTGTGTGTGAATCAATCACGCCACCATTAAACGCTTGAACACCAGCACGACGATCTTCGTAGTCCGAAATGTGGTTCACATACAACAAAGCAGTCAATGAATCCGTAATATTCAAGGCGCCATTGATGCGCAGTTTGAAGTCTTGGATCGGACGAATACCGTTGTCGAAGTTGTAGTAGCCAGCGGCTTCATAACCCGATGCAACCTGCAAGCCATTCTTCACATACGCGGCAACATCATAGGCCATCGTATAGGTGCCTTCGAAACCGACCATTGCGGGCATGCCGCCCAGATCAAACGAATAGTTGGCAAACAGATCAATACCGGACGTTTCCGTTCTGGGACCGTTAACAATATTGGCTTGAATCCGCTCAATACCCGATGCTGCACAAGAGCCATCCGTCAAACCACCTTGACAGGTAATTTGCGATGCAACCGCATCTTTCGATGTGCCGCCAGCGGCATAGGCTGCAGCCAACTGACCATAGGACTCAACGATAATTGGGTTTTCAAAATTGAAGGCCCAATAATCAACGCTTGCCTGCAGATTATCACCTGAATAAACCAATCCAAGGTTATAGGTGAACGCACTCTCTGGCTCGATGTTGGGGTTACCAACCGTATCAATGGCTTTAAACGCAACCGTTTGTGAAACATAAGCCAAAGCCGTTGCTGAACCCGTTGACGTATCGTTAACCGATGGGCCTCTGAACGTCGTCTGCACGGACGCACGCCAAGATAGCGCGTCGGTTAAGTTGTATTGAATCGACAGCTTGGGGTCAAAGGTTTCTTTTTCCGAGCCATAGTTCTCATACCGAGCACCCAACTGCACCGTTGCGTTATCGCCTAAGCTAATCGCCGCTTCACCGAATGCGCTGTAAACCGTCTGATCTAAATCATAAGGCGTTGATGCGGCAAGGAAGCTGTGAAGACCGGTCTTATTAGTGCAGTCTAAGTATCCTGGCACGCGGCAAGGATTCTTCAGAACATTCCCCAAATCGCCTGGATCTTGCTCAGCTTGATTGTGTCGAACCTGGAATCCATAGCCTAGATCGATATTGTCTACACTCTGCTGAAAAATAATCTCAGCCGTAATGAGGTTATTCTCACCCTCAGAGGACCACTCGTCGTCGATCCAGTCCTGCAATTCCTGAGAATTGGCATTCGTTGGATCGTAGTTTTCATTGGGGAACTGTCCCCAGTAACCTGACTGGATCGACGTTGACAGCGGGTTGTACCACATGCAACCGCCCTCGCCTGCAACCGCACCATTGGTCACGATGCTTTCATCATTTGCAAGGGTTGCACCACAGCTTGGGCCACCAAAGCCTTGAAACGCCATGATCGTATTCGCGATACTGGCATCACGACTGGTCACACTGCCTTCTGAATGTGAGTAACTGACCGACGCCCGATAGGCCACATCATCATTGACCATGCCGTCTAAACTACCCGCCAAGCGGATCGTTTCGTACTCGCGAGGTGCTGTTCTTGGCCCATTAGCTCCGGCGCCATTAACCCGACCTCGAAGAATAAAGTAGTCCGGCGCTGCCGGCAGACCCGCGATAAAATCAGGATACGCGGCAATAAAGTTTTCCCAGGCTGGGTGATCCGTCGTGAATTTTTGACTGGTATCAAAAATTGCTTGTGGCGGGTAGCTCGGTGACGTTGCCCAGTTTGGCACGTCTGTCTTGGAATACATCACTTCAGCATGCAGCGTTTGACCGCCCGCTAATTCACCGTTGATCTCAGAGAACAATTGATAATGCTCTTCATCTTCGACGAGGTTATCGAACTGGGTGTACTGAAAGTAGCAAACACCGCCGCGAACGATATTACCAACCGTCTCACAACCAGGATCCGCCAAAGCGCCAATGATCGTATCGACGCCATAGCCATCCGCATCCGGATTGGTGTCAAGAAATGGGTAAAGTGTGCCGGGATTTCCGATTGAGGAATAACCACCGTAGGGCCAAGCACTGCCGTCGGGCGAAGAAGACCAACCTCTTGAGCGCTGCGTCAACTGCGAGCGACTCGTATAACCCAATGACGTGACCCAATCGAAGTTACCGACCTCTGTACCAAAGATCGCGCTGATATTGGCATCTCCATCACTATCTTGGATCTCGCTGTAGCCACCCTGAAGTTCGAAGCCTTTGAAATTTTTACGAGTAATGAAGTTCACGACACCGCCGATTGCGTCGGAGCCGTAAGTCGCGGCTGCGCCTTCCTTCAAAATCTCGACGCGCTCAATTGCCGCCATTGGCATACTGTTCAGGTCGACAAATCGCCCTGCACCGAGCCGAATAGGTACCGCAACCTGCCGTTGGCCGTTGATAAGCACCAGTGTTCTACTCGCGCCCAAGCCGCGAAGATTGACGTTGGACAACCCTTCGGTCGCGTTCGATTGAAACTGGTTGGAATCGCCATCAACACCTGAGCTGAAGCTCAGCTGTTTGGTGAAGTCAACGATTGAAGGCGTATTTTGAAGGTCCATTGAACTTCGGTCATAGACCGAGACGTTGGTCGCTGAATCGATCGGTGTTCCTTTAATGATCGAACCGGTAACAACCACTTCCTCAATTTGCTCTTCGGCAAAGCTGCTTAATGGGCTAGCGGCGACAAGCCCCAACGCCAAAAAAACCGCTTGTTTTTTAGTCGAATTAACGTGTTTCATTTATTCCCCTTTCAGTATTCCATTACCCCATTCGAGGTCTTTGTTGCATAAAAAGCGCGAGCTTCCCCGCTTGCGCCGGCGCACAGTAACACAAATCAAGTTAAGGTGGCGCGCTAAATACTTCAGATCGGTCAGATCTTTTGATCACTTGGGGGCAATTCCTTTTAGCGGGTTACAGTAAGGTTTTTCTGGGGATGCGGTGGCCCCATTGGCTAGACGCGGAACAACCCGCGGACCGCGCTTTGGTTCAGAAACAACCGATTATTGACGCCATAAGGCAGCCCGCCGATTTGGCTCATTTTTCAATGTCCTTTGAGCAAGCGGCAACCCACCCACAGCGGCCTCATAGAAGATCATCTTTGCAAGCGACACCGACCATCGCGGGCGCTTGAAATGATATCGTTCTAGCAAAAGACCCGTCCTTGGTTTTGCTCGACACCATCGCGCCTGCTACGCCGCAAGCACCCATTCAGTGCGTTGCCTCAGCCAGCCAAGAAAAACAACCTTGCCGGTTATGACGTCACCCAGGCCGCACGCTCAAGACCCGCGCTGCCAATTCCTTTGAAGCTGCTCAATTTGCGGCGGTCGTGCGCCGCCTGGGTATCGCGCCTTGATGTCATCAAGCGCCTCAGGGCGTTTCCCTAAGGCGTCCATGAGAACGAGATAGGTGTAGAAGAAATCAGTCCGGGCTGGCGCGAGCGCACTGGCCTCGGCCAAAAACGGTTGGGCCGCGGCGTACGCCTTGAGCCGAATATGAGTCAGGCCCACGCTGTAATGCAACAGGGCCTCACTTGGAAGGCGGTCCAATCCTTGCAGCAGCACGGCGAGGGCCGCTGAGTCACGACCTTGCTGACGACGCACATCGGCCAAATTCAGATAACCGCCGACGAAGTACGGGTCCTGCGCCACCGCCGCTTGCAACTCGGCGACAGCCCCAGACCAATCCCCTTGATGTATCTGGCGCTGCGCCCTTTGCAGCCTGCCCTCGCCGCGCCAGGCGATTTGGCGCAAACTGATATCTGCCGCCGCCTGCATTGCTTTCAGCAATGCAAGGTTGGCGGCCCCAGCCATCGATCCGGTCAAATCCCTTTGCGGCCAAATTTGCAGCGCGGCAAGGCGAACAGCGAGCACCGGATCTCGCAGCAACCCGTTGACAATCTCCGCTTCCACTTCGGCGTTTGCCGCGTTTGCAACGTCTAAGGCGCTCAGGCGAACCAATGGTTCTGCATGCGTCAATGCCGCGGCCAACCACCGCTCGGAGGAACGCTGAGCCGATTCCGGTAGCATTTTAAGCTGCGCGGCTTTGGTTATGGCAGGCACGCTATCATCCACCAACATGGCCAGAACCTGCTCGCTGGGGTCCGCGCCTGCCGCCTGAATCATCAAAGGGTCTCGGCGCATCGGAGACGCAGATTGTGCAGCGGGTTCAAGCTCAGTGCTCCTCAGGAAGGCGGCCCAACGGTCTTCGTGGCAAGACTGACAAACGTCTCGGGTGTTGAGCGCGTGGCTAATGGGCGCATTCGGCACGCCAAAGCGATGATCCCGACGGAAATCGACCCCCATATACGTTTTCCCAGGCATATGGCAGGTGACGCATTGTGCGGCCTGGCTGCCCAGTGCATGACCATGATGTTGCGGCGTCTCATACGCTTTGGGTTGATGACACGTTAAACACAGGCCATTGCCTTGGACCTTGACCTCTGCGGTATGCGGGTCGTGACAGTCTTGGCACTGAACGCCGGCTTGGTACATCTTGCTTTGCAGAAAAGAGCCATAGACATAAACCTCTTCTTCAATTTGACCGTCAGCCTGATAAAACGGTGGTATGACAGACTCCGGTCTGAACTGATCTAAGAAGGCGGCTTCCGAGTGAAACCCATCGGTTAGCGGCGTCCGCAAACTGTGGCACGCAAAACAGGTGTCCATCACCGCAGGATCGCGAGGAGCACCCTGCCAGTGCGCGATGCGGGCCTCGGGCGGACGAACCCACTGACCCGCCTTCGGCTTCGGCGGACCATCAAGGGCATCATGTCCGTCACTCGGATTATGACAAGCCAAACAATCCACATTGATTGCGTCAAAGCTGGAATTAAATAACTGCGTTGCGGGATCATAGCCTCGCTTAAAGCCTCGAGAATGGCAGTCCGCACACATGCCGTTCCAGTTTTGGAGCGGCTGCCGCCAATCGAACCTTGCCATCCGATCGGGTCCGGCGAAGGATTCTAGATGAATCCAGCGCTGTCCTCCGGCCGCTTCGGGCCGCGTGTCATAGGCGAACGGCGCGACTTGCAAGCGGTCTTCCCCCAGCGCAATTAAGTATTGCTGCAAGGGTTCGTGACCAAACGTGTAGCGCACCGTGAAGCGCTGAAAGTCGACCGCCCCTGCTGTCGTGTCCCGCAAGTGAATGTGAAACTGGGTTGGCCCCACGCCATTGCTTGAACCTAGGACCGTTAGCTGCGTAAGCGCGACGTCAGCAGGCGCCCGATCGCTTTGATCAAACAGCCCCTCTAGGCCATCAAAGGCGACGGACTCGCCCTGAAACGGCGCTTTTATAAAAGCGGCCTCTGGCGGGCGCATCGCCCAGGCATGATCGGAATCAGACCAGGCCATAACCTGATCTTGATGACAATTGACGCACGCAGCACTTGAGGCGAGCGCCGAGCCCAAGGGACTTATCAGAATCCCCCACACCAGGATCCCTAAACCGATCCGTTTGCTCCCGGCCGACATCCTTAGCGACTTTTCATGCGATTTCGAACTTGGTAAACACTTTAGTGACAGCAATCTAACCACCTTAACCACCTGATTTGCCCTCGACCGTCGACATCCTAGTCCCGCCGGCGCCAAGACCAATGCGTGTTCCCCGCTGCCCAACCGATTCAGGATGCGCCATCATATTATGCAGCGCGCTATTTTGTGCAGCGGGGTATAACGCGTGAAGACAACCCTAAGCGGCTTTCTCGAAGGCCTTCTTAAGCGACGCACAAAACAAAGCCTACTTTCAGCAACCCTTATGCAAAACGTCGAGGAGTTGGCTAGACTCATTGCATTACCCTCGATGGAGATCCTGCCATGACGCTACAGCTTCGACAAATTTGTTTGGTTGCGGCGCAGCTTGCGCCCGTGATTTCAGATCTTACTCAAATCTTTGGCATCAAGCCTTGTTATGTTGACCCCGGGGTTGGCGTTTTCGGTTTAGAGAACACCCTAATGCCAATCGGCCGAAACTTTCTGGAAGTGGTGGCGCCGATTCAGGCTGGCACCGCCGCGGGTCGATATCTTGATCGACGCGGTGGCGATGGCGGCTACATGGTCATAACGCAAGCCGACAGCAAAGCCGCGCAGCAAACTGCCAGGCAACGCGCCCTCGACCAAGGGGTTCGAATTGCCCATGAAACCGAGCGCGATAACTGGCATCTGATCCAATTTCATCCCGGCGACCTGCAAGCCGCCTTCCTTGAAATTGAAACCGATGCGCAGAATGATTTTAACGGCCATTGGATGCCCGTCGGCGGCACGGGTTGGGAGGCCCAGGTCGATCAGCATCGCACTCTGGATTTTTTGGGCGTTGAGCTGCAGTGTACGGACCCACAAGCCTTGGCTGAAAAATGGTCGGGGATCATCGGCGTCGCGCCAACTCACGCGAACAACGCGTGGCAGGTCGCACTCAATAACGCCCAGCTGAGCTTCATCGAATTAACCGACAATCGCGGCCCGGGCCTCTCCGGCATTCATCTGCGCGTCGCGGACAAGCCCGGCATTCAGCGCGACGCGGCCGCTCGCGGCTGTTTGGTCACCGACTCAAGCGTGACCGTTGGGGGCGTACACTGGCATCTGCACGCCTAGCCCCTATCCTGGCTTGCTGACGGGGTTCGCCCAGAATACCCCGATGCACGGCTTAACATAACGGCCTGCTGAGCCTCTGGCCCTCAAAACAGATCCCTTGCTAAGTCGCCTCTGGCGGTTGCGTTAAGTACTCACTCAGCCCATAACCCACGCGACCATCATCCAACGTGTAGCGCGTCATCCCTTCCCCAACATGGGTGTTTTGGCCACCGCGACGATTACGCAGTGGGATGTAGCCCATGACCTGACCGGTAATTTGGCGGTGACTGCCATCTTCTAGCGTGCAATCCACCAACAAACCCGCATGAAACAAGCTGTCTGGCCGATAGTCTGTCGTAATTTGTGCGGACTCGATCCGGACCAAGGCGTCTCCTTGTTGAAACAAGCCGCGGCCAACGCCTTCACCATTGGTCGTAATGACCATCCCAAGATCGTCGCCAAAATTGCCGGTTAGCCAACGATAAGACGGCGTAGCCTGCCAAAACCGCGGACCCCAAGAATGATCGCGTAATCCCCAGCCTGAAAAAGCAATCGGGTCCCCCGCGCCCAGCGTTAGATGACCTTGAACCTTCATATGTTGCTCGGTGTGCGAGCGGGCGAATTCGTTGCCGTCACCCGGCTCGCCCACATGCCCATACAAAGGCCCAACCGCTTCATGCTCTAGGTCAATAACCAAGGTCTCGCGGGGATTGTTTTTGAATGCCTGTCCGGGGTCCTGCATTTGCATTGGGTCGATCATAAACAAGGCTGAGCCTTCATACCGCGTCCGCACTTTTTCGGCGGGCGTTAGGATCTCGATACTCAGCCCGCCCGCATTCCAGGCGTCATTGTGCGTGATCTCAGGCTTTTTATAGTTGAAGTAGGCCGATCCATCCGGGTTCCAAACGATGACGGTCATTTCCGCGTAGCCTTCGTTGGCTCGGTTGCCAATCCGAACAAAGCCACCACGATTTTGAACCGGATCAAAAAAATTAAAATACACCGATTCGTTAAAGTTCGGCTCGGGGCCGAGTTCATGGGTGTAATCATCTTCCGGTTGAATATTGCCTATAATACGGACCATATGAAGCTCCTGAATCGGGTGATTAAATACGATTGACGCGGGATGCTAACGCTTTGGATGATCCCAAAAAACGCCCCCCGACTAAACCTATCAGAATCAACCTGCGTGCTGAAACCCCAAGGCGGTAAAATGTAATCCCAAGCTTGCCTGGGCGCGTAATCTCAATAAAGCGGCGCCAAAGGCCGTCGCCGATCCAATCCGTGCTCTACGCGACGGACTTCGGTACAATAACCGGCGGTTAACGCCACAACCAATAGATCAAAGGAATCGACTATGTCTGAATCTGAACGCAAAGACAGCCCCGAACAAGCGCAGTTTCGAAGCCAATGCCAAGCCTGGCTCGCGGACAATCACCCCGGCAAACCGCCGGTTGCGATTCCCCAGGGCGCACTCGAACTCAGCGACCCCGACGCCATGCAATGGCTGCAGCAGTGGCAAAAAGCTGCCTATGATGCGGGTATGATCGGTTGCGATTATCCCGTTGAAGTCGGGGGTGGCGGCAAAGAAGGTCACCAAGGTATTGCCAACCAAGAAATGCAGCGCGCCAAGACGCCCTACCTACCCAATATCATTGGTATGGGCATGGCCGCGCCCACCATCTTTTTTCACGCTCAAGACGACGTCAAGGCAGAACTGCTGCCCAAACTACTCTCTGGCGAGCACATCTGGTGCCAGGGCTTTTCCGAACCCGGCGCGGGTTCCGATCTGGCCAACCAGCAAACCTTTGCAGAAAAAGATGGCGACAATTGGGTCATCAATGGCCACAAGGTCTGGACCTCGCTCGCCCACTTCGCCGACTGGATGATTCTGCTGTGCCGCACCGACAAGAGCGACAAATATAACGGCCTGTCTTATTTCGTCGTACCCATCAAATCAGCGCTCGGCAAGGGCGTGAAGGTTCAACCGCTCATCAAGATGACGGGGCAAACCGGCTTCAATGAGGTGCTCTTTGAAAACCTGGTGATTCCGGATCGGTATCGGCTTGATGCCGTCGGTGCGGGCTGGAAAGTCGCCATGACCACCTTGGCCCATGAGCGCGGCGCAGGGCCCTTGGTTACCCCCGCCTCCGGCGGTATGGCAACCGAGGGCGAGACCGGCGTTTCCGTGAGTTCGGTTGGATCCTTAATCGATCTTGCGCGGTCGCATCAGCGCCTGGGTAAAACCGCCGCAGATGATCCCGCACTCCGCGATGAGATTATCAAGCTCATGATTCGGCGCGAGTCCATTCAACAAAACAATCGGCGCAGCGCGGTTGCTGAGTTAACCGACCATCCGATGCGCATTCCACTGCAGAGCAAGTTGGTTAGCACCGAGTTCAATCAGGACCTCGCGGAAGTCGCCTACCGAGTCGAAGGCGCCGCAAGCACCTTGAATCGGAACGACCCGAACGCCCCGGCTGGCGGCCAATGGCCGTTGGCGTACATGAACAGTTTCGGGGTT
>JAFMIA010000091.1 GCA_017854255.1 Pseudomonadales bacterium
AACGTTAGAGGCGGAAGTGTTCACCGCGCAAGATTTAGGGAATGGATTCCTGCTTGCGAACGGTAGTTGGACACAAAGAGATGCGTCAGGCGCGAGGGTTGATGGCGGACTGTGGGGTAATGTATTTCAAGTCGTCGATGGCGAGGTTTTGCTTCACCTAGAGTCAACCAGCAGAAATTAATCCCAACTCTTAATATTGCCCCTCAAGCGGTGGTTTGTGGGGCCATAAATGGGGGCATTAATCTAGAGGTTTGATATTTTAGTTATATAAATCAAAGGCTTAAAGGTCAATTCGAATCCCTCTCTCTCTCCGCCAGTTATTTACCGTTGTTTACTTTTCAATGACTTACGTGTGCTTTTCAGCGCTTTTACGCACCTAAATACGCACTCATATTTACCATTGTTTACCGTTGTTTACTTTTCAATTGCGTAATTTACGCACTTTTTTAGATAGTCCGCTTCAAATGCTGAGTAGCACCCCACCCCGCCCCCCCACTTCACCAGATGGGACTCCTAGTATTGGTATGTATTACTAATGTGGGCGGGTAACCCGGGTGGGATTCATTTCCAGATACCAGTCCCGTTAGTTTTCGTGATGCCACACCGATGGCATACTCTTATGGTGAAATTACTCACGGTTGCCGAATGACCCGCTTCGAACAATTAAGAACATTCCTAACCACACAATTGCCAAACGCGTCTCCCGATTCTTGGAGCGATAAGGTTACTTGTACCGGGATGCAGAGTCAGTGTGCCTAGACTAGGTAGCGTTCATTAGCCAAGAGCTAGTTACCTATAGGACGTTCTCGATGCGATAGGCCCTCGCTGCCGCACCAGCAAACAAGTCAGTCTTTTCAGTCGCAGATGCGCCGGCTGAGATCCGCTTGAATGCGTTCCAGCACACTTGATAACTACACCACCGCTTTTGCACCGGAAAATTTGACTCATACATGGATCGGGCAGGACCAAAGGCCTCGATACAGGTTTCCAACCATGGGCGCCAGGCCGTAGCCACCTCCTCTGAACCCGGTGGCAGACTACGGTCCCCGACATAGCCCGGCATGCGAATCGGCAATGCGCCGAGTTTTATAAAAACGTTGTCACGCTTGCTGACATCGCCAATAGACGCCTTCCATTCCTTGAAAACCTCGTCCGCTTTACCTCGATATGGGCCACCCAGAATCGGAGTGCCGACATGATTGAGAATGATCATCAGATCCGGGTAAGCATCTGCAATCTGCGCAACTTCACTGAGTTGCGGGTGATAAAGCCAGCAATCCAGCGACATTCCCAGACGGCTAAGAACAGCAATAGCATCCTTAACCCGAGGATCTATCAGCAAATGAGCCTGTGCGGCGACATTTCCTACCTTGTCATCCAGATGCCAACCACTGGAAAGTCTGACTCCACGAAAGCGACCGCCGGAGGCCTCAAGATGTTGCTCAAGTAGCGGCTCAACAGCGCCGCCCAGCGTGAGATCAACATTACCGAACATGACCTCGCACGCACGAGTGGAACCAAACGCGCCACTGGCGCTCATCGCCGCCTGGCCTCGAACAAATTCAGTTTCTCCCAAGGAGCGAAGTGCTTTGACGCCATCCCTACGGTACATCGAATGGCACTCTGCAAAGACAGTGGCCACGATGTTGTGTCCACTGGCAAGATCAGCAGCGAGCTCCGGCATCAGGTAGGTATATCCGTTGCGTAGCCATAAGTGGTGATGCGGATCGATGATGGGTAGATCCGGTTCAAGGATGTCTTCTTGCAACAGCCCTAGCCAGTGATCATCCGGCGCCGACTGACCCGTATTCGCAGCCATAAATTACTCCCGCACTTATCTGCTTGTGTTTACTGGACAGTCCAACCGCCATCAACCGGCATCGCAACGCCTGTGAGGTAACTCGACTGCGGTGACAACAACCAGGCGACCGCTTCCGCGACCTCCTCCGGACTGGCAATCCGGCGCATAGGTAGCGAATTGATCACACCATTTAGCACCGTTTCACTCGCACCTGCGCCCTTAGCGAGCATTGGCGTATCGATGAATCCCGGGCAGACTGCATTAACCCGGATGTTCTTTGGCCCGTACTCAAGCGCGGCTGATTTCGTCAGCCCCACAACGCCATGTTTTGCTGAGTTATAGGCGGTTGCATGAGGTAGCGCTACCAAGCCGCAGATAGATGCGGTATTGACGATACTGCCACCGGATTCCTGCTGAATCATCTGAGCGATTTCAGCTTGCACGCAACTAAATACACCAGTGAGATTGACCGCCAGCACGCGGGCCCATTCCATGGGATCAATGTCGAGCAACTTGACGGTCGGCCCTGTAATTCCGGCATTGTTGAAAGCGCCATCGAGCCGACCATGTGTGGTGACTATTGTTTTAACGGCATTCGCCGCAGCGCCTGGTTCTGCAACATCAAATTCCAATAATTCCGCGCTACCGCCTGCACTCTTTGCCTCAGTAACAACCTCAGCCGCTAGCTCAGCCTGTGTGTCTGCCACGATTACATGCGCACCATCCAGCGCCAGTCGATTGACGGTTGCGCGTCCAATACCGCTCGCTCCGCCGGTAACCAATATTATTTTATTTTCCAAACTCATCTCACTTTGCCCGATCATGGTGGTTTAATTTAACGGAACTGAATGCCTTCGTAGTTGTTGTCCGCGACTTCACTCAACATCATGGCATATCTCGGAACACCGCCGTTATAGATGTTGTAACGTATCTTGCCGTATTCGTGGCCCTCGATGTTCGAGTTGTACCCGGTGAAAAAACTCTTGGCTTTGCGTAATAACGCGCCTTCGTACATTTGTTTAACGTGCTCGAACCACGCTGCCTCAGCTGCCTCCTCGACATCGAACCGTTGGTAGCCGTGTGTCCACATGTACTCAAGGAAAGGCGTGACCCAATCGACGCTCTGCTCTGCGCTGCGCGGGAAGTTCGCTGCTGCGGTTTGCGGCCCCATAACCATCAGCAAGTTTGGGAAGCCGCCGATCATTACACCAAGATAAGTGATAGGTCCGTCCGCCCACTTTTCGCGCAGCCGCTCGCCACCCACTCCCTGAATATTGATCTGATCGAAAGCCCCTGTGAACGAATCGAATCCGGTGGCGTAAACCATGACATCAAACTCAAACGATCTATCGCTGGTTTGGAGCCCCGTAGGCGTGATACGAGCAATTGGCGTCTCAGTGGCATTCACAAGCTCGACGTTGGAGCGGTTGTAGGTCTCGAAATAACCAGTCTCAAGAGGTAATCGCTGCACACCAAAACCGTGATCCTTTGGAATCAGCCGCTCTGCAAGCTCAGGGTCATTCACACGCCGACGAATACGGTCGGCGATGTAGTCGGATATCTCCGCATTAGCTTTTTCGTCGGTGAATATCTCCGGGAAATTTTCAAGCCAGATACCGAAGCCCGGCTCGTCATAGAGTCTGTCCCACAGCTCGCGCCGCTGCTCTGGACTCACGTCGTAAAAGCTACGGCTGTCGAATTCATGTTCAAACCCGCCCGGACTGCGCGCGCAAGTGGCAAAAATCTCATCGTAGCGTTCACGTATCGCTGCCATCTCAGATTCGGAGATGGGCTCGTTGTTCAAAGGCGCTGCCCAGTTTGGGCGGCGCTGGAAAACGGTCAGTTGGTCCACGACTTTCGCCACTTCTGGAATGATTTGAATCGCCGTCGCACCGGCACCGATAACGGCGACACGTTTGCCTGTCAGGTCAGGAGGCTCATGAGGCCAGTTTGCAGCATGAAAAGATGCACCCTTGAAACTTGCCATGCCCTCAAACTTCGGTAGTGATGGGGTCGACAGCGTTCCCATCGCAGTGATGACGAAACGGGTCGTTATCTCACGCCCGTCTTCTAGTCGAATCGCCCAGTGGTCTGCATCCTCATCAAACACCATCGCATCTACCCTGCAGCCAAACTGCATGTGTTGACGCAAATCAAATTTGTCTGCTACGAAATTCAGATAGGACAGCGTATGTGCCTGCGGCGAAAACTTCTCGGCCCAATGCCACTCGTCCAGCACTTCCCTGGAAAACGAGTAACCGTAGGTGTAGCTCTCTGAATCAAATCGTGCACCCGGATATCGATTGTTGTACCAGGTGCCACCAAGATCGGCGTTAGTGTCCAGCACCGTCGCACGAACACCGAGATCTGCCAGGCGCTTGATCTGGTACATCCCGGACAAACCTGCTCCGATGATGACCACTTGGTAATCGAGGTGCTCGTCATTGTTTACATTGATTGACGCAATCTTCTGTTCAGTCATGTGCGCGGTTCGCTATGTTGGTCTAAGGTTTAATTGCGGTTGCGCTAATCGGGCAAACCGAGAACACGCTTCGCGATAATATTGAGCTGAATCTCAGCAGTACCACCGGCAATTGTTAAAGACTTCTGTTGAAGCCAGGTGCGAGTGTGCTTGAGCGCTTCTTTCGGAAACTCATCGCCTTCCCATCCAAGGCCGTTGGAACCCAAAGCTGAGAGATGTAATTCATCACGCTCTTGCTTTGACAGGGTCCCGATCAACTTGACAACTGACGATGTAAAACCCGGTGCACGCGCTTGAGCTTCCTCAATCGCTCGCCGCTGGGTCAACTCAAAGGTCCGCTGTCGCATCTGCCATTTCAGCAGCGCCGAACGCTTGGCGTCGTCCAGAATTCGACCTGTCGTATCGTCGGTGGGTAGCAGGTCACGAAATATCTCAGGTAACGGAGTCTCGGCTACTCGGCCCTGCGCGCCCGAGATGTTTATGCCCGCGTGGGTGGAGCGTTCGTACTGCAAGAGTCGCTTGCCAACAGTCCATCCTTGATTAACCGGACCGATAACATCCAAGACACTTGCTCTCGCATCTTCGAAGAGCGTTTCGCAAAATGGACTGTTGCCGCTGATCAATCGAATAGGTCGCACCTGCACGCCGGGCTGATCCATGTCGATGAGGATGAGACTAATGCCGTTATGTCTTGGGGCCGTGTTGTCCGTTCGCACCAGTGCAAAGATGTAATCACCATGAGTGGCTTCGGATGTCCAGATCTTGCGACCGTTGATAATGTAATGGTCGCCTTCGCGCTCGGCTTTTGTACTGAGACTGGCGAGGTCAGAACCGGAACCCGGTTCGGAGTAACCCATGCACCACCCACCGTCGCCCCGGGCCATGCCAGGCAACCATCGTGCTTTCTGCTCATCCGTGCCAAATTCCAGGATTGTCGGACCAATATAGTTGACACCCCGGCCAACCAAAGGCGAGCGAGCGTTGATGCGCTGAAGTTCTTCGAGGAGGATCAAATATTGGGCTGAATCGAGCTCGGCACCGCCATATGCCTTAGGCCAGGTGGGGACAGTCCATCCTTTAACCGCCATATTTTCCAACCAGATGCGACTGTCGGCAGGCAGCTCAACCTTGCGGCTACCCCAGGGAATGACGCCGGGACCGCGGGCACCCGGAGGACAGTTTTCCTGTAGCCAGGCACGGGTTTCATCCCGAAACTCTGTCGTTTCTGACATCTTTTTTCCTTCTCTCTTTCGCAGGAGCCTGCATAAACAACGTGGCCAGACTTCGACAGGATGGTATTACGTTCCTTTGGTAGTGATAATACTTAAAAATCGGGCACCACCTTTACGAAATTTGAAAAGATAGGTTTGGAAAAACGAGGCAGGGAAGATAATGGACAATGTTAAGGCGATGCGGCTCTTTCTGACCGTTGTACAGACAGGTAGCTTATCAGGTGCTGGTCGCCAGTCTGGCCTCTCTCCTGCGAGTGTGTCGCGTCAGATCACTGCATTGGAAGACGATCTCGGCGTACGACTATTGAACCGGACCAGCCGAAGGCTCTCTCTCACCGAAGCCGGGCAGGTCTACCTGGAACATGCCGAACGCCTGCTCCAGGACATCGACGAGCTGCGTGATGCTGTCAGTCAAATGGCAGTAAAGCCCCGCGGGACTCTCCGTATTCAATCGCGCATATCCCTAGGTACACAACACGTGGCTCCGCTGATTCCAACATTCCTAGCCCTTTACCCGGATCTCAAAATCGATCTGTGGCTGACCGACAACGACCTCGACCTGACTGAACACGGTATCGATCTCGCGATTCGGACAGGAAATCTTTCGGATTCGACACTCATAGGCAGGCGTCTCGCATCCAGTCCGCGAGTTATCTGCGCCAGCCCCGAATACTGGGCAGAGCATGGCAAGCCGGCGACACCGGAAGCCCTCATGGATCACAACTGTCTGACCTACCGTTTCGAGTTCGGTACCGCTGCCGCCCTATGGCAGTTCCGCATAGACACGGGACAATCAATTAATATCCAAGTCGCGGGTAACTTTCAGACCAATAATGGTGAAGCCTTGCGCGTCGCGACGTTGTCTGGCCTTGGCGTCGCGATGCTACCAGCCTGGTCCGTGAAGGATCATCTGAAAGCCGGTAGTCTGGAGCGTGTCTTGTCCGATTATGAAACGACAGTCTCCGATCTCGATTTCGGTATCTACGCCGTTTATCTCAGTCGGCGTAATCTGTCTGCAAAAACCCGGCTCTTTGTCGACCATCTGGTCACTGAATTCAGCAAGCAGGGTTGGACCTAGCCTCAGTGCTATGAAACACCTTTTATTTGACTAGGAGTAAGTTGCTTAACTTCCGGAAGGCGAGACTCCCTACCCTCCACCCACTTTCGGCATACCAGCACCCCACCCCCGGGGCACCCCCGCTTCACCAAATGGGAACCCTAGTATTGGTGTGTATTACTGATGTGGCCGTACCTATTGGAACTTTAAAATCTATAAAAGATGGCGCAGGCTTTGTGCCTTTGAACATAGACAGTCCGGCGATCCAGGGACTTTGGAAACCCGCTGTTACAACGAGAAAGCAAACTATACATCCCTATCGGGGCTCCATACGAACAAACTAATCGAGCCGTGAAATATCCTGTATTTGTTAAATAACTACATGCTGCGATCGATCACCCTTGGCATAAGTGGTCAGATCAATCGATATCCCGAAGACATAGTTGCTATGTTGATTATCAACAACGGGCAGCACTTGTTCGATTGGTACAACTCTGCGGTACTGCATTCTTGGTTGGTGTGAAATTATTTCCCGGATCATCCTAGTTATATAGCAGCCAGCCTTGATGTAAATAGCTCAAAACTCCAATTAAAAATCATTTGCGTAATTTCTGCGTAATCTACCATACTGATTTTGAAATAAACGATAAAAAACAGTAACTTAGTAAAAATGACGGAGCGAATCCCTCTCTCTCCGCCATATCTGTCTATAAAATCGGGGTCTTCAGACCCCTTTTTTGTGGGGGGATGAAAAGAATAGGATGCGGGTCTTATTACGACCTCAAACAATTAGAGGGTTCGTGAAGAGCAGCGCGCCTTGAGATTTGACTCGAGAAAGCGCCCACCCCTGCTCCTGGAATTTAGGCCTACTCCATCTTATCCGTATAACGCACGCCGCGGAGTCTCAGCTCCTGGGTATCAGCGTGGAGGCTCTTTAGATAGCTTGGGGACGCCTCGGGATTGGTTGAATGCCTATAGGTTGCAGCGTCGAAACCCGCCCGGCTCACCGCGACCATTCATCGCTGGGTATAATCACCCTCTCTCTGAGCCAAAACGCTATTGCGCTAATACCTCGGACCCACGAATATTGTTTTTTAGTTTTCCCTGATGCAGACAAAGCACCCATCCACTTACAACCAATCTCCCCTCGCCGCAGAGATCACTTCAACCGCACCTGAGGCTGGCATTGCGAGCACAGATAGAGACGCCTTGACCCCACTTCAATGCGCTCAATTGCATTCGCGCAGCGATAGCAAGCCTCTCCTTGACGGTCGAAAACGACAAAGCGATAACGACTCCTTGTAAAGCCGTCTCGTTTCAGCGCGGCGACCCGTGAGGGACTATTCGTGATTCCGGCAGTGGCCAGCGACTGACGTGTTAGATCCAATGTTGCCCGAGACAACGCGCCAAGTTGAGCGCGAGTAAGATCGCAAGGTCGATCAGATGGGTGTAGTCCTGCCGCGTGGAGGATCTCCGAGCGCAAATAATTGCCTATACCGGCTACAAAGGACTGGTCTAAATAGAGGGCTGCTAGGGACCGTCTACAGAATTGCTTAGACATCAATTGATCTAGCACATCACGCCAAACCACACCCTCATCTAGAGCATCCGGGCCTAACTTCGCGAGGTATTTTTGTAGCGGCAATTGCTCAGGGGTCAGCACTTCTATGTCCGAGGCACTGTAAAGAAGCGCACTGTGGGTGTCAGTGTGAATTGCTACGCGCAATGTTCTGCCGGTGACTGGCTGCTTATCGCGCTTCACCACGTACCACCGCCCGTATAACTGGTTATGGCTATAGAGGGTCAACTCATTGCTAAAGTGGGTCAGCATGGCTTTACCGCGACTGCTTACGTCCATAACCGTCTCGCCGCTAAGCGCGTTGTTAAAACGTTGTAGGTGAGGCTGTGAGAACGTCACACTGCGGGTCTCTTTACCATTTAGAACTTTGCCAATACGCAGCGCAGCGCGCCTAATCTCTGGTCCTTCCGGCATGCTCTTCCACCCTTTTTTATTGTATTGAGCTTTGCGCGACGACAAGCGCAAGCCCTAGACTTCGCAGCATTGTCAGAGAAGTTTTTGCGTTGCCACTAACCTATCCTGCTCTCTTCGCTGTTAGGCAAAGCCAAATCGAAAAATCTTATGCCATCGCCCGAACAACCAACCTTGAACTTGCGAACTGACTGCTTTGTGGCCCTAGTTGAACACGACTTTTGTCTACTCTTTGTGAAGCGGGCACTGTGAAGCGCAGACTGGGAAGCGCGGACTGGGAAGCGAATAACGTAAAGCGGACAACGTGAATCAGATACCAGATAACCTGCAGGCAGAGTGGAACAAGTGTGCTGAGCGCGAGAAATCTCGCTCCTATATATTGCAGCAGTTGCACCGGTTTGCAGCGGTGATGCAATTGATAGGGGATTGCGCCATGCTTATAGCTTTGCCGCAAAGGAAACATCAATGAGCTTTAACAAATTAACATGGGGCGTGAAATCTAGCTTTAGGGGTTACGTGGAGGCTGCAGAGGGTTCAATCACTCTAAGTGATGGCGCAACCCGCACAAAAGAGGGCACATTTGTCTTCATGGCTCAGCCTGGCGGCGATCTGTCTATAGCAGCGGATGGGAGCGCAACGGGCGCTATGCGTTTTCA
>JAFMIA010000092.1 GCA_017854255.1 Pseudomonadales bacterium
TCTCGACAACGCAATGTTTGAGGCTATCATTTCAGCGGGAGAGCAACTCAAGGCCGATAAAAATGTGCGCGCGGTCGTGCTTTCAGGCGAAGGCCGCGCATTTTGCGCAGGTCTCGATATGGGAAACTTTGCGAATATGGCAAAGGGTGATTCGGGTACCGCCGCTGAGGTCTCTGGCGATGCAGAGGGTCGTCTTGAAAAGCGCACCCATGGTATCGCTAACCGCGCCCAGTATGTCAGTTGGGTCTGGCGGGAAATCCAGGTGCCGGTAATTGCTGCGCTGCATGGCGTGGCTCTAGGCGGTGGATGTCAGATTAGTGTGGGCGCTGATATGCGATATGCAGCACCCGGCACCAAGCTGTGCATAATGGAACTGAGATGGGGGCTAGTACCCGACATGGGCGCAACCCCTTTTTTGCAGAAGCTGGTGGGAGACGATGTTGCCCGGGAACTCACCTATACAAATCGTGTGATCCTTGCAGAGGAAGCGCAGGAACTAGGGCTTGTGACCAGAGTGTGTGAAAACCCAGTTAAAGAGGCATTGAAAATTGCTGCAGAAATTGCAAACAGAAATCCTGCCGCGATAAGAGCCGCAAAAAGGCTTCTTAATAATGCGCCATTTGAGCGCCCCGCAGAAACACTAATGGCTGAGTCAGTCGAACAGGATGCAATCATCGGTTCACCTAACCAAGTTGAAGCTGTGATGGCCAACCTTGAGAAACGCGAGCCTAAATTCAGCTAGCCGCCCTCCCTATGAAGATACATCTGGCAAAATGATGATCGACATCATGCGCTAAGAAAAACGGCCTTTGGCCGTCGTAAAATTAAATGCCTGGGTCCCTTTTGCCCTCCCCCCAAATTTCTCAGAAGCTTTTTGTCGCGGTGCACCTTTCCACATTCACAATGTGACCCACGCAACGCACTAGACTCTTCATTGTCCAGGCTCACACTCAAGGCTTGTCGACATACTACTTGCAAGATCTATTAAGGCCATGTCGACGGCCTCCCCCGGGGGCACCCCCCGCTTCACCAGATGGAACTCCTAGCTTTGGGTATGTATGACTAATGTGGACGCGTAAAGCAGGTATCGCGCTGTCTAGAGCATCACTCCGCGTCGCAGGCAACTGCGGATATGGCTACTGAACCGGCACACGCTCTTCAATGTAAGCCTCAACTTCTTCCGCCGTACCTCTTTCAGCGCCAGTACCGATAGCACTTAAAAGCCTACTTAAAGTCATAGCTTGGCCATAAATCGCGCCAGTTCAAATTCAAAATACAGCTCTAACTTAATCTCCTCTTACAATTACACAAATAGCAGCGCCAGAAATAATCTGTTGCGATCGTTGAGCAGGTACAGACGCCAAGGGTTTAACCACAAAAAAATGCCTACAAATACAGTCGCCACGATCGCAGATTTGCTTTATCCTCGATCGATTTTAATTTTTTGAATTAGGGGAAACGACTTTGCATTCAGATATAAATTTTGTTGCTGCGCCACTACCAACGATCGTATTTAACCGAGGCGCTGCGCAGCAGCTCAGCAATCACATTCAAGCACTTGGCAAAACATCAGCACTCATTGTGACGGATAAAAACCTCGCGGCGAGCGGTGTGCTCGATGCTGTAATCGATGCGCTAAGAGCCGCTAATTTAAAAGTTGAAGTGTTTGATGGCGTTGAACCCAACCCCACAGATCTCAACGTTGAAGCTGGAGCCGCAAAACTTAAAGCGCTGGGTGATGATGCTGTTGTGGTTCCCATCGGCGGTGGTTCTTCTATGGATTGCGGTAAATCAATTGCTTTACTCGATGCCAACCCTGGCACAGTTGAGGCCATGCAATCTTCCGTGCCGAAGCCTGCTAAAGCCCAGATTATTGCGGTACCCACAACCGCTGGCACAGGCTCTGAAACAAATAGCGCATGCGTTATTACAAACTCTCGATTAGGCCGCAAGGGTTATGTAATTCATCCAAGTATCACGCCGGCTTTTTCCGTCCTTGACCCCGACCTGACCGTTGGCTTACCTGCCTACCCAACAGCAACCTGCGGCTATGATGTACTCACCCACGCCATTGAGGCGTTTGTTTCAAACCGGACGAATGCATACTCAGACTCCATCGCGTTGACTGCGATCGGTAAAGTCGCAGAGAACCTTCGTGACGTCGTAAAGGATGGTAACAACGTTGAAGCTAGGTCGCAGATGCTGCTGGCTTCTTCAATGGCCGCGATGGCGTTTAACGTTGCAGGTCTTGGTTCCGTTCACGGCACAGGCCACGCCATTTCCGCGAGGCTGAATGCAGCGCACGGCCAAACCCTTGCTACCATGTTGCCTCATGTCATGGCATTCAACATGAGCGAACGAGAATCAAAATACATTGAAGTTGCTAAGATTCTTAACCCCAAGGGTCCAGCGACAGGCGCGGGTGCGATTGACGCCGTAATACAACTGCGTGCCGATATTGGCATCGATAAGTCAATCCGAGACTTGGGCGCTGAGGACAGCCTGTTCGATGTCTTAGTGCAAGATGCCCTGGCCGATCCCGTCAATTTCTCGAATCCAATCCCAGTTGATGCTGAAGCAATCGAAAAGATGTACAAAGCGGCTTGGTAGGCCATCAACAAAGAATGAAAGCCCGCTTGTGGACAGCGGCCGGCGCGATCGCAAGAGCGATTTGCGCCGATTCAAGCCACGTCAGCACACCATTGTACTACTGACACCGTCAGTGGGGTCACGGGGCTTTTACTCAGCTGCAGTACCTCACCGTTTCTTCCACACATCAACAAACTAGCCGTTATTAATCCACGCGGTTGACGCGAATCTCATGGCCCAGATTTTCGCGACAAAAACTTATCAACCCATTGTCTTCGCTGGCGGATGGTTGTAACCGAGGCTCGATCAGTCTGTCGAACATTTCGGCTAAACCTGACCGCGCCGCGCTTATTGTGCGGGACGACCCGGGTGTATCCAACCGAGATGGTGAGCTGCGGCCGCCCCTAACCTGTAAGCAAATCCGTTTTCCCTGAGACCATTACTCAACTGGATTTTTCAGCGACCCCTTGTTTTTTCTAAACGAATTCCTTTCTAACCTTGGTTATTCGGCAGCACCGGGAAATACTTCGACCAACAAATTAGCCTGCCCTGCTCTTTTTCTGAGCATAAATTCCTCATAACGCTCTCCGGCTGCTTAGAAAGCTCGATACCTTAGCGCGTCCGCTTTCAGGTCTATAATTTGATAAAGCTGTGGCCCAAAAAAAAACGCCACAGACTTTTAAAGTCCGCAACCAGAATTTTTTTCGATCAGGATCGCCGCGAAAAATGTCTGCCGCTTTGACCGCGCTGGACCCTAAGACGGATCAACATCACCTAAGCGCTGGAGAAGGCAGACGCCATCGTTAAGTTCTACAAGGATAAGCACCAACCAACGCCATTTGAGCAAAACTAAACGCAGAGAGTCGCAAGGCATCTGGGTTTCGCTCAGCAAACGCCACTACAGTCGACATCAACGCCTCCGAACGAACAGCCTCGTCCGAGCATACCTGAAAACCTCGATCTAACTGTATTCCTTCGCTTTGTGACTGCGCTCGCATATAAAACTGAATACCATCGTAGGCCGCAGTAACAAATCCTCGACAAAAGGCCCGTGAAGAAAGGTCTTCAGCCGGTGCCTGGCACGCAGTCATTAAATCTAGTGCAGAGTGGGTTTCCCCAAGATGCGCAGAACCAGAGACAGAAGCAGGCGTGGCAAGCAGGACAATCATGATTAGAGAAATAAATTGCATTATCGTTCATCTTTATTAGTGATATTTCCAAATTTTCTGGCGCAATTTATCATAGAAATTGACGCTTTAATTGTTTGGGCACGCTGTATTAGCCGTCTCACGCCACCTGACGTAATCTCGGAGTAAGCTTCCGGCTTGTTACCGTGTCTTTATTTTGATTCGAACCCAATACAGCCAATCACGGCTGCCAATTGATCCGCCCTGAGAAGCGCAAAGAACGCTACCTAGAAGCCGTCAGAGACAAGATGGCTAAGCTGTATGCCTATGGTGAGGCCGACCCCCTTACCCATACGCTCGATCAGCTTCAATTCTGCCAGTGCCTGTTGATGTTTTGCGCGGATACCGCGTGTCTCACCGCCGTGTAACGTCTTTGCAGCGCCGAACAGGTTTCGGCCTCGTTGGGTGCGCGGTCCGCTGACTTCAGAGTATGCTCAAGCGCCAAAGGCGACACTTCACGAAACTTCAAAAATAGATCATTGGGACACCGCGAAAGCACTTTGAAGGGCGTTGCTTGCCACAACAAGATTCCAGACCTCAATTTTCACGGGCTTTGAGGTCGTCAAGAAGCGCCTTGCGCCCTTGATTTGCTGGGATTTGAATTCTAGAGTCAATTGATTCGCGCGACGCGTAATCTTTTACTAACAATGACGCGTACACGATTTATAACAATAAAAAGGATCGTTTATGAACACAGTCAAAGATGTTTTAGATCAAAAGGGAAGAACCGTATTTTCAATAGAAGCTGGGGAAACAGTGCTGGACGCCATCGAAATGATGGTCGCCAAAGATGTTGCAGCCCTCGTCGTCATTGATGGGGACACAGGCGTCGCGGGAATTATTACCGAGCGAGATTATGCCCGAAAAGTCCTTTTAAACGAGAAATCCCCAAGAGAGATTGCTGTCAGAGACGTCATGACCAAAGACGTGATGTATGTCCGAGAAGAGACCCTCACCGACACCTGTATGGACATCATGAGTCAGAAAAATTTTCACCACTTGCCGGTCGTGGATCGTAACAAAGCAGTTGCCGTTATCACCGCGGGGGATTTATTCAAGTATGTCGTTCAAAAACAGTCGATGACGATCGATGAGCTTGAAGACTACATTTTTGAAGAAACGGGTGGCGAAGGCTAAAAACATATTTCTCATTAGGAGCCCAACGAGAAGGCTGGCTTGCCTTGATTCGCTGGATGCAAAATAAGCGTGATCTGTGGGCTTGGGGGGAGGTGGCAGCGCCAATCCCTGATCCATCAGAAACTTTCTCTCCGATTCGCTCGGCGGACTAAAATTAGCACCTACTCATTGCCTTTCTCATAGACAACGACATATCGGCGATACAGATTAAAGTAACACCGATACCAGCACTGCCATCTGCGCCGAAAGGAAAACCCGCCGATACCGCGATAACTCCGATTCCACACCACCCTTTTTTTGAAAAAAACGGTCTCCAAGGTCCGCATCGGTACAGGTAATACTTAAATCCCTTATACCGTTTAGGGGTCGCTACCCATTAGTTTCATTATTACCCACCGCAGTTGACCTCCGTCGCCACCACCGCCATTGTTATCCAACATTTGAGGGTGTACGCCGCCATCCATGTCGGCAGGCTTAACCTCTCACGACATCACCCCATTCTGACTCTTTTCGTTTCTGATTATTATCGCTTGCGAGATACTGATCATGTTTCAGTCGAACTACGGGGCGCGAAGGGTTGCCACAACTAGGGCAACGGTTTCGTTCAAGCAGATACCGTATGACCCAAAAGACTGCGCTAAAGGCAAGCAACGAGATTATTAGCCCCCTACTGCCTCACCGTTTAACACGCAAAGACCTTAAATCCCCACCGCGGCTTAAGCATCGCTCATTGGAACTTCTGCCACCAATGACTAGTCCACACCACGAGCGGCGATGGCGACTCAACTGAGGATGCGCTCAAGGGGCGGCTCGCCAAGAGCCGCCTTAAAGCTACTGTGAAAATGGTGCAACGCCGGCTCGTTGCGGCCAAAAATAATGTGATCGAGCAAGCCACTTTCTGCCGCTTTTTGCTGCATTTCGCCCATCACATAATCCTCGTCCTCGATCGTGCTTTTAAAGACTTCCAAATTGGCCTGCAGCGACCCGCCGCGATCATTACGCCGATCGTAGACACTTGCTGCATCGTCCTTGGTTATCTCAGCGGCCCCGGCGTCGATTGCGGCTTGGGAGTAATAAAAGCTGATCTTAGTCACTGATTCGCTGGGATTACCGGGAACTGGATAGATACGAATCAACGTTGCACTCTCGGGGTTAATCAAAAACTGTACGTTCGGGAAAAGGTAGTACAGTACAAAAGTGCCTCTGGCGATATGCCATTGCGCTATCGGTTCTTCCCGCATCGCATCAATACCATGATTCGCAGTGACAAACCGATGATGCTGATCGAACAAGGTCAAATGAAGGTTATTGCCGTAATACAGCTGCCCTAATGTATCCTTATGAAGCTTGCCGAAGTGATAAGTCTCACCAAACGTGTCGTTGGCTAATTTCCAATTCAATCGCTTTTGAATCGTTGTCTCGCCGGCAAAAATAAGGTCGCCAGCTGGATGGGTGGCAAACTCCGCATTTAAATCGCCGAGTAGTTCATCGAGATTAAGACTCGCAGCTGGGTTGGGGTGCACCCACAACATACCATTGCGTTCTTCAGCTGGCAGTTCGACCAACCCCATGCAGGCTTTATCGATGTCACCAAAGTGATCCTGGTTCGGCACATTAATCAGCTCACCACTGACACTGTAGCTCCAGTGATGAAACGGACACATCAACACTGACTTCTTACCCCGAGTTTCAGAGACGACCCTTGCTGAACGATGCCGACAAGCGTTAAGAAACGCCCTAAAACGTCCAGTTTGATCGCGCGTCGTTAGGATTGGGATCCCCAATTCGTCTACGGTATAAAAGCAGCCGTTTTCTGGAAGGTCATTCGATAAGCCAACGACATGCGGGTGATCTCGAAAAAAATGTTGCTGCTCTTGCTGAGCACGATCCAAACAGACGTAATCTTTGGTGGGCATCCGGTACTGCACACCGGCATCAATGTTTTGACCGGCATCAAGCTGCCGCATCAATTCTTGCAATATTGTCACTTGCGTGTGGTGTTGCATCGAGTCGCTCCTTCAACCGTACATTCCTTCACAGCCGTATTTCTCCCACAACCGCCGCCTTGAAGGCAAGAACTTTAGCCTATTTGTTTTGCGCAAAAAAACCGCCATTGCTGCCATAACAGCGAGCCAACACGATCTTTATCTCTGTCCGCGGCATGATGGAGACTCGCAATTGCAGTAGATTTTATGGTACTTCGACAGGTCATCCTTAATGCATTTTGAGATCATTGACCATACACACCAGCACTGGCTATTACCTTACCTCACCTAAAACCACCCACCCCTTACCCATACGCTCGATCTGAGATGTCCCTAGTTTCTTAGACAACGATTTCACGCCATTTCGACCATTCTCGAACCAATATTGACAATGATTGCTTGGACCAGATAGAAAAAGGTACTGGAACAAAAGGGAGTCCACATGAAAAACACAAGCTTAATCATTGCCGTCTTTGTCGTCACACTTCTGACCACAATACCGTTGCACGCCGCACAGGTCTGGGACTTGTACCACTTCAAAGTGAAAGCGGAGAACGTCGCTCAGGTCGTTGGTGCGTTTAACCGTCTACAAGACAGTGACGTTGGTAAAAACCGGATGGCATCGGTTCATCTGCAGGCATCGATCTTTGGCGGGCCAAATGGCACGACCCATTCAATCGTGGCTATTTATCCGAGCCGGGCCGAATTTGAACGCGCCAGTCAAAGTCTTGCGGGAACGCCCGAATGGCGGGCGTTCCAACGGGCAATGTCCAAGCACACGGAAGCCGTCGGTAATTCCGCCATGCAAACCATTACAGGCTGGGGAACCGTCTCAAATTCAGACGTCGTCTGGGAAGCCATCCGCGTCAATGTGACAGACCCCGCGGGCGTGGTTAAAGCCTTTGACACGATGATGGGCAGTAATGAAGCGCAAGCTTTCCCTGGGCAGATTTGGTTATCTGCTGTCGACTATGGCAACGAAAGCCAAGGGGGCGTGGCGACACACGTGATAACGGTCGGCTATGAGTCAATGGCCGAGATGGAGGCTTGGAATGATCGTTTCATGCAGACCAAAGCGTGGGAAAAATTCCAGAAGAGCATTCAGAGCCGAATGACCCTAATCAATCGTGAGTTGGTTCGATTCGTCTCAGTTTACGACCATCAGATCAGCCTCGAAGACCTCGATCAATGATCAGCCAGTTTGTTAACTTATAAGGAAAAGCTTATGAATATCTCACTCAAACTCATAACCCTCGCGCTGCTGCTGAATTGGGCGCCGCTGCAAGCCGACCACCACGCTGCGCCCACGCAGGCCGTCGCGATGGAATCGGCGATCTGTCAGCTCAATCCCGGCAAATCGATGGACGACTTCAATGGTGCTCTGGAGACTTTTAAAACGTGGGCAAAAAATAACGACTACAATACGTTGATGACGGTGAATACGCCCTTATACATCGGCGGTGGTACCGACATTGATATCTTGATGCTCGAATTCACCAACTACGAAAACATGGGGGCAGGCTGGGACAAGATCGGCCAGACCGGCGCCGAAATGTTGACCGCGGTGGATGCCGCTGCATCTTGTCAACGGGCCCTTGCTCACTACTTTCCGTTCCACGCCGCTGATGGCATTGCGGAAGATGATGACCGTGTTCTGGTGGTCAATTGGTGCACCCGTCATGAGGGCGTTAGTTGGGACGACCTGAATGCTGTGCACCGGTCATGGGAATTCGATGACATGACAGGTTATGCGGGCATGATTATCCCCGCGCTTGGCATTAGAGATGGTGACTACCCAGGAGAATTTGGTCACCTGCGCGTTTACAAAGACGCAGCCGCGCTACTCGCGGTGCAAAATCAAATCGCCAATGAAGGTGGTTGGCGACCCAGGGAAGATTACTTTGACAACTACGCTGATTGCGCCGGCTCAAATGCCTATCTGCAGTCTGTCGTCACGAGTCCAAACTAGGCCTTTGCGGCGGTTAATAACGATAAAGCAACATTGGGTATAATTCTCTTGAAGGGGCGGCCCAAGTGGCTGCCTTTTTCATTCTGAAGCCCTCTTTTTTTGAACTCACGTTTTAAGTGCCTGCGTGGGAACAACGCATGCTTGGGCAGATGTTTTGCCACGCCCTGGTTCACCGGCTGGGACTCGAACTGTTGGCAAGTATTACGAATATAGGGTCATCTAAATCTGCGACCCTGAAACGATTGGCGCCATAATCACCAAGCAAAGCATCTACAAATCTAAGGGCACGTCAACCTGAACCGCCCCCAATGCTATCCACACTCGACAGCTGATTTTCGTACCCCTAT
>JAFMIA010000028.1 GCA_017854255.1 Pseudomonadales bacterium
TTGTAACTTCGCTTGTAAAAAAGCCCCAAAAACGGGGCTCTTTGTAACTTCTTTGCAACTCGCAAACCTATATAAATCAATAGCTTAGCGCCACCCCGTTACTCCCACTCAATCGTTGCCGGAGGTTTACTCGAAATATCATAGGTGACCCTTGAAATCCCGCTGATCTCATTAATAATCCGACTCGAGACTCGCTCTAAGAACTCATAGGGCAGTCGTGCGGAACGCGCCGTCATAAAATCGATCGTCTCGACCGCGCGCAATGCAATCACATACTCATACCGCCGGGCATCACCCACCACGCCCACTGATTTGACTGGTAAAAACACCGCAAAGGCCTGACTCACTTGGTTATAAAGGTCAGCATTCCTGAGCTCTTCAATATAAATGGCATCGGCGCGGCGCAAGAGGTCTGCATAGGCCTCAGTCACCTCCCCGAGTATTCGAACGCCCAAGCCCGGACCGGGGAACGGGTGCCGAAAGACCATTTCTTTGGATAAGCCGACGGCGATTCCGATTTTTCGGACTTCGTCCTTAAACAACTCACGCAGCGGCTCTACCAGCGCCAGTTTCATATCTTCAGGAAGGCCGCCTACATTATGGTGAGACTTGATCACATGGGCCTTACCATCTTTGGTCCCGGCCGACTCGATCACATCCGGATAAATAGTGCCTTGGGCCAAGAAGTCAGCATCTTGGATTTTTGCTGATTCTTCGTCGAACACTTCAATAAAAGTATTACCAATGACTTTCCGTTTTGCTTCTGGGTCTGTAATCCCTTTTAACTTTGACAGAAAACGTTCGGCCGCATCGACCCGGATAACCTTGATCGGTAGCTCATTTTTCGCGGCCAAGTCCATCATGGCCATTACCTGATCGCCCTCTTCTAACCGCAGCAACCCGTTATCGACAAAGACACAGGTCAGTTGCTCCCCAATAGCGCGGGCCAACAACGCCGCAACAACAGAGGAGTCAACACCACCAGACAAACCTAAAATCACGTTGCGCGCGCCCACTTGCCGGCGAACATTGGTGATGATGTCTTCAACGATATTGGCTGGCGTCCAGCTACCACGGCAGTTGCAACTCGCTTTGAGAAAACGGTCTAAAATTTCACCGCCCTGGGGCGTGTGCTGCACCTCAGGATGAAATTGCAGCCCATAAAGCTGACGGGACTCATCGCTCATCGCGGCGACCGGGCAGGTTCCGGTCTTAGCCAGCACTGCGAACCCCGCGGGAACTTCAACCACCTGATCGCCATGACTCATCCAAACATCAAGCTCGCTTGCCCCGTCTTCAAGGCCGCTAAAAATCAAAGATTCTTGGAGCAAGGTAACTCGCGCATGACCAAACTCATGCTTTTCAGCCGCCTCAACCCGGCCACCCAACTGCTGCGCCATGGTTTGCATGCCATAACAAATCCCAAGAACCGGCAATCCTAGCTCGAAAATAAAACTCGGCGCCGCCAAAGTATCCTGCGCCGTAACCGACTCTGGCCCACCCGAAAGAATAACGCCCCGCGGCGATAATGCCTTGACGCTGTCTTCGGTGATCGAAATCGGGTGGATCTCACAATAAACCCCTAACTCCCGGACCCGCCTTGCAATGAGCTGTGTATATTGCGATCCAAAATCTAGGATGAGTATTTTGTCGTCATGGATGTCTGCTGTCGGGGAAGTCATGAAGTCTCTTCATAAAAAGCGTTCAGTATAGAGCGCCTGAAACCCGGCGCAAAAGATTTTCGAATTTGCGGCCCCGAAACACCTCGATAACGGCCGTTTAGGCCTGACGAGTTCGACGCGCCGAGATGAACACAACACTCACGGCCCGGCCTCCCACGCTTTTCGCGCCAAAGGCCATAAAATCGTCTTGATTTTGCGCTTGTCATCAAAATCACTCAGAATCTACCTTTCGGCTTCAAGGCGCCTCATGACCACCGCTATGCAGCTCCCCACGGATCAAAAGTTTGGCGGTTTTGTCGCCGGCATTTTTGGCCTCCTCGCGGCCTACGGATTTTGGACGGGCGAGTCTTTTCTAGGCTTCTCGGCGGGCTTGTTAGCCGCTCTCTTTATCGCCATCAGCATCGTCGCGCCGCGCACATTACGCCCTTTAAACCGGCTCTGGATGCAGTTCGGCCAGCTCCTTGGACGGCTGATCAGTCCAATCGTTTTGGGCGCCATCTTCTTTCTGATCTTCACACCGGTCGGGCTGATTATGCGACTGGTCGGACGAGACGAACTCAAGCTCAAGCGCCGAGCCACCAAGACGCATTGGCAGGCAATAACGCCCAGCGAGCAATCTGAAGCATCTTTTAAAAATCAATTTTGAGGTAACGAATCGGCATGGCATTTTTAAAAGAGCTTTTGGCCTTCCTCCGAGCGCGAAAAAAGTTATGGCTGGCGCCAATTATCCTCATTATGGTCGCGCTCGGCGGCTTGATGATCCTTGCCGAAGGCTCTGTTCTTGCGCCCTTTATCTATACGCTCTTTTAATGATGCTGACATAACCCATGTACATCTTAGGTCTCTCCGCGTTTTATCACGATAGCGCCGCCTGCTTGCTTCAAGATGGCCGGATTATTGCCGCTGCCCAAGAAGAACGCTTCACGCGCAAGAAACACGATCCCAGTTTTCCGGATCAAGCCATTGCTTATTGTCTTGCAGAAGCTGGCATCATCCCCGAGCAAATCGATCAAGTCGTTTTTTACGAGAAACCCTTCTTAAAATTTGAGCGCCTGCTGGAAACTTACTTGGCCTTTGCCCCCCGAGGCTTTCGCAGCTTCGCTTTATCCATGCCGGCCTGGATCAAAGACAAGCTTTTTCAAAAATCGGTCCTCACAAAGGCGCTCTCGAACGCCCTCGGCGAGACCATCGATTGGCAATCTCGGCTCTTGTTTTCACAACACCACCTGTCCCACGCCGCTAGCGCCTTTTACCCCTCGCCCTTCGAACGCGCGGCGGTCCTCACCCTGGATGGCGTCGGCGAGTGGACGACGAGCTCGCTTGCGGTTGGCCAAGGCAACCGTCTAACGATTCTCAAAGAAATTCACTTTCCGCATTCTCTCGGCTTACTCTACTCGGCGTTTACCTACTACACCGGTTTTAAGGTTAATTCTGGGGAGTATAAAGTCATGGGCCTTGCGCCCTATGGCAAGCCCCGCTATGCCGATTTAATTACAGAGCACCTGGTCGATGTCGCCGACGACGGCAGCTTTCAACTCGATATGCGCTACTTTGACTACGCCACCGGTCTCACCATGACCACCAAGCATTTTCACAAATTGTTTGGTGGCCCGCCAAGACAACCTGAAGCTCAGATCACCCAGCGAGAAATGGACCTTGCCGCCTCTGTTCAAAAGGTTACCGAGGATATTGTGCTGAGACTGGCCCGCAGTATCCAACGCCAAACGGGCGAAAAAAATCTTTGCCTAGCAGGGGGCGTCGCCCTGAACTGCGTCGCCAATGGCCTTCTGGCGCGAGCGAACCTCTTCGATAACATTTGGGTTCAACCCGCGGCAGGCGATGCCGGTGGCGCTCTCGGCGCCGCGCTTGCGGCATGGCACCTACACCTTGATGGGGAAAGACCCGAACACGTGTCTCGAGATCTAATGCAAGGCAGCTATTTAGGACCGGCTTTCTCCGACGAAGCCGCAAGTACAGCACTTAATGTCTGCGGCGGGATTTTCACGCGCTATTCAGAGTCAGAGCTTCTTACCCGCGTCACGACAGCGCTCAGTGCCGGCAAAGCCATCGGCTGGATGCAAGGCAGGATGGAGTTTGGGCCTCGAGCGCTCGGCGCCCGCAGCATCCTGGCAGACCCACGATCCGCCTTGATGCAGTCGCAGCTCAACCTAAAAGTTAAATATCGCGAAAGCTTTCGGCCGTTTGCGCCGGCGGTGCTGAGCGAGCACGTCTCTGAGTGGTTTGAACACGAAGCAGACAGTCCTTATATGCTTTTTGTGGCCCCGATCCGAGAAAACAAGCGGCATCCCATCACCGCGCTTGATGCGGCGCAGATGGGTCTCGACCAGCTCAAAATACCCCGCTCGGTCATCCCTGCCGTGACCCATGTCGACTATACGGCTCGACTGCAGACCGTTCATGAGGAGACCAACCCCAAGTTTCACGCGCTGTTATCACGATTCTTTGACGAGACAGGCTGTCCGGTGCTGGTAAACACCTCATTCAACGTCCGCGGTGAACCCATTGTCTGCACACCCGAGCAGGCCTTTAAATGTTTCATGGGCACCGAACTCGACGTCCTCGTCATCGGCAACTTGCTCCTCTTAAAAGAAGACCAAGACCCCACCCTTCGAGAAACCTATCAGGATCACTACGAACTGGATTAGACCGCAAGGACCTTTGCGTCTTGATGTCACCGATCAATCAACGCGACTGATAATTTTTATCCGCCAACGCTCGGCCGAGTTGAATGACCGGCTGAAAGAACGCCTTGACTGGACATCCTTTCATGGCCGTCATGTCCCTTAGATCATTAAACGGGTTAACATAGATCTACGCCCCAACGCGCTCGCAAACTCCAGCGCGCGCTTAGGAATTAACGACATGGCCTTGTTTAAAAATCTGCTGTTTTACCTCATCGCGCTGATTGGCGTGCCTGCTGCTTTTTTCATCATCGTTGAGCAGGGCCTCAAATTTGCTGGCATCGGCGCGCCCCAGGACTTCTTTAAAATTCTGAATATCAATGGGCAGGACTACTACCAGGATAACCCCGCCTTCATCCATCAATTTTATCCTGCCTCGCTTGGCATCACGCCCATCGAAAACACCTTCTCAGCGTTACCGGATGACCAAACCATTCGAGTCTTCATTTTGGGTGGGTCGGCGGCGCGGGGCTTTCCAAACCTGAACCATGGCTTCAGCCGACACCTGGAGATCCTACTTGAGCAAGCGCTACCGACGAAAAAAATCGACGTCATCAATACGGCAATGACCTCCGTCAACTCCCACGTGATTTATGACGTTGCGAAATCGATACCTGCTGGGCCCTCAACCTTCGCTATTATTTTGGTGGGCAACAATGAGGTGGTAGGCCCTTATGGCCCCGGCACTTTTAATCAAACTTTTTTATCAAACCTGTCAATCATTCGCCTAATACAGGCCATCAAGCGCACAAGGGTCTGGCAGGCGGCAAACGTTCTTGTCGGGAACTTGAACCCAAAAAATGACAAAGAAACGCTGCGGTGGCGCGGCATGCAAATGTTCACCGACAACAATGTCGCGTTTGACGACCCTCGCCTTGAAACGGTATATGAGCACTATGAAAACAACCTGTTTGACACGGTATCACGGCTTCAAGACAAGGGTATTCATGTTCTGCTCTCGAGCGTGCCCGTTAACCTTCGCGATTCAGCACCATTTTCCTCGCAACACCCACCGGAATTGTCTGATGATGCGCTGAACACATTGAACCGCCAGCACCAATACAGCGCTGCGCGGTTCAAAGACCAACGCTTTCAGGACGCCGTTAATGCCCTTAACGCGGCAAAGGCCATCGCGCCGAATCATGCTGATACCCATTATCAGCTCGGCATTGCCTATGAAAAACTGGGTCAAAACGCCGAGTCCGCGGAACACTTTCAACAAGCACTTGACTTAGATACCCTGCGGTTTCGTGCGGACACGCAGATTAACGCCCGCATTCGGCGGGTTGCTGAGCAATTCAACGATACCGCCTTTAACTTTGTCGACAGTGAAACGGCTTTCAAACGCGCAAGCCAACCCAAGCAGCCCGGCTGGAATCTGCTACTAGAGCATGTGCATTACAGCTTTGAGGGTAATTACCTGCTCGCGGCCGGGTTTGCAGAGGCTATTCTTGAGACCGTAGACGCCTCAAGCCAAAGCGCGTTACTGCCGGCTCAGGAAATAGCGCACCGGATCGGCTATCCAAACTTCACAACCATTGATGCCATGGGCCGATTACTGGATATGGTGCAGACGCCGCCCTTCACGGGACAAAGTAATTATGTGGCGCTGGTTGATTTTATTAATGGCACGGGCGCAGCACGCGCCAAACAAGTTGGCTCGACCCAGGATGTGATTAAGCGCCGAAAGGCCTTGGTAGCAACGGGCCGCGCGGATTGGCAAATCCACTACGAGCTTGCAGAACTGTTCCGGCATGAACAAGATCCAGAATCTGCCCTACATCATTTTCGACAAGTTATTCAAGAATACCCTCATCACGGCAGTAGCCATCTCAAGCTGGCCGAAATACACCAGGCGTTTGGACGGTTTAAAGCGGCCATCCCGCATTTAGAGCAGGCCCTGAACTACACCCGGGATGATCACACGCTGCAGGCGCAAACCCTTGGCGCGCTGGCATCGGCGCATCTCAAAGCAGGTGACCCAAGTAAAGCCAAACGGCGCCTACTCGAGCTCATTGACGCCCACTCCGATGAGATTGAGCTCACCCTTAAAGCCTACGGCACCCTCGTTAAACGCGCCGTTGAGGAAGGTGCGGCACGCGACGTCAACCAGCATCTTCGGGATCTTGAGGATTATGCGCAAGCGCTTGTTCGCAGCAATCAGCTCGAGCAATATCCCTTGCTACCTCGAAGAATGGCCCAAATTTTAAGTCTTGCGGGCCGGCATGCGGAGGCCCGGCAATGGGCGCAATTACAACCAAAGCCAGCCGAATCATAGTCATCACGATGCATGCGACTGCTTTATTGCCGCATCCGCCCGCCATTCTAAAACGCTTTTGCTCGACACAGTATTTGCTCACCGAATGGCCCTGCCGCTATCATGAGCGCCAACAGAATTCCTTCGCAAACCACCTCTGAGAGGCACATGACCCAAAAAACCGGATTGATTTGGAACGAGCGCTTCATGTGGCACGACAACGGTTCAGCCTTGGGACAAATCCCCGCGGGCGGCGCCTTTCAACCCGGGGTCCACCTTGAAAACCCCGAAACCAAACGCCGGCTGAAAAATTTGCTAGACGCCTACGACGTCACCCCACAACTTTCGCGGCTGGCGCACACCGCCGCAACCCGTCAAACCCTTGAGCGCTTTCATACAGCTGACTATATCGATCTCGTTGCTCACATGAGCCAGACCACCGGCGGATCCGTTGGCCAGTCCACCATTGCAGGACCCGGGTCCTATGATATTGCCCGCCTGGCTGTTGGCGGCACAACCGCCGCCATAAAGAATGTGATGTCAGGCGCAGTCTCCAATGCCTATGCCCTTACCCGACCACCGGGGCATCATGCCGAACGCGACCGAGGCCGTGGCTTTTGCATTTTCAACAACATTGCGCTGGCGATCTTAGAAGCCCGGGCGCAAGGCTGGGTTGATCGGGTGGCCGTTGTCGATTGGGATGTGCATCATGGCAACGGCACACAACAAGCGTTTTTTGAGGACCCCAATGTCCTCACCATCTCCATCCATCAAGAGATGCTCTACCCGGTGAACCTGGGCAAGCTTGAAGAAACAGGGGAAGGCGACGGCGATGGCTTTAACCTCAACATCCCGTTGCCTGCTGGGTGTGGGGGCGGCGCCTATTTGAAAACCATCGATGCGGTTGTGGCCCCGGCGCTAAGCGCCTTTAAACCGGATCTCATCATTGTTGCTTGCGGTTTTGATGCGGCCTATTTTGACCCCCTCAGCCACATGCTGCTGGTCGCAAACCATTACCGCGTGATGACGGAAAAGATGATGGCTCTGGCCGCGGATCTGTGCGGTGGCCGACTCATCACGAACCATGAGGGCGGCTACTCCGACTTTTACGTGCCGCTCTGCGGCATGGCCGTCATCGAAACCTTAAGCGGCTTGACCTCCGGCGTGGTTGATCCTTATGCGGGAACCGAATTTGTGGCGAATCAGGATCTCATGCCCCATCAGGCCGCGCGCATTGATGAGGCGATCCAAGGCCCACTTGCCAAATTCTTGCGCCGAGCCGCGACATGATTCGGCAAACATCTGAATCAGACGGCTCGAACGCTGAAATTTTATCGGTCAGCGATCTGAATAAGGCCGCGAAATCCTTGTTGGAAGGCCACTTCCCAATGGTGTTCGTTGAAGGCGAAATTTCAAATTTCAGCGTACCGGCCTCGGGGCACTGGTACCTGACGCTTAAAGATGAGGGCGGCCAGCTGCGCACCGCCATGTTCCGCAACAAAAACCAGCGGGTTCGTTTCAAACCCAGGAATGGTCTGAAGGTGCTCATTCGCGGCAAGATCAGTCTGTACGAAGCGCGCGGCGAGTATCAATTCATCGCAGAACACATGGAAGAAGCAGGCGAGGGCGAGCTGCGGCGGGCGTTTGAGGCACTCAAGCAACGCTTGCAGACAGACGGCCTATTTGACGAGTCGCGCAAGCGCGCTTTACCGGCGCTGCCTAAACACCTTGCGATTATTACCTCACCCACCGGTGCTGCGATCCGGGACGTTCTGAGCGTACTGAACCGGCGGTTCCCAGCGCTCAACTGTACGATCATTCCCAGCCAAGTCCAGGGCGAGGACGCAACCCAGCAGATCGTTGCCGCCTTGGAATTGGCGAATACATTTTCAGAGCCCGTGTTTGACGCCATCTTACTCACCCGAGGCGGCGGTTCCTTAGAGGATCTTTGGACCTTTAATACCGAACCCGTCGCGCTCGCGATCGCCAACAGCCGTATTCCCGTTGTGAGCGCCATCGGTCACGAATCCGACTTCACCATTGCCGACTTTGTGGCAGATCTGCGCGCCGCAACGCCCTCCGCAGCGGCTGAAATTCTTGCCCCAGACCAAACTGACTGGATGCAACAATTCGACGGCCTAGCCCAGCGTTTAACGCGAGCCCAAAGCAGCCAACTGAGGGCCGCCCAGGCCGCTGTCCAAAGCTTGACGCGGCGTCTACGCAACCCGTCTCAAACGCTCACGCAAATGAGCGAGCGGTTGGCGCGATTGCAACCTCGACTCTTGAATGCGGTGAACCGCGCCCTGCAGCATCCAGAATTAGACCGCTTAGAAAAACAATTAAACACCGGCATTGAGCAGCAGCTCAAACAAGCTCATGCTCGGCTATCGTCCGCCTCAGCGAGACAGACGCAACTGATCGAGCGCCAACTCATCGATGAACGCAGCAACCTCCAACGTCTTGCCGGTCAACTCAATGCGCTCAGCCCATTGGCCGTCATGGAGCGCGGATTCAGCCTGGTCCGAGACGAGGCGCAAACCGTCGTCGGTCGGGCAGCGCAACTGCAGGCTGATCAAGCCGTCACGATCGACTTTGCCGACGGCACGGCGGACGCCATCATTCGCAATAAACCCACGCTAAAAGTAGAGGAGACTCCTTGAAACTCGTTTTATTCTCAGGCGCCCTCTTTGCCGCGCTATTGTTATTTCAAAGCTCGGTTGCCGCCCAGCCCACGCATACGCCAGTGCCTGGAGGCGTGGCGGTGATCGCACTACCCGCGAACACAAAATCCGCCCGGTTCCTTGGCAACCCGGTTCTGATTATCGGCGACTCGGAAAAGCCTATCGCGATTGTGGGCATTGCAATGGATCAGGCCCCAGGGCCCGCTCAGCTTGATCTTGTGAGCGGCGCAATCGTCTTCGATGTGCTTGAGAAAAGCTATCTGACCGAGCGCCTCACCATCCAAGACAACAATAAGGTTACGCCACCAGCGCGGGATTACGATCGAATCAATCGGGACCGGCAAGAGATGATGGCGGTTTTCGAGTCTTTTACCACAGACCGAGCCATCAACGCTGGCAGCCTTGATTTCATCACGCCAGTCGAAGGCCGAATCTCATCGCCCTTTGGCAAACGCCGGATTTTGAATGACCAACCTAGAAGCCCGCACTCGGGCTTGGATATCGCAGCACCAGAGGGCACGCCCATCAAGGCCGCCGCCGCTGGCATCGTTCGCGCCACCGGTGATTATTTTTTCAACGGCAACACCGTGCTGATTGATCATGGTCAAGGGCTCATTACGATGTATTGCCACCTCAGTAAAATTAAGGTCGAGCTCAACGCGACCGTCGAGCAAGGTGAGATCATAGGCCTGGTCGGCCAAACTGGACGGGTTACCGGCCCGCATTTGCACTTCAGCGTTAACTTAAACCAAGCTCGGGTGGATCCCGCATTGTTTATTGCCCAGCCCTGAACTAAAAATACAGAGCTGCTTAACCTGAAGGGCTTAATATGAAGCGCTGGCCATTATTTGAGCAGCCATTTTATAGGTAGGCATTTTATGGGTAGGCATTGGGTGAGCCCGCAGTGACCCTTACGCCGTTGATGCTTGAGCCCTAAACCGGATCCAACAGGGATTTTCTGAACAAAAGCGCTAGCGTTTTCGTCTCTTCGCGCGCTCAACATCATCCTTCATCAAGCGTCGCTTTTTGCTCACTTCTCGGTCCGTGAGTTTGACCTTCTTGTCTTTGAAAGGGTTATCGCCCGTTCTAAACTCAATCCTGAGCGGCGTGCCTTCAAGTCCTAAGGCTTTGTGGAACCGCTTCTGCAGATAGCGCTTATAAGCTTCTGGCACGGCTTCGGTTTGATTCCCATGCACGATGATAATCGGCGGATTACTGCCGCCTGCGTGCGCGTAACGAAGTTTGATGCGCCGTCCATTAACCATCGGCGGCTGATACTCAGCCAAGGCCTCAGCTAAAATTTTGTTCAATTTAGTGGTTGCAAGCGACTTGGTTGCCGAATCATAAGATTTAAGAACCGACTTATACAGATGACCCACACCAGATCCATGGAGCGCCGAGATAAAGTGGATTGTTGCAAAATCGATGAAGGTTAACCGGCGCTCGATTTCACTTTTAATATGATCTTTCTGCTCTTGATTGGTGCCATCCCACTTATTAACCGCAATCACCAACGCGCGACCGGCTTCCAGAACATGTCCCAACAGATGCAGATCTTGATCGACGAGGTTTTCATGCGCATCGATCATCAAAATCACAACGTTTGCATCAGCAATGGCGTCCAACGCCTTGATCACTGAAAACTTTTCAACGGCTTCAGAAATTTTGCCTCGCCGCCGTACCCCGGCCGTATCGATAATCGTGTATTCCTGACCTTCGCGCTCAAACGGAATGTAAATGCTATCCCGCGTTGTACCCGCCTGATCAAAGACGACGACCCGGTCCTCTCCAAGCATTCGATTGACCAAGGTCGACTTACCCACGTTGGGGCGTCCGACCACCGCCATCTTGATACCGCGCGCTTCTTCAGCTTCCGTCTCATCGCTTTGCTTGACGGGCAGACGCGCGAGTACAACTTCAGACATTAGGTAAGACACGCCATGACCATTGGAGGCCGAAATCAGTTCACAGCCCCCAAATCCCAGCTCAGCGAATTCGCCCTCGATGTAGTCGCTGTTCTGACCATCGATTTTATTGGCTACCAAAACGACCGGTTTATTCTGAGTACGCAGCAGGCGCGCAATATCATGATCTCCAGGCAAGCGTCCGGACTTAGCATCAACCAAAAATAAGACAAGATCTGCTTCGCTGATGGCGGCTCGGGACTGCTCGGCCATGGGCTTATCAATGCCCTGCTCGTCGCCGGACAACCCTCCGGTATCGATCACCAAGTAATCGAAATCCCCCATGACACCCCGTCCGTACTGCCGGTCCCGGGTTAATCCTGGGATGCTGGCAACCAAAGCGTCTCGGGTTTTGGTCACTCGATTAAAAAGCGTGGATTTCCCAACGTTCGGGCGGCCGACTAGGGCGATAACGGGGAGCATCAAATACGCTACTGAATCTCGAAAGCCGAAAGGCGTCCGCTATTGCCCATAACATAGAGCCGGTTACCATCGGCGAGCGCCGGGGTATAAAGCCCTTTGGTATCAACGCGACGACGCCCCACAAACCGGCCATCGGATTGTGCAATCAAATGAACATAGCCTTCAAAGTCGCCAACTGCCAAGTAGCTGCCAATCGCGATCGGTGTCGTGAGGTCTCGGTTGAGAAGGTCATCCAACTCCCACTGGATTCGGCCATTATCCATGTCAAAAGCCGTAATCTGATCACTGACGGACGCTAAATACACATTACCAAAGCCTGCACCCAAGCCAACGGTTGTCGACGCCTCTTCGGACCAGAGCGGGCGTCCGGCATTTAAATCAATGGCGAGGATTCTGCCTTGATAACTTGCGACATAAAGCCTGCCACTTTGAAAGACCATCTTGCCGTCGATATCAATTAAACGTTCTAAGTCGGAACGCCCTTTAGCCGCCGCGACGCGTTCATCGATCGCGGCGACCCCGCGATCAGGATCAATCAAGGCTACACGCCCATTGGCAAACCCGGCAATCACAACATCATCACGAAGGATTGGGGTTGCCGTGCCGCGCAGGGTCAATGCCGGTAACGAGGTACTAAACCGCCAACGCTGCTCGCCGGTAAACGCATCCAACCCCGTCACGCTGCCATCGATGGCTTGGGCAACAACCAGTTGATTGAGAATCTGTGGTGGCGCGAGCACTTCGCTTGACACCTCAGCGCGCCACGCGATCGAGCCGTCACTCTGATAGAGGGCCAACACTTCTCCCGCAGAGGTTCCAACCAGCACAATGTCGTTGCCCGCGCCAACGCCGCCAGTGATGACATCGACATCTTTCGCAAAAGCGTGATCAACATCAGCCTCGGCGTAGAGATCTCGAACATCCCGAGACCAAACCTTATTGCCGGTATCTGCCTGAACGGCCAAAATCGTACCATCAGCAGAGGCCGCAAAAATGCGATTGCCACTTAATGCAGGCTCAAGCTTGATCGCTTTATCCGCAGCACCCGCACCCACTCGCGCGGTCCACAGGGCAGAGAAAGTCACCTCTGACTGGATTTTCTTGAGCGCGGCTGGCTTGATGACGTCTTCATCTTTGCCGTCAAACCAACTGCAACCGCTCACTAGACCGAGCAATAACAGGCTATAAGGCAACATTCGCCAGATCATCATCCATTGTCCTTTGAATCTGCTTGCGTCCCATCTGCCGATGCGTCGGGACCAGCTGCCGGCGCTTCGACCGATGCGGCTTCGTTGTTGCTGCTTTCATCCGATATCGCTGGATCCATGCTCGCGGTTGCAAACGTCAAATCTTCAACCTTCATCGTTAAACCCGGTAAGCCCTCTTCACCCGCTGTGTTAACCGCCAGCTGATAGGCTTGCCTTGCCTCGTCGAGTCGATCGAGTTGATACAACAAATCGCCTTCGACCTCATGTCGCGCTGCCATAAAGCCAGCCCATTCGAGCGGTTCAGCCAACACGGTCAAACCCTCCTCAGGCCGGTCCTGAGCGCCCAAAAGTCGCGCCAATCGAATCTGTACCAAAGGCGCCAATTGCGAGCTCGCCGCGGCCGTTATTGCTCGCAAGGCCGCTTCTGCCTCACTTAGATTGCCTGCACTAAAATGCAGCTTTGCAATCTGCAGCCCCGCTAAGACCGCATAATCCGTTCCCGGATGATTCGCAATAAAGGCGTCTCCTAAGTCCATCGCGGCGGCTCGTTTATCATCGTCCGTTTTGCCTTCACGCGCCGCAGCTTGGAACGTCGTAAACGCATCACTCGCAGCCTCAGCTGCTGCCTGCTTTTGGTCTTCCCAAGATCTGAATCCAAAGTTACCGCCCAGAACAAGCACCAAGCCAATGGCTAAAAACCAACCGTTCTGACGTAAAAAAGTCTGTATTTTCTCGATTTGCTCTTCTTCGCTCGTATCCAGCGCCACGTGCCTACTCCTGTACCAAGTTCTTTACTGTTTGCTAATTGCTGCTTACTGCTTGAAACGCTGCTGCAACTGTTCAATCAAAGCCGACATTTGAACCAATGCCTGCCCCCCTTCACCCCGTAATTCACGAACACTCACCGCATCCTGCGCAAGCTCGTCCTCTGCAACAATGAGCGCAATCTCTGCCCCAGACGCATCGGCTTTCTTCATTTGCGCCTTGAGCTTTCCAGCACCGGCATGAACCTGAATCGAAAGACCGAGTTGCGTCCGCACTTGCTCTGCCAGGACCAGCATCTTGCCCCGCGCGTCGTCTCCAACAGAAACACCATAAATATTGATCGAAGGCCCTTGCACCGCTTGACCCTCAAGCATCAGCGCGAGCCGATCTAAACCCAACGCAAAGCCAACGCAGGGCGTGGGTTTACCCCCTAACTGCGCCACTAATCCGTCGTAGCGACCACCACCACAAATTGTACCTTGGGCACCCAATTCATCCGTGACCCACTCGAACACCGTACGGTTGTAATAGTCCAAACCGCGCACGATGCTTGGATTAATCCGATAGGGCTGCCCGGCGGCGTCCAGTATCGCACACAGGCCATCAAAATGCTTTCGAGACGCCGCGTCAATAAAGTCGCTGAGGACCGGTGCGTCTACCAAAAGCGCCTGTGTTGTCGGGACTTTGGTGTCTAAAATGCGCATCGGATTCGTCGTCAGTCGACGAAGACTATCCTCGTCTAAATCCGATTTATAACGCGTTAAATACTCCACTAAAGCCGCGCTAAAGGCTTGCCTGCTCGCAGCATCACCGATTGAATTGAGTTCAAGGGTTACCGAGCTCGATAAGCCTAAAACCGACCAAAGCCGGGCCGAAAGCAGCAGTAACTCAGCATCGATATCAGGACCTTCCATCCCGATACACTCAACCCCAATCTGGTCAAACTGCCGGTAGCGGCCTTTCTGAGGTCGCTCATAACGAAACATCGGCCCCGTGTACCAAAGCCTTTGGGTTTGATTAAACGCCAGACCATGCTCATTCACAAAGCGAACCAAGCCAGCGGTGCCTTCCGGTCGCAGCGTCAGACTCTCTTCGTTGCGATCATTGAAGGTGTACATTTCTTTTTCGACGATGTCTGTACTTGCGCCAACCAAACGACTGAACAAACTGGTGCTTTCCAGTATCGGCAAGCCGACTTCCTGATAACCATAACCCGCTAAAACCCTTCTCGCCTGATCTTCGATCAAACGGAATCGCGCTTTTTTTTCGGGTAGCAGATCCTGCATCCCTCGAATGGCTTTCATTGCGTTACTCACGACACACTTCCACTCAGTTTGATGTTAATTCAACATTTTCGGCCGCCTCGGCTGCAATTTTTTCGGCCACCCGCCGTCGAATCATCGCCTCGAGATCATCAATTAAATGCTCATTGGTCACTTTTTGACTGGGCGCACCATCACGATAGATCAAATTGTTTGGGGTCGCGCCTGTCAGACCAATGTCGGCCTCTTTTGCCTCACCCGGTCCATTCACGATACAGCCAATAATCGCGACATCGAGGGGCGTTGTAATGTCTTCCACCCGTCGTTCCAGCTCATTCACGGTTGAAATGACATCAAAGTTCTGACGAGAGCAACTCGGACACGCCACAAAGTGAATGCCCTTACTGCGCAGATGCAGGCTCTTCAGCAAATCAAACCCAACCTTTACTTCCTCAACCGGGTCCGCCGCCAACGACACGCGAATTGTATCGCCTATGCCCGCCATCAGTAAAAAGCCCAGCCCGGCTGCGCTCTTCACCGTACCCGAACGTAGGGCGCCCGCTTCAGTAATACCTAAGTGCAACGGTTGATCGATTTGACCCGCAATACGCTGATACGCCTCGATCGTCATAAAAATATCAGAGGCCTTCAAGCTCAGCTTGAACTGATCAAAATTTTCGGCATCCAGCATCTCAATATTGCGCAACGCTGACTCGACCATCGCTGTGGCATTTGGCTCTTTATACTTGCGCATTAAGTCCTTGCCTAAGGAACCCGCATTAACGCCGATCCGAATCGGAATGCCTTGATCTTTACAGGCACTTACCACCGCCCGAACGCGATCCGGACTACCGATATTGCCAGGATTAATCCGCAAACAATCCACCCCTAACGCGGCAACCTTGAGTGCAATCTTGTAATCAAAGTGAATATCGGACACTAACGGCACATCGACTTGGGCTCGAATTTTTCCGAATGCTTCTGCCGCGTCCATACTGGGTACCGAGACCCGAACAATATCGGCACCGGCGACTTCAAGACGTCGAATCTGAGCCACCGTTGCCGCAACATCGAGCGTATTGGTATTGGTCATACTTTGAACTGCAATCGGCGCATCGCCCCCAACCGGCACAGCCCCCACCATGATCTGTTTGGATACCCGTCGCACTATCTTAGAATCTTGGTGCATAACGTTACTCCTAATTCGTTAAGGTCAATCGAGCGATCGCGTCTCGTGTTGTTGCTGAATCAAGATCAATCGCTCGGCCATTAAACTCTAAACGCGCCATCGGCGCATTGCCGAGCAAGACCGTTAAGGGCGCGCGCCCATTGAGGACTAGGACATCGCCGGCGCGATTAAGATCACCGTAAATCAATTCGTTTTGGCTATCCTGGACTTCAATCCAACATTCACCAACAAGGGTCGCTTTTAATTCATCCGAGCCACCCGCGTCCACTCGGATTTGACGTCCATCGAGTCGATTTTCTCGCCAAATTTCGACTTGTTCTGAGAGCCCTCGCCCATTATCAAGTTTAAAATTGGCTTGGCGCTGATCGCTCAGTTTTTCAGGGCTTCCGGGTTGATCGACCAATCCATCGGCAATACTGCCACTCGACGCTAAGCGTTCAGGATCAGACGCTGCCGCCTCAAAAACCAATGGATCTAGGTCTTGGCTAATCCTTCCCGACGGTGTGTTTTCAGCTTTAGTGCTCTGGTTTTCTCGTGCTACAACGTCCGTTGTCCGCTCAAGATCCGCCAAGGCTGGTGCTGGCGCATCAAGTCCGGAAAGCGGCGCTTGGTCAAAGATTTTGTCTGGCGTCACTGATTCTAAAGGCGCGGTTTCCGTGTTGGCGGGGTCCGGCAGCGCACCCGCCATTATTCCGGCACTCGGCTCAGTAATTAGGGCAGGGTCGGCTGCCGCGGGCGTCATCGCGCCGACGTCTGCCCGATCCTCGTCCGACGTCAGCAGCCACACCAAGAGCACCAAAATCAAAACAATCCCCATCCCGATGACACCGGTGAGCACAACAGGTCCAGAGAATCGATTTTCTTTCACACTGACGGCAACATCCGCGGGGGTGTCTGGCAGCGTTTCCCGAAATGCCTCGTCATATAATTGCACTAACTGACCGCCATCAAGACCCACAACCCGCGCATAACTGCGCAGGTAACCCCGAACAAACGCTTGCTTCGGCAGGCGATGAAACTCACCCGCATCCATATACCGAATGAACGTCTCGGTCAAAAACAACTGCTCGGCAACCCCCGCTTGGGTCATGCCAGCGGCTTCTCTGGCTTGTCTTAACTGATCAGAGACTGTCAACGTACTGGCCTCGCCCATTTCCTCAACGCCCATCCACCCCTCCTTGGGTACCCTTGACTAACTCTAAAGCTTCCATCGAGGTTGGATAGATTCGAATTAAATCAGCGGTGCATCGGCTGCGCTCAGCCGCATCTAAAAAAATGGCATAAATTTTTGCGCACGCGGACAAGCTTCTCGCTGATTCCGACGCGATCGCTCGATGTCTTAAATATAGTGCTTTTGCTGCCGTATAATTTTGATCCTCTAGATGCAGCAGCGTTAGCTCAAGCAAGGTTCTGGGTAATCGAGGATTCAGCGCCTCGGCACGTTCAAAGGCCTCGCGGGCAGCACGTCGGTCGTCCAGCGCGAGGTATGCCACGGCCAAATTCTCAAAGGCTTGAGGCCTAAGCTCGTAAAAGCGATCTTCGGTTGCAATGGTCAGCTGCTCAACCGCTTCACCGGGACGACCCTGAGCATATAAAAAACCGCCAAAGTTATTGCGCGCCGCGATCATGTCCGGGGCGAGCGCAATTGCCCGCTTGAAATACGACTCCGCGAGTTCAAACTCGCGCTCCTGCTGGAACACAATCGCTAATGTATGATGAGCCGGCGCCGATTGATCATCAATCGCCAGCGCTTTCATTAAGTTATCTTTAGCTCGGCCATAATCACCCTGCCGCAGATAAGCCGTCCCTAGCTCAATGGCTCGCGCCGCAACCTCATTTTGATCGACTGCCGCGCCGCCCCGATTCTGAGCGGTACAGCCCATCACGATTAAAAGCACCAGAGCGAGCGCGAGCGCTCTCATTCGGCTGCCGCCTGCAAGGCGATGCGTTGGTACCGCGCGCTGCGGGAGGTGCGATCCACCACCTGGCCCGCAAGCTGACCACACGCTGCATCAATATCATCGCCACGGGTGGTCCGCACCATGGTTGAGAAGCCCTTGCCAACCAAATAGTCTTGAAAGTATCTGACACTGGCAGCGGATGGTCTCTTAAAGGTCGTCCCTGGATAAGGGTTAAACGGGATTAAGTTGATTTTGCAAGGGAAATGCTTAAGCAGAACCGCAAGCTCGCGAACCTGCTCGGCCTGATCATTGACGCCATCAAGCAACGTGTACTCAATCGTAATCGTCCGCTTCTCGCCTAAATTCTCGGCATAATCCCGGCAGGCATCCAGCAACATCGCGATGGGGTATTTTCGATTAATCGGCACCAGCTGGTCTCGAAGGGCATCATTGGGTGCGTGCAACGAGATCGCTAATGAGGCATCCGTCGTTTCTTTTAGTCTGAGAATGCCTGGGACGACGCCGGCCGTTGAAATCGTGACCTTGCGCTTCGAAATGCCATAGCCCAAGTCATCCATCATGACCGACACTGCCGGAATCACTTGATCGATATTGAGAAGCGGCTCGCCCATGCCCATCAGTACGACGTTGGTCACGACCCGATTGCGATCCTCAAATTCGGCCCGCAACCGCCGCTCTGCCATCCGCAACTGACCGACAATTTCGCCCGCGGTCAAATTAGAGTTAAAGCCCTGCTTACCGGTGGAGCAAAACTTACAATCTAAGATGCACCCCACCTGGGATGAAACGCAGAGCGTGCCGCGATTGCCTTCCGGGATAAACACCGTTTCAATGGCGCTGCCGGATCGCGATCGCATTAACCACTTTCGCGTGCCGTCCCGCGACACCTTTTCGGACAGAACCTCAGGCTCATGAATTTCAGCGCCTGCCTCGAACTCCGTTCGCAACTTTTTACTGATATCCGTCATGTCATCGATCTTCATAACCGACCGATGATGCAACCATTTCATTACCTGAGCTGTCCGGTAAGGCTTTTCACCCAAACCAGCCAAAACCGATGTCATCTGGGCCTGACTCAAGCCCAGTAGATCAATTTTTTCTGGCGTTAACTGATTCATCTGTTGCAGAGTTGCTCAGGGGTAAAGAAATAGGCTATTTCCCGAGCAGCAGACTCAGGCGCATCACTGCCATGAACCGCGTTGGCATCAATGCTTTGTGCGAAATCTGCTCGGATGGTGCCGGCGGCCGCTTCCTGAGGATTGGTGGCGCCCATTAACTCGCGGTTTTTTAAAATCGCGTTCTCGCCCTCCAAAACTTGGAGAACAACCGGCCCTGAGGTCATGAACGCAACCAGATCGTTAAAGAATCCTTTGCCATCATGCTCGGCATAAAAACCTTTGGCCTTCTCTTCGGTGAGATGCTCCATTCGTTGCGCAACGATCTGCAGACCATTCGCTTCGAATCGTCCGACAATTTGACCGATGGCATTTTTAGCCACTGCGTCAGGTTTAATGATAGAAAAAGTGCGTTCTAAGGCCATGACAACTCCACTGATAAATTACTGTTTTTGAGGCGCCGTATTATACGCGCGATTAACCCAGCAAAATAGTGAATTACCGTCCTAATTCACCCTAGTCGGCCTCATCAATCCAGGTCATTTGAATTGCTTCTAAGATTCTCTCGCCGCACCGGTCTGACTGATCGTCAAATTCTGGCAGCGCTTCAACCCAAGCTTTCAGATCTGTGAACCGAATCGTTAACGGATCAACGGTTGGATGCGCGTCAATCAACGCAAGGGCAATTTCAAGGCTGTCCGTCCATTTCATCACAAGGCTACTGACTCTCTGAGACTTGATTGATGGTATACCGAGGAATCTCTATGACCAAATCCTCATCCGCCACGACGAATTGACAACTTAACCGAGAATCCGGCTCCAAGCCCCACGCTTTATCCAACAGATCGTCTTCTAAGTCATCCGATGGTTCCAGGGAATCAAATCCTTCCCGAACAATCACATGACAAGTCGTACACGCGCACGCCATCTCACAAGCATGCTCGATTTTAATCCCGTGCGCTAAAGCCGCATCGATGAGGACCTCACCCGGGGCAATGTCGAGCACCGCGCCGTCTGGGCAGCGTTCGATATGCGGTAAAATTACGACCTTTGGCATCCTCTATTCCTGTTTGTTCTAGTGAGCCTCATCGGCTGTGACTTGATTTTGGCCCAAAACCCCATCGAGGGACTGCCCCGTTAAAGCCTTGCGGACCTCCTGATCCATTCGTTTCGCGGCAAAATCATCACTCGCCTGAGACAGGTTCTGAGTTTCTGCTGAAATCAATTGAACCTGATCGCCAGCAAGGGCTGCCTCGAGGGCCTGGATGCCAAGCTGCAAGGTTTGCGTTTCGTCTGGGGATAAAAGCGCAGGACCGTCTTGCTGCATCGCCGCACTAAGCGCATCAATGAGTCGCTGACCGTCAACTCTTGCTTCGAGCAACATCCGCGCCGCTGCATCTTCCTTAGCATACGCAAACGATGCTTTGAGCATATCGGTCACTTCTGTGTCGGACAGACCATAAGAAGGCTTGACGGTAATCGCAGCTGAAACACCGGTGGCCAGTTCCGACGCTGAAACCGACAAGAGCCCATCGGCGTCGACCTGAAACACGACTTGTATTTTGGCCGCCCCGGCAACCATTGGCGGAATCCCTCTTAATTCGAATTGCGCGAGCGATCGACAATCCGCGACCTGTTCCCGCTCGCCTTGTAGAACGTGGATTAACATCGCCGTTTGGCCATCTTTGTAAGTCGTAAATTCTTGCGCGCGCTGAACCGGGATCGGCGTATTTCGGCTGATGACTTTTTCAACCAACCCGCCCATGGTTTCGAGCCCCAAGGACAAAGGCAGGACGTCCAGCAAGAGCATCTCGTCATCCGGCTTATTACCCACCAAGACGTCCGCCTGCAATGCCGCGCCCAAGGCTACCACGCGATCCGGGTCTATTTCAGTCAGCGGGGCGCGGCCAAAGAAGGCCTCAACCGCCGACCGGACCAAGGGCACTCGCGTTGAGCCGCCGACCAAAACAACTTGGTTGATTTCGGTCGGCGTAACCTCTGCATCCCTTAAGACGCGTCTTGCGGCTTTGATGGTTTCTTCAACCAACCCAGCAATCTTGGCCTCAAATTCTGCAAGCTGGATGGATCCTTGCCATTGCAAGCTCGACAAGGCAAGCGTGACATCAACCTCGCTTTGACTCGACAGCAATTCTTTAACCCGCCGGGCCTCCGTCATCAACTGCCGACGCGAAGAGGCGTCGAGATCGCCCTTCGAGTGGGCTTTTTCAAGCACCAGTTTGGCGACGAGCTCATCAAAGTCATCACCGCCTAAGCCAGAATTACCACCGGTTGCGAGTACCTCAAACACGCCACGAGACAATCGCAGCAACGACACGTCAAAGGTCCCACCCCCCAGATCAAAGATCACAACAAGGCCTTCATCTCCACTATCGAGTCCGTAGGCCACCGCCGCCGCAGTGGGCTCGTTCAACAGCCGAAGGACATTCAGCCCAGCAATGGCGGCCGCATCCCGAGTGGCTTGACGCTGCGCGTCATCAAAATAGGCCGGCACAGTAATGACCACGCCATCGAGCGGCCCGCCAAGGGTTGCGGCCCCACGATCCGATAACACTTTTAATATTTCCGCTGAGACTTGAACCGGGCTCATCACGCCAGCGGCCGTTTTCAGACGCACCATGCCCCCGTCATCCGGCGCAAAGTCATAGCGCTGCTCCGCGGCAATGCCGTCCAGGTCGGCCCGGCCTCGCCCTAGTAACCGTTTTGCCGAGGCAATGGTATTAAAGGGCTCCGAGGCAGAAAAAGGCAACGCCTCAGTGCCAACCGTTACGTCCGAGCCGGAATAATGCACCACACTGGGCAACATACTGACGCCAGACAAATCTTTTAACACCTGCACTTGCCCCGACCGAACCGACGCAATCAAAGAATTGGTGGTCCCGAGATCGATCCCGGCTGCCCGCTTCCGCTGATGGGGATCAAGCGCTTGTCCGGGTTCTGTAATTTGAATTAACGCCATACTAATAACCCAGTAATTCTTCTTCGAGGGCTTTAGCGCCCTGTGAAAGCTTGCTTAAAAATTGCATGCGGTACACGCAGATCGTGGCCTCAGACAGCGCGGAGGCCTTGAAATAATCATTAAACGCTTTTGCTTCAGCGTTTTGTTTTTCGGCAAGCGCTTGTATAAACGCCTCAGCCCGGGCTAGAGACCCTGACTGCCGGATCTCATCCAAAGATTCGCGAAGCTCGATTTGCTCAAATAAGAATGCCGGATCCAGCGTTGGATTCTGAGCCAGCACCACCCCTTGAAGATCGAGCAAGTAGCTAGCGCGGGCTAGGGGCTCTGATAAGGTCGCGTACGCTTCATTGACTTGGGTTGCCCACTGGGTTGCCAATCGTTCTGCCTGATCTCCTTGGCCCGCATATCGGTCAGGGTGCACTCGCCTTTGAAGCGCTTGATAACGCGCGCTGAGGTCTGGCCCATCAAGATCAAACGCAACATCGATTTGAAATATTTCAAAGAAATTTTGGCTAAAATTCAAAAGGCCTACTCAGCTAAACGGTAAAGCTTTCGCCGCAGCCGCACTCACCTTTGACATTGGGATTTCGAAACTCAAAGCCCTCGTTCAAGCCTTGCTTCACGTAATCCATTTCGGTGCCGTCAACATAGATCAAGCTCTTAGGATCTATAAAGACTTTCACGCCTTGAGTCTCGAAACTCACATCTTCTTCGGCAGGCTGGTCGACCGGCTCGATCACGTACATGAGTCCGGAGCAGCCCGTGGTTTTGACCGCTAGACGAATTCCAAGCCCACGCCCACGGCTCTGAAGAAAACCATGGACATGGCGCGCCGCCGTATCTGTCAAACTAATATTCATAAAAACCCCTAGAATCGCTCTGACCGGTCGCGATCTACACCTGTGCCGCTAGTTTCTTCCGATAGTCTTCTACGGCTGCTTTAATCGCATCCTCGGCAAGCACCGAACAATGGATCTTGACTGGCGGCAGCGCCAATTCTTCAGCAATTTCGGTGTTCTTGATCTGCGCCGCGTCATCAAGGGTTCGTCCCTTAACCCATTCGGTTAGTAATGAGCTCGAGGCAATCGCTGACCCGCATCCGTAGGTCTTAAATTTTGCGTCCTCAATGATGCCCTCATCATTGACCTTAATTTGAAGTCGCATCACATCACCACAGGCCGGCGCACCCACCATACCGGTTCCAATTTGGTCATCCTGATCGTCGAATTTACCAACATTTCTAGGATTCTGATAATGATCCATTACCTGGTCGCTATAAGCCATTTTGACTGCTCCGTTAACTCGCTGTATTTCGCGCTAGTGCGCCGCCCATTCTATACTGTCTAGATCTACGCCGTCCTTGTACATGTCCCAAAGTGGCGATAATTCCCGTAATTTTTCAACCGCATGCCGAACCTGCTCGATCGCGCCATCCACATCTTCCTCTGTCGTAAACCGTCCAACAGAAAAACGTAGCGAACTATGCGCCAACTCATCATTCATGCCAAGAGCCCTTAAAACATAGGATGGCTCAAGGCTTGCTGACGTACAGGCTGACCCACTCGACAGCGCAATTTCAGGCAGCGACATGATGAGCGACTCGCCCTCAACATAATTGAAACTAATATTAATGATACCAGGGACATGGGCATTTAAATCGCCGTTGACATAAACCTCTTCCATATCGTCAAAACCCTGCCGAAGACGCTCGCGCAACGCAAGGGTTCTGGCAGCCTCAGTCGCCATCTCCAGCTGAGCAATTCTGCAACATTCGCCCATTCCCACCAATTGGTGCGTTGCCAAGGTACCGGACCGCATACCGCGCTCATGGCCGCCACCATGCATCTGGGCCTCCAAACGCACTCTTGGCTTTCGTCTGACATACAAAACGCCAACGCCTTTGGGTCCGTACATTTTGTGTGCTGACAGGGACATTAAATCAACTTTCAGCGCCTCTAAGTCGACCGGGATCTTGCCTGCGCTTTGCGCCGCGTCCACATGATAAAACACTTTGGCCGCTCGGCAGACCTCACCGATGCCCGCAATATCATTAATCACACCGATTTCGTTATTAACGTGCATAACCGACACCAAGGTCGTGTCCTCACGAATCGCATCTGCCACCTGCTGGGGTGTAATCAGACCATCTTCGCCCGGCTCAAGGTAGGTGACCTCATACCCATCCCGCTCAAGATGACGGCACGTATCTAAAACCGCCTTATGCTCAATTTTTGAGGTAATAAGGTGCTTGCCTTTGCCTTTGTAGAACTGAGCGATACCTTTTATTGCAAGGTTATCGGACTCGGTTGCCCCAGAGGTCCAAACAATCTCTCGAGGATCACAATTGAGCAGATCTGCGACCTGCTTGCGTGCGAGCTCAACCGCTTCTTCTGCTTCCCAACCAAACTTATGCGAGCGGCTAGCAGGGTTACCGAAGTTCCCTTCCGTCATCAGGCATTCGCTCATTTTTTGAGCGACTCTAGGGTCGACTGGCGTGGTCGCTGCATAATCAAAATAAACCGGTGCTTTCATTGTTTCCTCGACTTCATTAATCCGTTAGTTGTACGGCTTGGATTCCGATCTGGTCGTATTGATCCAGTGTTTGCTTGGTGGCAATCGCACGGACCTGATTCTTTTGAACAAGACTCGCCAAGTTAACCCCTTTTAAAAACCGATGGATCTGATCGCTTAGATCCGACCATAGCTCGTGTGTCAAACACATCTCGCCGCCCTGACAATCCGCTTTGCCACCACATCGGGTTGCATCCACTGACTCATCCACTGAGGCGACGATATCCGCGACATCAATATCTTGGCTATCTCGACCCAATCGGTATCCACCCCCGGGCCCGCGAACACTCAGAACCAGATGATTTGCCTTTAACTTTGCAAACAACTGCTCGAGATATGGCTGACTGATCGACTGCCGTTCGGAGATTTCACTCAAAGAAATTGGGCCATGGTCGCCATAAACGGCCAAATCCACCATCGCAGTAACCGCATATCGCCCTTTTGCTGTCAGCTTCACTTTATTGGGTCTCCAGTCATGTCGGCCACGGCGTTCTCTTAAGCATTTGAGCACTTGCTGCGTGCTGGCCCGCTTCATCTAATGAATGGTCGCGTTTAATGAATGGTTGCGTTCTCAGTCAATCACCTTGAGACGCCCAGTCTTTGCCACTCACGGCCCTTTTATGTTGCCAAAAAGCTTTCTCTGCCTAAACCCTATTTTTCGGGCCTGAGGCTGATTTTCCGAGCCCACTCTTGAGAAGCAGAAGCGATTTACCGAGATTCAGTTCGATCAAGGCGCACGCCTCTTGGCACTATCCGGCACTAGACTGTGTCACAAAAACCAAACGGACCCGTCTCGCGCAGGTAAGCAGTTTAATGCAGGCGCGTCTAATAACCAAGTGTTTTAGTCGGGTATCCCCAATATTAGGATTGCCGCCGAGTCGCATCATTCACGGCTTTCAAAAAACCTCTCAAAATTGAGATTTCCATCTGGTCCGGTTCAATCCGCAGGAACAACCGCCTCAGCCGGGTTAGCAATTGCCGAGGATTGTCTGGGTCATGGAAGCCAACCTCTGCCAAGGTCGTTTCAAGGTGTCCAAAAAAGTGTTCAAGATCGGTATTGGTTGCGGGCAGTTGATCCCAAACCCGCTCTGGGGTCGCGGCTTCGCTCGCGCAAAATAATTCATAACTCAGCACCTGAACGGCCATCGCTAAATTTAAGGAGCTGTAGGCTTCACTCGTTGGAATGTTCACGTGATACTGACATTGCTGCAGTTCTTCGTTCTTCAGCCCTTTCGATTCGCGACCAAAAACAATCGCAATATCACCGGCCCCCGCGCCATGCTCGGTTATCTTGATCGCAGCTTCCTTTGGCGTCACTAACGGCCACGGAATCCGCCGTTGCCGAGCTGATGTCCCGAGCACCAAACTACAATCGCTGATCGCTTCCTGCAGACTGGCGCACACTACGACTTGATCTAGCACATCGCTCGCGCTTGCTGATCGAAAAACCGCTTTTTCATTGGGATAATCAACGGGTTGTACCAAATACAGGCGATCCAATCCCATATTTTTCATTGCCCTAGCTGCGGCGCCAATGTTGCCTGGATGGGAGGTTTCAACCAAGACAATGCGCACTTTTGCCCGCAATGGATGGGGGTTCGTCATCATGAAGATCCTTTTGTCTACTGTTCAACGAGGCAGATCTGATATGATGCGCCCTCTTTCAGCCACACCGAACACCCTATGGAACCGATGATCAATATTGCGTTGCGGGCTGCCAGAGAAGCAGCCCGTCATATCGTTCGAGCTTACGATCGCCCAGACCTCGTTAAAACCACTGAGAAGGGCACGAATGATTTCGTGACCAATGTCGACCGTGAGGCGGAGCAGATTATATCAGACTCCATCCGAAAAACGTTTCCGAGCCATGCGATCACGGGTGAGGAAGGTGCGAAAACCGAAGCAACGCGTGACTCAGATTACCATTGGGTCATCGACCCTATTGACGGCACCACCAATTTTAGCCGGCAAATTCCGCACTTCTGCGTTTCAGTTGCTTGCATGGAATTGGGCAAGTTAAAGCACGGCGTCATCATCAACCCCATTACCCAAGAGGAATTTATCGCCTCTCGAGGACGCGGCGCGCAGCTCAACGGACGGAAGATTCGCGTCTCTAACCGGGAAAAACCGGAGGGTGGACTCTTTGCAAGCGCAGGATCCTATCGCCACGACCGATTTGAGGGTCATAGCAAAACGGTGGCGGCTTTAGTGAATGCCGGCGGCAACTACCGCGAGCCTGGCAGCGCTGCCCTCGAACTCGCCGCACTCGCAGCGGGTCGAATCGACGGTGTTTGGATGCACAACCTTGCACTGTGGGATATCGCGGCAGGTTGCCTGATCGTTCAAGAGGCCGGCGGATTAATTGGCGATTTTGAAGGCGGCCTTACGCACTTAAAATCTGGCAACTTGGTTGCCGCAAACCCTAGACTGTTTAAAACGCTTGGATCGCTCACCCGATCGCACCTGACCTAGGGTCTTTAAGACCTCAAACACGGGTCTTTGCAAGCCCTTCCCCTTCACGCCCTGATCTGATCGAGACTCAACCTGGCGTTAAAGGCCATTCAGGTCAACAACCCGACACACGGATTACCTTAAGCTACTTGAGACGCACTTTTGACCCACGACGGTAGCCGACAGTTTCGCGTCATGGCCGCCGAGCAAGATCGCACTGCATTACTCTGAACCAACAACCACGTTAGTGCTTGCAGAAGCCTTGTTTCGCGTTTCAAACTGTGACAAGCCTTGATCGCCAGCGCAGGCAATCGCATCAGGGCCTTTATCAGAGCCCGCCAACTCCGAGCCCCTAGGGCTCACCATCCAGATCAGCGCCTTCCTTGACGGGAACAATAAGATCTTCTCGACTTAAATTCAGTCTCAGCAGAACATTCGCCGCAACGTAGATGGAGGAATAAGTCCCCACCACGACGCCTATAATCAGAGCGGTCGCGAAACCCCGGATCAATTCCCCGCCCATAATCAGCAACGCAAACAACACCAAAAGGGTTGTTAACGACGTGATCATCGTACGCCCCAGCGTTTGATTCAGGGACTCATCAATAATATCGCTTGATTTACCGCGTCGCGACTGACGAAAGTTCTCGCGAATACGGTCGGACACGACAATGGTGTCGTTCAGGGAGTAACCAATAACCGCCAGCAGCGCCGCCAGCACGGTTAAATCAAACTCCCAGCGTAACAACGAAAAAATCCCTAAAGTGAACAAAACGTCGTGAAAAAGCGCAATCACCGCGCCCAACGCAAATTTCAGCTGGAACCGAAACGACACATACAGCAACACCATCGCGAGCGCCGCCAGCAGCCCCAAACCGCCTTGATTCGCTAGTTCTTCGCCCACCGCCGGGCCAACGAACTCGCTCCGCCTCAGATCAATCTGTCCGTTCGCAGAGGCACTCAATGCGGCAAACAAACTGTCACCCAAGCGCGCATTATCTTTATCTGACAACGATTTTTGAGGCGGCATGCGAACCAAAATATCCCGGTCCGAGCCAAAGTATTGCACCACATGGCCATTCCAGCCCGCATTATCCAAGTTCAGACGAACCTGTTCGGGGTTCGTGGGCTCTGGGTAACTCACCTCAACCAACGTGCCGCCGGTGAAATCCAAACCCCAGTTCAAGCTCTGAATACTCAGACTGGCCACCGCCATCAGCAAAAGTGCAACCGAACTCCAGGCAGCCACCTGACGATATTTCATGAACGGGACCATTCTCATGACTGCGACCACCCAATTGCCAAACGCTTAATGGGTCGCCCACCCACCGCTAAATTGATCAAGGACCGTGTGCCCATGATCGCGGTAAACATTGACGTCAAAATACCAATCATTAGCGTTATGGCGAACCCTTTCACCGGCCCAGTGCCAATACTGTACAAAATGATTGCGACCAGGAGGGTCGTTATATTGGCGTCAAGAATCGTCACAAAAGCCCGTTCAAATCCGGCGTTGATGGCCGATTGCGGCGCTGCGCCTTTTCTAAGCTCTTCTTTTATCCTCGAGAAGATGAGCACATTGGCATCGACTGCCATCCCAACCGTGAGCACAATACCGGCAATACCTGGCAAGGTTAGGGTTGCCGATAGGCTCGACATCACCGCAACCAACAGCAGCAAATTTGCAATAAGCGCAAGGTTTGCTGCCAGTCCGAACCACTGGTAAAAGGCGAGCATAAAGAGCACGACCAAACTAAATCCGATCAGCACTGAGGTCGCACCGAGCTCGATATTTTCCTGACCAAGACTGGCGCCGACGGTGCGTTCTTCGGCAATGAACATGTCAGCGGCAAGTGCGCCCGCACGCAACAAAAGCGCGAGTTCGCGCGCTTCATCGCCCGCCAACCCTGTTATCCGAAAGCTCACGCCCAAAGCCGCTTGCACCGTGGCAAGCGAGATTACCCGTTCTTCGACGTAAGGCTCGGTAATTTTTACCTCGCGCCCGTCTTGAACCTCATAACGGTCTCGGGTTTTGGTCTCAATAAAAACAACCGCCATTCGTCGGCCGATATTGTAGCGGGTCGAACGATGCATTAGCTCGCCCCCTTCACTATCCAACGTGATATTGACCTGCGGCAGGCCGCTGTCCGGATCAAAACCAACTTGCGCGTCAAATACCCGCTCACCTCTCAAAATAAGGTCTCGCTCGAGCCGCACCGCTCGACCCTCGTAATTATAGGGCAGCGTACTGGCTCTTGATGCATCCGGGCTCGCTTCGAGTCGAAACTCAAGCGTCGCGACCTTGCCCAATATTTTTTTTGCTTCGGCGGTATCCTGAACCCCAGGCAGATCCACCACAATACGCTGGCGACCCAATCGCTGAACCAAAGGTTCCGCAACGCCCAACTCATTCACCCGATTACGAATCGTTTGCAGATTTTGCTGAACCGCAAAATCCTCGATCTCGCGAATCGCACTATCACTCATAGTCAAATTCAACGCAAAACCGTCCGCGCCACTCGGCAAATCACTTTCGGTTACGAGAAACTGGGGGTAAGTCTCTTCGACCTGACGTCTTGCTTTGCTGCGCACGTCTTCGCTTGCGAACTGGAACTGCAGCACGCGGCCCTCTAAGATCGAGGTCCCCGCGTACCGAATCCGTTCAGAGCCGGACCTGAAAGCCCTTTTAATGTCTTGCTCCATACCCTCAAGCCGATCTTCCACGGCGCTTGCTGTATCCACTTCCATCAGGAAATGCACGCCACCTCGAAGATCCAAACCATACTTCATCGGTTCTGCGCCTAAATCTCGAAGCCATTGAGGCGTTGTGGGGGCAGAGTTGAGCGCGATGACAAAATCCGCATTTAGATCGTGCAGCGCACGCTGAATTAAAGGCTGTGCTTTGAGTTGATCATCGGCTGTGCTGAGCCGGATTAAAGCATTACCGTCGATCAGGCTACTCGATTTTATTTGAATACCCGATTGCCTCAGGGCCGATAACGCAACCGTCAGCTCCGGGTCTTGCACCGCAGCACTGCCCTGCTCGTTTTGAATCTGGATCGCGTAGTCTGGCGGGTAAAAATTCGGCATCGCGTAAATAATGCCCAACACAAACACGCCGACAATCAGCAGATTTTTCCAAAGAGGATATCGATTTAACACGGATTCAACCTCAGTCAGGGCAGTCTAGTAAGTTAGGACTTCAAAGTGCCTTTCGGCAACGCCGCAGACACCGCAGCTTTCTGAAATCTAAGTTCAACGCCTGCGGCCACTTCAACCAGAACAAACTGCTCTTCAACCTTCACGATCTTTCCGGCCAAACCGCCATTGGTCATCACCTCATCGCCCTTGCCCAAGCCTTCAATCAACTCACGATGCTCTTTCGCCCGCTTGCTTTGGGGACGCCAAAGCATAAAGTAAAAGATACCCGCGAAAGCGACGAGTATTAAAATATCAAATCCTGGCATTGGACCTCCTGCGTCAGCCGCCTGTGCAGCTGGAATAAACCATTCAAGCATGTATTCCCCCTGTCTTATGAGAATATCCTACAACGCAGACTTTGGCCTTTAAACCGGCTAAGCCCAGATTGAGAACGTTAAAAGCGCTGCATTGTCCTGTTTCCGGTCGTCAGACGCAATCACTGTGGTACCTCTAGATCGAATTCTAACGGCGGCGGGGCTTCAGACCAACCCGCATAAACACTCAAAGCCCAAGCATCATATTGATCTTCCGCTAAAGCACCGCGGGCTTGGCGCATTAATTCAAGATAGTAGGCGATATTATGGATTGAGTTGAGGGTGGCGCCTAGAATCTCGCCGCACTTATCCAAATGGTGCAAATAACCCCGTGAGAAATTTTGGCAGGTGTAACAGCTGCAGCGCGCGTCCAGCGCCATATCGCTCGCTCGATGCGCTGCATTACGAACCCGGATCACGCCAGAGCTGGTAAACAAGTGGCCATTGCGCGCGTTGCGGGTCGGCATCACGCAATCCATCATATCCACCCCGCGCCGCACACTCTCAATCAGATCCGATGGCGTCCCCACACCCATCAAGTATCGCGGCGACTGCGTTGGCATTTTGGGCGCAATTTTTCGGATGGTCTCAAGCATTGCCGGCTTCGGCTCGCCCACTGACAAGCCGCCAATGGCGTAGCCTTCGAAACCGATTTGCCGCAGACCCTCAAGCGACGCTTCTCGCAAATCCGGATGGATACCGCCCTGAACGATGCCAAACAGCGCATTGTCGCTGGTAAAGGCGGCTCTGGACCGCTCAGCCCAACGAAGACTCAACTGCATCGACGTTTCCGCACCCGCTTTCGATATAGGGTAGGGCGTGCATTCATCGAAAATCATTGCAATATCGGAGTTCAGCGCGGTCTGGATCGCCATCGCGCGCTCAGGTGTCAGCAGAATTTTATCGCCATTAATGGGCGATCGAAACGCCACGCCTTCTTCATTGACCTTATTCATATCGGCAAGGCTAAAGACTTGAAAGCCGCCCGAATCTGTCAAGATCGGACGGTCCCAGCCCATAAACTGGTGCAATCCATTGAATCGCTCAATCGCCTCAACGCCCGGGCGCAGCATTAAGTGAAAGGTATTACCCAGCAGTATCTGAACGCCTGCCGATCGAAGTTGGTCTGGGGAGACGCCTTTAACCGAGCCGTAAGTACCACACGGCATAAAAATGGGGGTTTCAACAACACCATGGGCAAGGGTTAAGCGGCCGAGACGGGCCTCGCCACGCTGGGCTAGTAGTTCAAACTGCATGGCTATAGCAATCCCAGATCATCGCCTAGATGGGACTGCCACTCAATCACCGATAAATAAATCTCATTGACGGAGTTCGGTGACAAACCAAGCGGCTCAAGCTCTGCCCATTGAATCTGGTCCAGCGCCCCGGACTGAATGGCTTCAACTGTCTTTAGAACCAACCCCAGCCGTCCTGATTTTTCCAGCAAGGCTTGTTTAATATCCTCTCGCATCATCAGGTTTTCGAGCAGCATGGGCAGCGGCTGGTCAAAAAAGGCATCCATTGTTGACAGCAAACCTACCGAATAATACACCGGTGCTTCGTCCGAATTTATGCGCTCACCCAGGCGCTCACAGAACTTCGCCTTCTCGAGCGCATGATCCCGAAGCGCATCCGGCTTATCCGACATACCGGAAATCGCGAGCAAACTCGCCAAACTGCGCATGGCGTCTATGCCAAGATAGGTCATCGCATGGGCCAAGGAATCGATTTCATGGCGAGGGCGGTAAAACGCTGAATTCACCAGCTTGATGGTTTTAAACCCGAGCGCGGGATCCTGTTCCACCAAAGCCTCCAGGTCACGCAGGTTACTATTTGGGTCTTGTAATTTATTAAGCAATTCTAAAACCACAAGTTTATTCGCCGAGATTTTTTTACCACTGATCGGCTCGGGCTTACTGAGAAAGTTCCCTTGGAACAGTGAAAACCCAAGAGACTTACAGTGATCGAGCATCTCTTGGGTTTCGACTTTTTCGGCAAGCAGCTTGACATCTAAATCTTGAAAGCGGACCAGCATGTCGGTGAGTTGCTGCTCATTAAGCGCCAACATATCGAGTTTTATAATATCGGCTAACGGCAATAAAGGCGCCGCTTCCTCGTAATACAAAAAGTCATCAAGGGCGATCTGATGGCCCCTGGCCTTCAGGACCGTTAAGCGTTCGATCAAAGCTGGGGTTACCACAACGTCTTCAAGCACCTCAATCACGCAGCGTGCGGGATCAAGCGGAATATCAACGTCTAATAGATTCGCAGTGAAGTTCACATAGGCTTGTCCTGACCCAACCAACTGCAAAAGATCCAAATTGGTTAGGGCATTGATTAACACAGCAGAGGTTGCGCGATCACCATCCAGCACATTAGCCTGCTCAGGATCGAACTCGCGAAAGAGCAGCTCATAGGCCACGACTTCGGTATTAAGATCGAAGATCGGTTGCCGCGCCAAGAGTAATTGCAGTTCTGAAGTCTTGTCCAAACCCGTTTCCTAAACGCCTCTCATCTGACAGCGTTTTGATGGCAAAATTCACTATCCAACCCACACGTGGCTGTGATGGCTGTCTAAGTATTACAAAATATACGCCCCGGAGACGATCGTCGCTAATGTCAGCCGTCTTAAGCAACATCATAACAGAACTTCAGATTTTAAAGCGCATGCCCACGCCTTGATAACGCCAAGCGTCACCTTACTCGCTGTGACCCGCCTAAACGTGATCGCGCATTGCGGCGCATTAACCAACCTTTACGACCCTAGACGCAACATTCTTAGGACACTATGCCTACTGTTCGGTATTCCTTTGTCACTGGGTACCGTGCTTCAAAAGACGGCCCCGATGAGTCATTTTAAGGGGAAGGTAGGGGACTCATCGGGGCCAACGTTAGCGCAAGGAAAAAGGGGGGGGGAACCTTGCTTCAAACTAACTTCTCTTAACTTTAACTCCTATCATCTGATGGCTTCAACAGAGATAAAGCAAACGTCGTGCCATATTTTTCGTTCAAATCAAATCTGCATTCGTTTCGGTTTTAACGCCCCAAAAACCGGTAAAAGTGATCCATCTCTGAACCAGAACTAACGCTTAAAAGGCAAAGCGGGATCTGGCACCAAGCCGCCTCGACCGAATTTGAATCCAAAGCGCACCATGTCAGTGCGCTGCAGCAACCGCGGGCGTCTTTACAGGACGAGTCGCCGCCATCACGCTTATAAAATGAGCATGGCGTCTCCATAGCTAAAAAACCGATATTCCTCATCAATCGCAGCCTGATAGGCGCTTTGAATCAAATCCTTCCCCGCCAGCGCACTGATCAGCATGAGCAGCGTTGATCCAGGCAGGTGAAAGTTGGTGAGCAGCGCGTTCACAACCTGAAATTCATAGCCTGGATAAATAAAAATTTGAGTCTCTCCCTGAATAGGCTGAACAACCCCTTCCACCACCGCTGATTCCAGCGCTCGAACGCTGGTCGTACCAACCGCCAGAACCCGACGCCCCTTTGTAATTTGCGCTTGCACTCGGCTTGCAGTGTCTGAAGGCACTGAAAACCATTCTTGATGCATCTCGTGCTGTAAAATATCGTCCACCTGAACCGGTTGGAAGGTCCCTGCCCCCACGTGTAAGGTCAGCATCGCGCGATCTATGCCTAATTCATCAATCGCCGCAAGCATTGGCTCATCAAAATGTAGACCCGCGGTGGGCGCCGCCACCGCGCCTTCACTTTGCGCAAAAACGGTCTGATACCGATTGGCATCAAGCCCTTCTGGCGCACGCTTAATGTAAGGCGGTAGCGGAATTTGGCCTTGGGTCGCAGCAATTGCGCTAATACCCGGCGCTGGGAATTCAAGCGTAAAAAAGCGTCCAGCCCGGCCTAATACCCGAACAGGCGTGTTGCTGTTGGCAAGGGTAATGATCGCCCCCGGTTTCGGCGCTTTGCTCGCGCGAATTTGAGCCAGCGCGGTCACGTCACTGGTCATCCGCTCCAACAAAATCTCAACCTGACCACCTGATGCTTTTTGACCAAAGAAACGCGCAGGAATCACCTTTGTATTGTTAAAAACCAAAAGATCCGACGGCGAAAGATACGTCAGAAAATCCGAGAATGCCTTATGCTCAATGGTTTGCGCTGCGCGATCCACAACCATCAACCGAGCGTCTTTCCGATGCTGCGGTGGCGATTGCGCGATCAAGCGCTCTGGCAACTCGTATTCAAAATCCGACTTCTTCATGACAACCCTCGAACCTTTTAAACAACCTTCATTTATCCAAAACAGCAAATATCCAAAAGAGCAAACCGCTCCAGCTAAAACGCCGTACAAGCCCTTAACTCCGCTTAGGACCTGCCCTATGTTCTCATGGTTTAAACCCAAAGATCCCTTGATTAACCTGAACAAGCAGTATCGTCAAAAGCTTGAACAGGCCATGCACTCACAACGAAACGGTGATATTCGCACTTACTCAGCCTTAACCGCTGAAGCCGAGGCCATCCGCGAAAACATTTTAAAGGAAGAGGCAAGCCGAGCCTAAAGTAAACCAGTAAGAACGCGAGGGGCGAGATTTTTTCGGATTGCTCTGGCCGCGTCACGACCCCCGGCAGACACAGATCCAGACCGGTCTCGCCTAACGAACCCCTTACCAAGATCCTCGATGCCCCAAAGCGTTGAGTCGGCGCGCGGCAGCGCCATCATCCTTGCGCGTTACAAAGACAAAGCATTGCGCAATGAACGATTGACCCCAAGAATTTTATGCCGCGGCACATGCTGCAGCTACCTTCAGGCCCAACGACAAAGATAGTCCTGATTTAATAGCGCAATGCGCCAAAGACATGATTAGACGCGACGCCAGAGGAATTTCTGATATACTGCGCTGGCACGTGCCGGGGTGGCGGAACTGGTAGACGCGCCGGATTCAAAATCCGGTTCCTTTACGGGAGTGCCGGTTCGATTCCGGCCCTCGGTACCACGTGCTTATCTTCACGCTCGTCAATAACGGGCTTTCGCTGACAGCACTTCGCCGTCCATCCCTTTTCGCTATCGCAA
>JAFMIA010000093.1 GCA_017854255.1 Pseudomonadales bacterium
AACTGGCCAACAAAATCACATTGGGTATTATCGTAAAGAGCGCGATGACCTTCGCGCGTTACTCTAATAAAACGCATTGAGGACCAACATCATGAAAAACCGATTAAAAGCATTCCTACTCGTCTGCCTAAGCCCTTTATCTGTCTCGGCGGCAGAACTCGCTTTGGATCCTGCGTCATTTTTTGATGCCAATTTCACGATCGACTCGACCTATACCCGGGATGGCCAAAACTATGAGGTCTCGGCCTCTGGTGAGGCCGGCCCTTATGGCCGTGTTTATTTGTCGTATGAATTTACCGACAAACAAGACCTAGGCGATCGAGGAGAATATACCGGCCACGCCTGGACCCAAAATGGCGAGACGGTCGCAACCGCAACGCTCCAAGGGGTTTATTATAAAGATGGTCGTACTTTCAGAATCTATGGTCTTAATACACTGAGCGACGGTAAGTTTCATTTTGCCGAAGGCGCGATCGACTTTGTTGCCAAAACAATGACCTTTAAAGTCGCTGATATTAAAACCGGCGACTAGGCTCAGGATGACCGAGAGCAGATTGGGGTTGAGCGATAACAACGCGTTGTCGGTCCTATAATCCCAATAAGTATTCAGTTATCGACTGCATAAGCCAAAAAAGGCAGCCTAAATGGCTGCCTTTTTTTACGCACTGTATTGAGGGTACCACTGGGTTGATTGGACCCTTAGATCTGGAACCACACCCGAACTCAATAATGTGTTAATCGAGCGACACAACAAAGGCGTGATCGGGCTTTGCGCCCGCCAGCACCGCTTGAAAGGTTTCCTCAAGTTCTGCTCGCCCAACGCGATGGTTAATCGAAACCCAGCCATCGACTACTTCCAAAAACGCTTGCCAGGCGGCGCTCAGTTCCGCCTGAAATTTCTGCGGCCCCCAGTCTTGATTCCGTTTCTGGATCTGGTCAGGCGCGAAGAACATTTTGGGTTTAGCGCCTGGCAAAATGCTCGGCGGCTGACCATCGCGAGCTTCCCAGTGGGTAATGCCAACCCCACAGCTACAAACCATCTTGTCACCAAAGTGATGATGTAACGCCTCAAGCACCTGCCGGTTACCGGCCATATCCACAAAGGCCACGTTTTCACTCGCATCAAGCGTGTCCAAGGCGTCATAAGCCACCACTTGGTCATAGAGATTCAAACTTTCAACGAAGGCTTTGTTCGCAGCAGAGGTTAAGCCCGTGACCTTCACGTCACGATTTTTACGCAGTAAAAAGGCCAGCCCAAAAGCGGTTTTGCTGGAAGCGCTCGAGAGGATGATATTGCTCGCGCCAAAATGATCGTTATCATCGAGGTAGTCATCAATCACAAAGGAGGTTGTGAACAACGGTCGATAGATCATTTGATGATCATCGAATTGGCGATCAAACCCATTGCCTGCAGTCATCAGCGCATACTGATTATAAACACCAGGCAAGGCCTGTCGGTGCGCGGCGCCATCGGTAAACCCGCGCTCGGTCACATGCTCGGGCTCAACAACCAGATACGAGGCCATGGGGAAATAGCCATAGAACGCATCGCCAACATTTAAGCCACTATCGTTTTCGGCAACCACCGTGCCTTTACCCCAGACCGGTATTCGACCCCAGTCACCTTCTGCTGGGAAGAACTGCCAGTAACCGATGATATCGCCAGCGACCCCATAGGTAATGTTGTTTGCCGTCAGCGCAAATTTATCGACGGTTAAAACCGCTTCACCTGCCGCAGGCGACAAGGTTGCCAGCGCTGGCAGTTCAATAACGCGCGTGGTGCCCAAGGCGGCTCGGGCGACTTCGAAACTGTAACAACTCATAGTCTTAGATCCTTTTTAAAAAAACGGCATGTGCATCGCTTGAGGGTCATGATGCATCATGATCGGTCATGAAAAAACCGGCGGTCATCTCGGCCCTGTCTCTGAGACCCGCGGGCACGCTGCTTGCAGCCCTGCGCCTTCACGGCTTGAATCGATGCTCGGCGCTTATTCTATAACTGCCTTGTCCTTCGACGCAGCAACCGCTCGGAAAACTCGAAGGAAGTTGCCGCCCCAAATTTTATGGATGTCCTCAGCGCTGTAACCGCGCGCCACTAGTCCGATCGTGACATTCAACGCTTCACTCGCGTCATTAAAGCCGGTAATGCCGCTGCCATGGTTAAAGTCCGTGCCAATGCCAACATGATCGATCCCAATGCGGCTAACGATATAGTCGATGTGATCAATGACATCCTCTATGCTGCCGGGTCCCAGCAGGTCGCTCACCGTGCTCAGAAACTTTTGTTGCACCGCCTCGTCTTGAATCTCCCAATACAGCTCGAAGGGGTAGTAGAAGTCTTCAGTTATCCCTGCAACTTGGCGCGCTGCGCGAATTGCTTGGTCGAGCGTTTCATCGGATGAATCAAACAAATAGCCTCTAAAGGGCGCAACATGAATGACGCCGCCGCTTTCCCCAATTCGATCGATTTCCTCGTCCGATAAGTTTCGGCTGACGTTCGAGAGTTGCCAAACATTGGAATGACTCGCAATCACGGGCGCCTCGGACAAAGCCAGCACTTGCAGGGCAGCAGCTTTTGAAAGTTGCGAGATATCAAGGACGCCGCCAAGGGCATTAATGCTTGTCACCGCATTTTTACCCAATGCGGATAAGCCGCCATGCTCAGCAACCGCCTCATGCTGACCCGTTGCCCCATCGAAAACTGGCCGAGAGGAATCTGCAAAGTCATTGTGGCCCATATGAGTGAGGGCAAAGACGCGTACGCCGAGGTCGTAGAACTCATCTAAACCGGACACAGCAGTGCCGAGAATACGGGCGTTCTGGAAACCAAGAATGAGCGCGCCCTTGCCTTGCTCATGGGCCGCAACCAAGTCTTCCGCGGTCTTCGCCAAGGCAAGATTGTTCGCCGGATCCTCGGTCATCGCGAGCACAGCCCGAAGCTTTTCGTCTGCCAGCGCGCGGGCCTCGGCATAGCCGCTGGTTGTTCTGGGACCCGGGCCAACGGCAATGGCCATAACCACAGCATCGACCCCGCCAATCTTCATTTTTTCGGGCGAGACGTTCGACAGTCCATCGACCCCGGCATACCGAGACGCTTTGCCCGGGATTTCAATATCCGCGTGGGCGTCTAAAACCAACGCCGTTTCATGGATGCGCTTGGCTCTGGCAGTTTGTTCTCGTGCGTCGCTCAAAGCCGCCTCGGTCGGCATCACATCCGCCGTTACGGCCAGATCTTCAGACGCGGGCGAACAACCCGAAAGCATCACGGCCGCGAGCACTAGCGGGATGACAATTTTAGTTTCGATCATCAGGTCATTCTTTAAACATTCGATTTCAGTATTACACGAATCATCCGCCGCCGCCGCACGCGTCATACCTCATAGGTCATGCCGAGTGCCTTTAACAGGCGGTCAAAGGGCCGCCTGGATCAGTCAATCAAGACGATGGCCCTCGATGATCGATACCATTTGCAAAGCATTTTCAATTCAGGCCATAACGTGTTCCGCATTCTGGCAAAAAGATCATCGTAAACCCGTTGAAAAGCCGCTTTTTTCCAACCCAGCAGGTTGCACTCATCGGCTGCTTAATGACGGTGGTTTCTCGCGGAAAGGGGCTGTTATAGTAGAGCCCATCTTTAAAATCCCTGGAGACACCCCTTGGCTCAAACAGAAACCGCCCAAGCAACCAATTTTTTTCTGGATGGCAACTTTGCGCCCGTTTCAGACGAACGCGATGCTCAAGACATGCCTGTCTTGGGTGAGATCCCCAAAGATCTAGCCGGGCATTTCTTGCGAGTTGGGCCCAATCCCGCACATATCTTTAATGAGGCGGCGTATCACACCTTCGACGGGGATGGCATGATCCATGCCATGACGTTTAACGAAGGCAGTGCCCATTACCGAAACCGCTTTGTTCAAACCGAAGGGTATAAACTTGAACAAGCCCATGGCGGCTGGTTGTACAAAGGCATGAACTCAATGATGGATCCAACCCCGTCTGAGCTCCCCAGTGGTGCGCCAAAGAATAAGAACCTTGCCAACACGGCCTTTGCCTATCACAACAAGACGCTCTACGCGCTGCATGAACCATCCCAGCCCACCATTATTGACTTGCCTGAACTGGCCACCCAAGGCGCAACAAACTTTGACGGCAAACTGAAACACCCCTTCACCGCGCACCCGAAAGTCGATCATTCGAGCGGGGAGATGATGACGTTTGGCTATGCGTTTCAAGCACCCTTTGTCACCTACTCCGTGATCAGCGCCTCGGGAGAGCTGGTTCACTCAACCCCCATCACCATTTCAAAGCCAGTATTCATGCACGACTTTGCGGTCACTGAAAAATACTCGCTGTTTTTAGACTTTCCAATCACGCTGGATATCGAGCGCGCTATTGCGGGCGGCCCGGCACTGGGATTTGAGCCGGAGCATGGATCTCGGATTGGCGTCATACCGCGCTTTGGCAGTGATCAAGATGTACGCTGGTTTGAAGTGAAAACTGGCTCGGTTGTGCACACCGCGAATGCTTGGGATGACGGCGACGACGTTGTGCTGCAAGCATCCCGCTCAAAAACCTCAGACATTGCCGGCGCTGGCCTAAACGCTGAAAATCTTGAAGAGACGCAAGGCCAGTTGTACGAATGGCGCATCAACTTAACCACCGGCGTTGTAACAGAGCGCACGCTCAGCACCGTTTATTGTGACTTTACGCGAGTGAACGACTTGCATGCTTGCCATCCAACGCGCTACGTCTACGCGGCTGCCTTTAACCCCGAGCGGCCCTTCAGCTTTGATGGCGTTATGAAGTTTGATAATGAAACCCAAGCCACGACGACCTTTCATTACGGCGCCAACCGATTCGGTGGCGAGGCGGTCTTTGCGCCTAGGGTAGGGGCCAAAACAGAGGATGACGGTTATCTTGTTTGCTTCGTGCAAGATGAAGCGGCCCAACAAAGTGAATGCTTAATTTTGGATGCCCAAGACTTAGCAGCAGGGCCTGTTGCCACCATTATGGTGCCGTATCGGGTGCCCTACGGCTTCCACGCGACGTGGGTTGGCGATCTTTAAGGACATCGATCACACCATTTTTTGGCAACTCTGGGCGCACCACTGAAGCTCGCCGCTTCGCCAGGATGCGCCCAAGCGTTTTTGTTGCGAACCTTGGTTACGAGCCACAGCTTGTGAGCATTACGGCATGAACGCTTGTTAGGCGGCGCATTCAACAGCGGGTTTACCTGTATTTTAGTGATCTAGACGATCCGATTGCCGAGCCTATGTCGTCGCTGTGGAAACAAAATGAGTTGCTCTAAACCGATCATGTTTCACTTTTTTCGAACAAACTCAGGGCAATGCAAGGCTCGCCACCTTTTAGCGACAGCGAGTACTTCTTTGTTCAAGACTGATCGAATCAAGGTTACAGGGCCACGCTCGGATACAATGCCTTCATGCTAACAAGACTCATCGCCGCTTTTACGTTTCGGGATTATCGGATCCTTTGGGTCATGCTCATCATTGGCTCAATTGCCTTCTGGATGCGAATCCTAGGCACCGCCCAGTGGCTGCTTGAGGAAACCGGCTCGGCCTACATGGTCGGCCTGATTGGGGTTGTACAACTTATTGTGCAACTGCCCATCACCCTATGGGCCGGCACCTTGGCCGACCGGGTCGATCGTAAACGCCTAATGTCACTAGCGCATGGCGCAACCGGTGTCTCGCTGGTAACGCTGGGCGTGCTGAGCAGCACCAATGCGCTGACGCCCGTCTTAGTTTACGTGGGCATTGCAATCACAGCCGGGACCCATATGCTCGCGAGTCCCGCTCGCGGCGCCCTGCTCGCCGCCGTGGTCCCGGAAGGCAAACTGATGCTGGCCTCCTCAACCGACACCGCCTCCGCAAATGCCGCCGCCATTGCAGGCCCACTCCTATTTGCTGGCATCGTCCTAACAGCAGATCTGACAACCGTCTTTCTAACTGCAGGCTGTCTTGCACTGGTCAATGCGATCTTGCCCATGCTGCTACGCGTTGATGGTCATGTTGCGGGCAAGCAGGGCGAGGCGGAAGATAAGCCCTCCCAAATCCAGCAGACTCGCGCTGGACTGCGGTACGTTGGCTCGCACCCCATTTTGCCCGGTCTCTTTCTCTTAGATGTTGGCATCACGACCGCCTCATTTTATCGAGAGGTGCTACCGGTCATCGCGCTGGGTTTGTTCGCCGGCGGCGCCAGTGCAACCGGCATGCTCGGGGCAGCCAATTCGGCAGGGGCAATTCTTGGATCCTTTATCGCGCTGGCGCTTGCTGGCGTGAGAGCAAAAGGCATGCTCGTGCTCTACGCCTCCTTTGCCTATGGCGTCATTCTGTTTGGTTTTGGTATCGCAACGACCCTTTTGGGCGGGATGTTGATGATTGCGCTGCTGGGCGCCGCCGATGCGGTCACCGTCGCCGTGCGTCAAACGACCGTCTTACTGACAACCCCGGATGAAATGCGCGGCCGGGCCTACGCCCTGATGATCCTGGCGGCGCAAACCGCGAACAACATCGGCACAATTTGGGTCGGATTTTGGGCTGGCGCGATCGGTGCGGGTAACACCATGGTCATGGGCGGCATCATCTCGATCACGGCGACCGCCGTCATCTGGTATGTCTGGAAACCCATCGGCAGATACCGTTCAGCCTCATAACAATCGCCCCTCGAGCTTGCCTCTACCGCCTCTTCGGTGATTCAAACCAGCCGGCCTGAACCGCAAGCCAGGAACAGTGACCTGATTGTGCGCGCTGATTTAAAACCTGATTAGCACGGCCTAGGGTCGCTCAGTGATTGCGTCCGCTAAACGCCCTGCATTTACAATAGCGCTCGTAATATTTGGGTGTTAGCGTTTCGAAAAAATGACAAAGTGGGGTTCAGAATGTTGCAAATGTTTATTTTCAAAGCGTATTGGATACGAACCATGATCGAGTCGGAATGATAAGAGAATCACAAGAATCTGATTTAGAAGAAGTCTTTAATTTAATCTATTCAGCTTTTGGCAATAAAGCAGAGTCCGATTTGGTTAAGCAGTTAATGCTGGACAAAGATTTATTTTTTAGCCTTGTTTATGAATCGCCAGACGCAATTTTAGGCAATGTGGTGGTTTCTAAAATGGCGATGAAGCCTGTTACGAACTTGTTGATTGGTGGGGTTGCGCCACTTTCAGTGTTGCCTAAAAGTCAATCCGCTGGAATCGGGGCACAATTAATGAGGGCCGCAATAACAAAGAGCAGAGGAATGAAACTCGACGCTTTATTTCTTTTAGGTGACCCAAATTACTACGGAAGATTTAATTTTAAAGTCTCAAATTTAGCGAATGATTACAGCTCCGAATATTTTCAGGCGCTTGAGTTAACCAAAGACTGTTTGGTTGATGTGAAATCAAAAGTCATTTACGCAAATGCATTTGCGAGCCTATAGTCATTAGCAAAGCGCTACTGCCGTTTGGGAAAACAGGCTAAAGCCATAAGGACTGGAAAAAGCGCTTTCAGTCGCACCGAACTCAATCGGGCGAGATTTCCGCAAGCCGCTTGCCTGCCGTTTCGGGCAAGAACAACCAAACCATAACGGGTGCGACGAGCGAAATGGCGCAAAGCACCGCGATCGACGTCCAGTTTGACTCAAACACCGTGTAAAGCAGGGATACCGCGGTTAATCCAAGAATTCCCGATGCGGTCGCAACAATCGCCTTAAAACCGGTCGCCGTGGAACGATATCGAGTCGGGAACAATTCTGTACCATAACTCGTTGTCGTGACCTCACTGCCCATTAAGAAGAAGATAAGGCCCACCCATAAAAACGGGACAAACACCCCACCCAACGCATAAAACGTGAGCGCGGCCAGCGCGAACAGACCGGTAAACAAAATGGTGACGGGCCGACGGCCGACGCGATCACTCAGCCACCCCGCAAGCGGATTTCCAACGATCGCCAAGGCGCCACCCGCCAGGTTCAGCATCGCGACATTTGAGGGCTCCCACCCGTGCACATCCAGTAAATACTTTGGCGCAAAGAAAGCGGCCGTGCTGCCAGCAAGCATCAGGGCGAACACCGCCCCAAAAAGACCTATCGTACGCTTGGGTAGGTGCGTAAACAGATCAATGATGTTTTGCATTACCGGTTCGTGGACCTGCACCGCCGCCCTAAATTGCTCAGTTTCGGGAAGACTATGGCGCCAATAAGCGATGAACAGTAACGGAATCAACCCGATCGCATACAAAGACCGCCAACCGTAGGGCACGTAGTCCACGAATCCGAACATCACCGCCGCAAATCCTGAACCGCAAGCGGCCACAGCGCCCAGCGCGCCGATACCCCAACCTCTATGCTTGGGTGAAAACTCCTCAGCAATGACGACCGCCGCAATCAATACTTCAGCGGTTCCGAAGCATCTCGCGAGCATCTGAAACACAACAAACGTCTCTGCGTTAGGTGACAAAGCCGTCGCCCCGGTGAAGAGGGTATACCCAACGACTGTGATCAATAAAATTAATCGCCGACCGTATCGATCCGCCGCTATTGCGAGAAAAACCGCCAAAAACGAGCCTGCTCTAACGAAGGCGCCCAAGAACCCAACATCCGATTCTGCAATCAGTAGTTCCGCTTGTATCTTGGTAAGGTTTAAGGAAAACAAGTACATATCGTACTGCTCGAAAAACGACACCGCTGACAGCAAGCCAAGCAGCTTCCACTGGTGCTTGCTTAATTCAGGTGGTCGCCCCAGAAAAGGCGCAAATCGATACCAGAACGGGACATTACTCATGTTGAAAATTCGCCTTTTTAGCAATAGGACCCGACCAGCTAGGGTCAATATCTTTTACTATCAGCATTGGTTGCTCTCGAACAAGCTCAAAAATTAAGGCGCAACCGATTCGACATTTTGGATCGAGATGGCAACACAACGTGTTCTGTTGGT
>JAFMIA010000094.1 GCA_017854255.1 Pseudomonadales bacterium
CGTGTTCAAGTTAGGGGGGCAGGCTAAGTTGCCTGATTCGTCGCCCCCGTCTTTGGTCATCGATCCGCCAGACTTGGTTGCGGGTGACGCCGAGATCAGCACCGGTCTCGGCTTGTATAACCAGCATTGCATGCGTTGCCATGGCGTGGGCGCAGTGAGTCAAGGCTTAGTGCCAGACCTGCGGGCAATGACCCGAACGACTCATGATATTTTTGATGCCATTGTCCTTGAGGGTGTTTTAGCGCCCGTCGGAATGATTGGGTTTAAGGATGTGCTCACCCCAGCAGAATCGGAGATGATTCGGCAGTACCTCATTCAAACGGCGCACAAACAGCAGGACCTGGACAATGAATCGAGCACCTGGCGGGCATTTCGAACCTGGTGGTTTGATCAGTTTGGCTGGCTGGCTGCAAAGATGATTTAGTGCCTTGGCTAGCTTGAGGTCCAGGTTTTAAGGCCGTCAGCATGGGTTTGTCAGGCCCCTAGCAGCGTGATACAAACTGAGTCTTAGTTTAAAAAAAGAGCGCCTATGTATCCTGGATCCTATGCCCAAAAGCACCCGCAACGCCCCGCGGTCATTATGGCCGCAACCGGCGCGGTTCAAACCTATGCTGAGTTGGAGGCGCGTGCGAACCAGCTGGCCCATGCGCTGAGGGCGTTCGGATTAATGCGGCTCGATCACTACGCGATCTTTATGGAAAACAATGCAGCCTACATCGAGACCTGCGCGGCGGGCGAGCGAGCAGGATTGTTTTATACCTGTATTAATTCCTATCTTACGTCTGAAGAGATGGCCTATATTGTGACCAACTCCGAGTCAAAGGTGCTCATTACCTCCTCCTCAAAGCTGGCATTGGTTCAGGCGGCAGTAAAGGACTGTCCAGCACTTGAGCAGATCCTGGTGGTGGACAGCGAGGGGCTTGCGGTTGAGGCCGTGGATGGGCCCGCCTTTAGCGATTACGACGCGGTCATTTCACAGTATTCTGGCGCGCCAATTCAGGATGAGTCTCTAGGCACTTCGATGCTGTATTCCTCGGGCACAACGGGTCGTCCTAAAGGGATTATTCGGCCGCTGCCAGAGCAGGCGCCGGATGAGCCGCTCCCGCTTTATAGCTTTTTATCAAAGCTTTGGCTTTACCGGGAGGACATGGTGTATCTGTCACCAGCCCCCTTGTATCACTCCGCACCACAAGCCGCGGTGAATTTAACCCTGCGGCAAGGCGGCACGGTCGTGGTGATGGAGAAGTTCGAACCACTGGCGTACTTGGGACATATCGCCCAGTACCAGGTGAGCCACTCGCAACTGGTGCCCACGATGTTCTCTCGGATGCTAAAGCTTGACGAAGCAACTCGCCGGTCCTTCGATTTGTCGACACTGGAAGTCGCCATCCACGCGGCGGCGCCGTGTCCTCAGATGGTTAAGCGGCAAATGATCGAATGGTGGGGTCCAATCATCCATGAGTATTATGGTGCAACCGAAGGCCTTGGGTTTGCAGCCTGTAACACCGAAGAGTGGTTAGCGCATCCCGGGACGGTCGGGAAAGTTGTTTTGGGTGATTTACACGTGTTGGATGACGAGGGCGCGCCCTTGCCTTCTGGTGAGGCGGGCACCCTGTGGTTTAAAACGGCAACGGAGTTTCAGTACCACAATGATGCTGAAAAAACGGCAGAGTCGACCTCAAAAGACGGCAGCATGACGACGGTGGGGGATGTTGGTTATGTTGATGATTCCGGGTTTTTATATCTGACAGATCGAGCAACCTTCATGATTATCTCTGGGGGCGTGAACATCTACCCCCAAGAGTGCGAAGACCTATTGATCAGTCATCCGAAAGTAGAGGATGCCGCAGTCTTTGGGGTGCCAAATGAGGATTTAGGTGAGGCGGTGAAGGCCGTGGTGCAACCCATTGACGGGCTCCTGGGGGACGAGGCGCTAACCGAAGAACTTTTAAGTTACCTGGCTGAGCACTTGTCTCGCCAAAAAATCCCGCGCTCGATTGATTATGACGCTGCGTTGCCGAGACTGCCAACGGGCAAGCTGTATAAGCGCTTGTTGAGAGATCGGTATTGGGGCGAGGGTCGCTCGAAAATTGTTTAACCCCCGTAAGCGAAGGTTCACACAGTGCGTTTTGGATGCGCTGACGCACCCTCATTTCATTCGTTCATAAGTAAAAAGGAAAACCACATGTTTGACACGGTTATTCGAGGTGCACAGATTGTTGACGGCAATGGGGCCGCCCCGTTCTCGGGCGATATTGCGATCCAAGATGGTTTGATTCAGGCCGTAGGCACGGTTGCAGGGCGCGGCCGGGAAGAAATTCAAGCCGATGGCGCGGTTGCAACCCCAGGTTGGGTTGATGTGCATACTCATTATGATGGGCAGGTGAGCTGGGACGATACGCTTGACCCCTCCTTTAGTCATGGGGTTACCAGTGTGGTGATGGGTAATTGCGGCGTGGGCTTTGCACCAGCGCCTCCTGGCGGTGAACAACGATTGATTGAGTTGATGGAAGGCGTTGAAGATATTCCGGGTACCGCGCTGTATGAGGGGATTGAGTGGGGGCGTTGGGAGACCTTCCCGGAGTATTTAGATTATATTGCCTCGCGGCAGTACACCTTAGATGTTGGCACCCAAGTCCCGCACAGTGCGCTGCGGAATTATGTGATGGGGGATCGCGCCCTTCGACATGAAAATGCAACTGCGGATGATTTGCGGGCGATGGCCTTGATTGTTCAACAGGCTGTTGAAGCCGGTGCGCTTGGTTTCTCAACTTCTCGAACCGTTGGGCACCGGAGTGTGCTGGGCGAAACCATTCCGGGCACGTTTGCCGAGCGCGACGAGTTGATGGCGCTGGCGAATGCCATGAAAGCCGCAGGGCGGGGGGTGTTCCAAGCCGTGCCGGCTGGCGTTGTGGGAGACCTGGCGGGTCCAGAGCATCAAACGACGGAGGAAGAGGTGGCGCTGTTCGTCGATATTGCAAAGGCGAGTGGTTGCCCGGTGACGTTCACCTTGGCGCAGAATTTCAATCGGCCAGATCAGTGGCGCGCTTGCCTTGATCTGGTTGCAACCGCGTCTGGTCAAGGACTCAACGTTGTGCCGCAAATTGCGACCCGCCCGATTGGGTTTGTCACCAGTTTAAAGTCCTATCATATGTTCCAGCGGCGTCGCACCTACTTGGAGCTAGCAGCTCTTTCCTTTGAGGATCGGCTTGCGGCGATGAGAAAGCCGGAAGTCAAAGCAAAGATACTTTCTGATGAAGATATTAAGCCTGATCTGTCCGGCTCGATGGAGAACATCTATGGTTTGTTAGGGATGGCGGCGGCCAGCATGTTCCCGCTCGAGGTGCCCATGAACTATGAGCCAGAAGCCAGCGGTAACCTAGGCGCGCTGGCGGCTAAAGCGGGCCAGGCCATCGACAGCTTTGTGTATGATTTCCTTTTAGGCAACAACGGTAATAATTTTGCGATCTCTCTCGGGGCTAATTTCGTTGAGGGCAATTTCAATGTTATTAGCGAGATGATTGAGCATCCAAACACGACCATTGGGTTGTCTGATGCGGGCGCGCATGTGAATCTCATTTTTGATGCTGTCGGGCCAACCTATCAGCTCATGCACTGGGTTCGCGATCGCAGCCGGGGTCCTCGGTTGCCGATTGAGCTGATCGTCGCCAAACAAACCGCTCGCAATGCCGATTTATTTGGTCTGAGTGACCGTGGTCGGATCCGTCCCGGCCAACGGGCTGATTTAAATGTGATTGATTTAGAGCATTTGAGCCTGGGCGCGCTGCAAGTGACCCATGACCTGCCGGCCGGTGGCGGCAGGATACTGCAATCGGCCTCGGGCTACCTTAATACCTTCGTGGCTGGGGTTAAAACCCGCGAACGTGACCAAGATACGGGCGCCCGCCCGGGCCGCCTGATTAGAGGTTGATCTCACGCGAGGTAATCAGGGGGAGGATTCAAGCTTGATGACCGATAACCGTTTATGAGCAGGCCAACGTCTTGGGTGATGGGCCTTGCGTGCATCTCAACCCTTGGTTTAATTGCGCCGACCTTAGCCAACTGGCAACAAGCCCAACGGCAAACGATTGTCCATGGGGTGCAAGCGGTCTTGATGTGTAATGGCTTATTTACCAGCCACCGATCCCTTACACAGGTGTTTGATCAGGAACTGAAATATCTGGAACCCCCGCGTTTTGATGGCGCTCGTGCCGCGGCGGCAACAGGTCCTTACCAGGTTAACTGGGCGTCTCGATCGGTGACGGTGGGCACGGATTCGCCAGAGACCGCTGTTACCGCGATTTTTCGTGAAGGTTTTAGCTGAAAGTATCGCGTCAACGTTAATCGGCATGTTGGTCGAAGATGGTCTTCTCAGCTTCGATGACCCATCACCGGTAGATTGGTTGCCGGAGTTGACCGTACCCGAGGCTGATCCACGGATCGAACGGACAATCAAAAAACGCCTATGGGACAGCCGGCAGTCGGGGACAATTCGTGATTGTCGTACCATTTCACCAAGCCGTCATTGTCCGTCGCGGCCTGGATTATGGCCTTAAGGGGTTTAATTTTTGGGACCTGACGCGGGAAGTGCTCAAGGCGATACCGCCGACTCGCTAGATCAGCCAGTGTTGGTTTAACGAGTTCAGCCCCGTGTTCTAGGGCGTTCTCGTGCTAATTGAGCCACTGAAATATTTTTGGATCCGGATTGGTGCCCTGGGTGATGTCTTCAGCCCGCGTCATAATGCGTTCATTAAATTGATCGTGGGTTTGGATGTAGAGCTGATTTTTACGAATGCCATTAAACACGGTTTCAGCGACGGCGCTTGGCAGCATGCCCTCTGCCATCACAGCGGCAAATTGGGCTCGCAGGGCTTCTTGCTGAGGGGTCAGTGCGACTGGCGCCGCATTTTTTAACGCCTCTGGACGGTTTCGGCCACTGTCGCCGATATTGGTTCGAATGATGCCGGGGCAGAGCACAGAGCAACCCAGTTTTGCATCGGCCACTAATAAGTCCCGGTACAAATGTTCGGTCAGCGCAACGACACCATGCTTGGTGACGGAATAGGGCGCGTTGGTTACGCCGCCCATCAAGCCTGCAACGGAGGCGGTGTTAACAATGTGTCCAGGCTCGTCTTGCTCGAGCATGATGGGCACGAACAACCGTTGTCCGTGGACCACGCTCATCAAATTAACGCCGATCACCCACGCCCAGTCTTGCTCAGTGCCCGTCCAGGCGCCACCCGCACCACCAACCCCGGCGTTGTTGAACAATAAGTGCACTGCGCCATAGGCCTCAAGGGTCGCATCGCGCAGGGCGGTGAGCGCGTCAAGCATGCTGACGTCAACCACTTGGGTTTCGATTGGATTGTTATAGCGGGCTCGAAAGGTTGCAGCGGTTGCCGTTAAAGCGTCCGCCTCGACATCGGCCAGCATGACCTTCATGCCTTCTTGCAGGCAGCGTTCTGCCAGCGCTTGGCCGATACCGCTGGCGGCGCCGGTGATGACAGCAACTTTATCTTGAAAATATTCCATGGGACTCCCAGCGTCGTAAAAGAGGGGTTTAAATGAATCGCATCCTGCTGGCGTGTTCTAAATAGCCGTTATCGAGCCTTAACACCGCCACAATAGGACAAGACGTCCCGTCGGGATCCAGTCCAGAGCGAATACTGAATCCGACCATAGCATTTTCTGTTTTGATTGAAACCCATATTACGGCGGCGGGCTGTCCCTAACTGAGTCGGCGACGGTTGTCGCAACCGCTTTTTATTGGAATAGATTGGTAAAACAGTCAGCTGTGCTTGGATTTTTGTGCAAAAAAAGCTACCTTGTTAGGGCGCCTCGTTTGATGGGCGTTAAATCAATGGAGGCCCTGTGAGTCAAGATTCAGTCAGCGTATTAGACGCAGCCCTAACCTGCCCGATGCATGAGCTTCACCCGATGCATCCAGAACTGCTAAAACGGCCCTGGGCAATGAACCGGCGACTCCGAGACGAGGCGCCGATCTATCAGGATCCTCAATCTGGAATTTTCTTTGTCTCGCGTTACGACGATGTTGTAAAGATGGCAATGGATCCCGCTAATTTTTCGAGCGTCATGCTCAAACCCACCCGTGCAATGGGGGCCTCACAAGATCCCGAGTTGGTTGCGATTTTGAAAGAGGGTTATCCGACGGTTGCAACCATGTTGACCCAGGACCCGCCCCTGCAGCGGCGATACCGAAAATTTGTTGATGGGGCCTTTTCGCCGAGCAGTTTGAAAGCACTTGAGCCGTTTATTGAAAATACCGCCAATGCCCTAATCGATGACATGATCAAAGATGGTGAGTGTGAGTTTTTGTCCGCCTTTGGGGTGCCGCTACCGTTGCGCGTGATCGTGTCCCAGTTGGGGGCACCCATGTCCGATTTACATCTGTTCCGAAAGTGGACGGAAGCCTTTATTGGTAATCTGAGCCAACAGCTCGATGCCGAAGGTATTCGCGAATCCGCGCGCGGCATGGTTGAGTTCCAGCATTATTTCGTGGAACGAATCGCGGAACGCCGTGCAGACCCCAAAGACGATATTTTGTCGAAGATTGTCAACGCCAGTATCGATGGCGAACAACCGCTCAGTATTGAAGAGTGTTTGTCGATGATTAGCCAAATATTGGTTGCGGGTAATGAGACCACCTCGGCATCGATTACCGAAGGGATCTGGTTGCTGATTGAAAACCCGCAGGAGTATGAAAAATTAAAGCGTGACCCGTCGCCAGAAATGATCTCGAACTTTGTTGAAGAGGTTTTAAGAATCTCTAGCCCGTCCTCCAATATGTTTAGGCGCTCCGTGCACGAGGTGGAGTGGCACGGGGTTGTGATTCCGAAAGACGCAATTTTGTTTGCGCGGTTTGCCTCGGCGAATCAAGATGAAAGGCGGTTCCCAGAACCAAGCCGCTTCGATATCAGTCGACCAAATTTGAAGGAGCAGGTCGCATTCGGCAAAGGCGTACATCACTGTTTAGGAGCGGCCTTAAGCCGGCGCGAGATGAACATTGGCTTTAAAGTCATCTTCGAGCGGTTGCAAAACTTTCGACTGTCGGAAGGCGCCAGCGCGCCTGAATTTGCAGCCAATGCCTTGTTACACGGCGTTGAAGGGTTGCACGTTAGTTTTGATCCAGCATAGCGCGAGGCGACGGTTCCAGCGTTTAGTTTTGGGCCTTGCGGGCTTGCTGGTCACGGGTTGGGGCACGGTTAGTGCCGAAGAACAGGAGCAAAGGATGTGTACGAAAGCGATGGTTGAAGCGGTTGCGCGGCAGGAAATCGAATATCTTCGGCGTTCCTACGCGGTTGCAACGGACCAGATTGGTCTGAATGACGAGGCTTCTGTGACTGCTGGCCGAGAAACCTATCGGCGCATATTTACGCCTGATGTGACCTTCTCTGTGACAGGCCCTGGCACACAACCGCTGTCGGCAATCGGCCCAGATGGGTGGGTCGACGTCGTACAGGGGGCTTTGGGTCCGTTGGGGGCAACCCAACATTTAATTGGCAGCCAGTTGGTCGAACTGAAGGATCTTGCTTGGTCGGATGACTGTTCTGTGACCGGAGGCCGCGCTGACATGCAAAGCTATGTGCAGGCATGGCATGAGCAAAGTGATCGGGAGGTTTGGTTGTTCCTCGGCACCTACTTTGACCAAGTTGTTTATCGGCCGGGCGTTGGTTGGCAGATTCAGGCGATGGAGCTGCGTCGGGTCACGGGTGAAAACCGTCCTTCTGGCGAGGCCATTGCGACAGTGCCACTCTAACCCTGTTGTCATTACTGGATCCGCGTACCGGGCCCCTGACGCCCTCGCAGGGTCGGCCACTGCGCATCGCTTGAATGAAAGGGGTTCTAGTCTTGGTCTTCGATTTTGAGCGCCGCAAAGATTGGTGGACGGCGCTCAACAAAAGACGCAACGCCCTCTTTGAAATCATCCCGCGCTAAACTGTCATCCATCCAGCGAGTTGATTCTTGCATTGCCGGGCCAAGTTCTCGGTTGAGGTGCTTGTACACCTGACGTTTCATCATCATGATCGAGGTGGGCGCGGATGTATCAGCAATGGCGCGCAAATACGCTTCGGCCTCAAGTTTAGCCTGGCCGGACGCGCACAGGCGGTTTGCCCAGCCCATTCGAAATGCTTCCTCGCCCTCAATTTTTCGGGAGCTCCAAAAAATATCCAAAGCATTTGCAGGTCCGACGAGGCGGGGGAGCATCCAGCTGGTGCCATGTTCTGCTATCAGACCCCGGGGGCCGAAAGATGAGACAATTTTGGCCTGGGTTTCCATAAATCGCAGGTCGCAAAAGGTGGCGAAACTGAAACCCAATCCTGCACAGGCACCATTCACCGCTGCAATGAGGGGCTTTCGAAGCCCTAAAAAATAAGTGGGTGAGCCAAGATAGTTATCATCATGATCGGGATTGCCTGGGCTTGCTTTGAGCGCATCAATGTCGCGCTCCGTCCGTTTGCCCGCGTCACTCATGGCGCCGAGGGCATTCATGTCGACTCCGGCACAAAAGCCGCGGCCAGCGCCCGTTAAAACGGTTCCGATTACGGCGGGGTTTTTTTCGGATTGGTCGAGCGCATGCCGAATCTCCGCCTGGGTCCGATCGGTCAGCGCATTCAGTTGATCGGGACGATTGAGCGTAATGGTCGCGACGCGGTCATGCACGGTATAGAGAATTTCTTGATAGCTGAGCACTGAATGGTCTCCAAAGGCAAAGAAAGAGGAATATCATGAAAGCGCCCTGAGCGTAAAGAGCCCTCAGCGGTTAAAGCGCCCTCAGCGGTTAAAGAGCCCTCAGCGGGTAAAGCGCCTCAAAAATGAGAGAGAACCAACGGTTGTCCCATCAAGACCAAATGCCA
>JAFMIA010000095.1 GCA_017854255.1 Pseudomonadales bacterium
TACGCCTTCGCCAGATTCAATATAAACCGTCATCGACGAACCATTCGCGCCCAGCACATCAATCGTGTAGGTCAGTCGATCCGGAATCGCCGCGCCATTATTCACTTCACCCGTGTTGACGGCCTTTGGTAGACCCAGATGCGCGCCTTTGCCCTCTAAGGTTAAGGTGCCAGCCGCTTCGTCTAACATGTAGTACCCTTTCATGCTGCCATCATGAGGCGCAACAGGCGCGCCGCAAGCTTCATCAGCCCCGCCATTTTGCCAGCCTTCCAGCCAAGTTGAGCCGCCTTGAAGATTGGAAAAAGAACCATCTTCACCGAAGTAAAAGACATCATCCATCAGGCAATCTCTTGCTGCGATTACAGCTGCATCTGGACTGAACCAACCACCATCGAGCGCTGTCGGGCCAACTCTGAACGAGCCTTCCCCTGCCAACTTCCAACTTCCTACAATCGGCGGTCTAGATTGGGCTTTTCTAAAATCAAAGGTCCAAAACACGCCGGCGCCGGCTTCAATCACAACCGTCAAATCGGTGCCACTGGCTGAAAGCGTCTCAACGGTGTAAGTCACCGACTCTGGCGCACCCACGTTCGGCAATTCACCCTCATTCACGGCCTTAGCCAAGCCCAAATGTGCGCCCATACCTTGGAGTGTTAACGTTCCTGCAACGTCATCAAAGTCCCATAACGCTGCCGTTGAGCCATCGTGCGGCGCAACAGGTAAGCCACAGCTACCTTCATCGCCACCACCTTGCCAATTCTCGAGCCAAGTATCGTCCTGTTGGACGTTTTCAAAAGAGCCGTCCGCATTAAATCGGAAAATATCATCAAACTGACACGCGCGGGTTACAACGTCGGAAGCACTGACGCTGTACCAGCCACCATCTAATGGGGCTGGGCCCACTCTGAGCGATCCAGCACCAGCCAGCCGCCAGTCACCCACCAAGGGGTTGTCGTTGGGATCGGCGCACCCTTCGACACAGTACTCAACGGCACTCGCATCCGTTGTCGCAGAAACAGGCGCGCCCGTTTCGCCACTTACATCTTGGTACTGGATTTCAAAGGTGACCATGCCATCCACATCAGCATCATTCATTTCACGTTTTGCTGACCAATTTTGAATACTGCCCTGAACCGCTGCCGCTTGGCCATTAATCATGACCACAGGCGTCATCAGCCCTTCGCTTGCGGTAAAGCTCAGTGAGACGCTTTGACCCAACTTAGCAATGCCAGTCTTAGACCCGACCTTCTCTTTTGCTTGTTTAATGGACACGGCTGTGAGGGTTGGCGCAACGCCATCCATCCCCGGATCAGGAAGATCGTTATTGGTAATCTGACTTGAACTCCCACCACAGGCTGACAGCAACAGAACGCCAGCCAGCGCAAGCGCTGAGGCAACACCATTTTTCTTGCCTAAGTGAGCAACCCGACCCCACGAATTGACTTTAGTTTGCTGTTGCATGTCTTCCCCTAGCTAAGTTGTATACGATCGAACGAGACGATCTATAGATTTTTAACCCTTACATTCTCTGCGCGGCACCGCACCACCTCCAGCCTAAAACGGTGAATAGGGAGATATATGCGGTGAGACGGAATGGCTAGCTCAGAAATGCAAAATTCGCCCCCAAGACCCCGAAAACAGCCGCCTGTATCGAAAAACCCTAAGCATCCTTGGCCTCGGGCGCGCCGTTTTAGGGCGGAATTTCTTAATCTAAGCCGGCGCTAATCTGCTGCGCAGCGGGCCAGGTTAAGCCGGGCAATTTGCGCCCAGTCAGACCGGGCTCATTCGGGCGCCAACGGCGTCGAACCATCCGGCTCGGATGCATAAACCCGCACATAATCCACTTCCATTCGAGCCGGCAACGCGCGATTGTCGATTGGCCCACCGGCGCGCCCCCAGTTTCCACCCATAGCCAGATTTAAAATCAAATGAAAAGGCTCTGAAAAAGGCCACGCCGCCCAATCCTGCGATTCACGGACATAGCTAAAGTAGGGGATATCATCAACCAACCAGGTGATTTGATCCGCCGTCCAAATCAACTGATAGCGGTGAAATTGATCAAAATCAGGCAAAACAATACTACCTTTGTGCTGATTCCAATTTGCCCAATAGTAGGCCTTGGTATGGACTGTGCCGTGAACGACACCCGGATCAAACCCGACATGTTCCATGATGTCGATTTCGCCGCTATTGGGCCAAGCATCGCAGTCAGCATTGCCCTGCCATTCGGGCACCGAGGCATCACAGGTGGTGGCAAACTTAAACGGATTAGACGGCAACATCCAAATCGCGGGCCACGTGCCCTGACCTCGGGGCAACTTAGCCCGCACCTCAATCTGCCCGTACTGCAGATCCAATAAGCCTTTGGTATGAACCCGTGCGGAGGTGTACTGCGCGTCCTGGTAAGCCTCCTGATGCGCCTCAAGAATCAAAACACCCGATTCGACTCGGACATTTTGGTGCCGGGCAGTGTAGGCCTGGTCTTCATCATTGACTTTCCGAGCAGGCCAAATATCGATGGCCCAGCGGTCTGAACGCGGCGCCTGGCGGCCATCTTTGGATGCATCGTCAAACTCATCCGACCAAATTAGCCGGGCTGCAGTATCGGGCACGGAAACCCGTTGGAAGGCTTCAATCGCACTGAGAATCGGTGCTCCCTGCACCGCTTTAAGCTCAACCTCAAGCCGACCGTCACTGACCGCAATATGATCAACAGTTCGAGATAATGCTGCCTGATGATGTCCATCTCGATTTGCGCGCACATCGAGCTGCTGAAAGATAGGCTGGCCTTGGACCAGCACATCAAAAACGCGCGACCCAACGGCTTGGTCAAAGGGCTCGGCAAAGTGCAACGTCACCGCATAGTCGCCGTTTGGCACCTCAAAATCATAGGCTTGCTCGCCAAGACGGTAAGATTGATAGAGCGGGATATGCTGAGTGCCCTTGATCGATGCCATGTTTGCGCACGGGCTGCCTGACTGCTCAACCGCGCAATCATCACCGCTAAAATGCCGACCATCGCTGGCAACATAAGCTTTGCCGCCAACGTTCAGCGAGACGACCCCTTGCAGGGCCGAGGGCGGGGGCCGGGATCCGTCAACCGCTGCCATCGCTGCGCCGGAGAACCCGAGCAACGTGACAACTTGGGCGCTCAATCCAATAAGGCCCGCTATAACCCATCGCTTTAAACCCATCGCTTTAAACCCATTGTTTCAAACCCATTGATTCGATTTCCTATTCTTAAATTGTGTACTGCGCCCTCAGGATCAGGCCGCAACCACGAGGGCTTCTGCCTGTCCCATTATCAGCGCTTGATCGAGCATCCGATTCGAAAAGCCCCACTCGTTATCATACCAAGCAAGCACCTTGACCAGACGCCCCATGACTCGCGTGTGGTTGCCATCGAAGTTGCACGAAAACGGTGAATGATTGAAGTCAACCGAAACCAAGGGTTGATCGTTATACGCCAAAACCCCTTTTTGATCATTCGCTGCGGCTTGTCGCATCAGATCGTTGACCTGCTGCGCCGTTACCGCCTGCTGAGCCGTAAAGGTTAAGTCAACAAGCGACACATTCAGCGTTGGCACTCTTACCGCCAGTCCATCCAGCCGACCCCGCAATTGCGGCAGCACTTCCCCAATGGCAACTGCGGCCCCTGTTTTGGTTGGAATCATAGATTGTGCTGCAGCTCGAGCCCGATACAGATCATCATGCAACGCATCATTCAAACGCTGATCCGAGGTATAGGCATGGATCGTCGTCATTAACCCGCTCTCAATGCCAAAGGCTGCGTCGAGGGTTTGGCACAGGGGCGCAAGACAATTGGTTGTACACGACGCATTGGAGATTAACCGGTGCTCGGGTTTGAGCATCTGCTCATTCACACCATAAACCAGCGTCGCGTCCAGATCCTTGCCTGGCGCCGAGACCAGCACCCGACCCGCACCGGCCTGCAGATGCTGCTCAGCTTGAGCGCGGGCTAATAAGGCGCCACTACACTCGAGCACCACATCAACCGCAAGAGCGCGCCACGGCAGTGCCGTCGGGTCTGCGATCGACAACAACTGGATTTGATCCTCGTTGATACAGAGCTTATCGCCTTGCAGAATAACCTCGCGATCAAACCGCCCGTGCGTCGAGTCAAACTGTGTCAAGTGCGCCATCGCCTCGAAGCTTGCCAAATCGTTGATGGCAACAATCTCAATACTGCGTTCAAAACGGGGATTTTCGTACAGCGCTCGAACAATATTGCGGCCAATTCGGCCATAACCATTAATCGCGATTCTTAACGTCATTGACTGACTCCTAAAACTGATCGACCCACCTTCCGGTGTCGCGGACGCCCATCGACCGCCAACTCGTACTGCAACTCAATGTCATACGACAATAATGTAATAAAAATACATTTATAAGGAATTATTACAATAAATTAGTAAAAATTACCTAATTAAATTACATAAATGCGATTTTAGGACGATAAACACCGCTCAATGGGTACTATTTGGCTTATTATGTTGCGGGGTTACATGATTTTATCTGTTTATCCATGACCTCAGCCCAGTTCCTTCGGAGCCCAGCCATGACAACACCCCAAACCCTGTTATCCAATCTGGCCAAACCCGCACAAGCCTTCAGCAAGGCCGAGCAAAAGGTTGCCGATGCGATTCTTGCCAATCCAGAGCTGACAACTCGATCATCGATTGCGCGCTTGGCACAGTCCGCCGAGGTAAGCGAGCCCACCGTCAATCGGTTTTGTAAACGCCTCGGCGCGACCGGGTTTCCAGATTTTAAATTAAAGCTCGCCTTGTCCTTGGCATCCGGCGCGCGGTTCATCAACAGCGCGGTTGCCGAAGACGATACCGCCCCAACCTTCACCCCTAAAATTTTCAACGCCAGCATCCATGCCCTTGAAAAAACCCGAGATAGCATCGACCCGAAACTCATCCATCACGTGATTGATGAAGTGGTGGCCTCGAAGCGCATTTATTTTTTTGGTCAAGGCAATTCAGGGCCGGTGGCCCAAGATGCTGAGTTCAAGTTTTTCAGATTCAACACCCCCGTCTCAGCACATCAAGACCCGCTAATGCAACGCATGCTGGCTGCCGCTTCAAAACCAGGCGATTTATTGTTCATCATCTCGTACACCGGTCGCACCATTGGGCTTGTTGAAACGGCGCGCCTTGCGCGCGACTCGCTTGCCACCGTAATCAGCATTACGGCACCCGCATCGCCCCTCGCCCGTGCAAGCGACCTTGCGATCACGCTCGATGTCGGCGAGGACACCGATGAATACCTGCCCATGACATCCCGACTGGCGCAGCTAACCCTTTTGGATGTCATCGCGACCGGCGTCACGCTAAGGCAGGGCCAGGCTCACCTGCCGCATCTCGCGCGCATTAAGGCAAGCTTGGCCTCGACGCGATTCGACAGCGTCGAGCAAGATGTCTGAACCCCCATTCATCACGGCAACCGCTTGCACCTAGCAGGCGAGCGCCTGGACAGCCTGTATCTCGGATGATGGGATACCCAGGCATCCCTTGGTGCAGCCAGGATTTGTCCAGATCATCAGGGTGACAGCGCAAGACTTGATCTACAGACTCATGACAACACCAACACCGCGAAGCACCGCACCCCAAACCAAGCGGCCATAACGCGGATCCGCGCAAGACTGGTGCCTGCGTGAGCACCGCTATCAGCCAACAGCAATACCAAGTTTTAACGTCGCGCCACTTCTTATCAACGCCATGCCAGAGGGCGCGCATCAATCACCGGACGTCAACCCAAAAAACACCGCGTGGATTCCGCGCCGCGCCCTAGCCAGACCCAATCATGGCGCCCAAAACACCTCGGTTGAAGGCGCGTTCTGCGTCAAGAACAACCCCACCGGGTATTGCATCACATCAACCCCGCCGCTGACCGTATTGAGCAGACCCAACTTCTCCTCGCCGGTCACATGCAATATTAAGGCACGCGTCTTGAGCAATCGCGCCGCGGTGAGACTCATGCGAGCATGCGGCGCGGTTAAGGGCTGCATCATGGTCACAGCCCGATCGCTGCTGAGATCCATTGCAGCTGATAAGCCGGTGGCACCTGGAAATAAAGAGGCGGTATGACCATCCAAACCCATTCCCAAAACTACGGCATCGAAGGTGGGTAAACCATTAAACTGAACATTCAAAGTCTGACGCTGCGCTGCCAGGTCCAATGCCGCGTCATACAGCGGGATGAAACGCGCCTGCTTGGCCTTGCCCTGCAACAATAGGCGCTGAACCATTTGAGCATTACTATCCGGATGATCGATTGGGACACAACGCTCATCCGTTAGCGTGATCATCACCTTGGAAAAATCCAGCGGCGCGTCGCTTAAACACTTGAACAGGCCAGCGGGCGTGCGACCACCCGATACCGCGAGGATTGCCTCGCCACGCGCATCAATTGCGGCAGCCAAGCCATCAATCAATCGCTCGCTCAGCGCCACATCGAGGGCGTCGGCGCACTCAAACTCGTGCAGCAATAGACTCATTCGCCGAACCAACTTCGATCGTCTCGCTCAATCAGCATTTCGGCTTTTGCTGGCCCGGAAGACCCGGCGCTGTAGCGATGCACTTTGAGTTCTTCCGCGGTCCAGGCCGCAATGAGGCTATCGCACCAATGCCAAGAGGCCTCAATTTCTTCCCGGCTAACAAACAGCCATTGATCCCCTTTAAACACCTCTAATAACAATCGCTCGTACGCATCCGGAATCCGCACTTCGCCAGCCGCATCAAAGAAGTCTAAGTTTAGGATTCGTTTTTCAAGGCTCAACCGATCCTTCAAACTTTGCTTTTTAGACGCCATTTCCAGCTGAATGCCTTCATTGGGCTGCAATCGAATGACCAACCGATTCATACCCGCATCCTGACGGTCCGGAAAAATGGCGTGGGGATGATGCTTATAGGCAATAACAACTTGCGTGACCTTTTCGCTCAGACCTTTGCCAGTGCGAAGATAAAAAGGTACCCCGGACCAACGCCAGTTATCGATATGGGCCTTAATCGCAACAAACGTCTCGGTCTTGGAGTGCGGGTTCGTGCAGCCCGCCTCCTCGGTGTAACCCACCACCGGCTCGCCCGCAATCCAACCCGCCGAATATTGGCCACGCACCGCATGATCTTCGACCTTGCCGCCATCAATAATGGTGAGCGCCCGCAAGATCTTGACTTTTTCCGCTCGAATTTCATCGGCGGCAAACGAATTTGGCGGCTCCATCGCAACCATACACAGCAGCTGCAACAAGTGATTCTGAACCATATCTCGGAGCTGACCGACCTGATCGTAATAACCCCAACGACCTTCGATCCCCACCGTTTCAGCAACGGTAATCTGGACATGATCAATACAAGTATTGTCCCATTGCGAGTTGATGAGTCGATTCGCAAACCGCAACGCCAACAAGTTCTGGACAGTCTCTTTGCCTAGGTAGTGATCGATCCGATAGATGTTACGCTCTGGAAAATAGCGCCCCACGGTATCATTGACGACTCGAGAACTTTCAAGATCATGGCCAATCGGCTTTTCCAAAACAATCCGAGCTGAGGCATCAATGCACCCCGTATCGTTGAGGTGCTGACTGATGGGTCCAAACAAACTCGGCGGCGTTGCCAGGTAATACACCAATACGCGTTCCGGCGTGACCCAAGCTTTTAACCGCTCGTAATGCTTTTTGTTCGAAAAATCCAAACTTAAATATGAAAAGCGTCGCGCAAGCTTTCGCCACGCAGCATCTGACCAGTCAGCCGGCGCCAACGTTTGCTTGAGTCTGGCTTCGGCATAGTCTAAAAACCCCTGCGTCTCAATATCATCGCGGGCAACCACTGCCAATCGAATACTGTCTGCCAGCAGACCGCTGCGTTCAATCTGGTAAAGCGCGGGCAGTAATTTTCGACCGGCTAGGTCCCCCAAACCGCCGAAAATCACGAGATCAATATTTTGCTCATTCATGCGACAGGCTCCCATTTGATTGCGCTGTCTTATCAGGACCAGAGCCGATTGCGCCGGCTGCCAAACGGCAAGCCGTCTTGGCTAAGCGCGTAATTTCATCCCAATTCCCCGCACGAATCAGACCGGCGGGTACCATCCACGAGCCGCCGATGGCCAACACAGATGGCAGCGCCAAATACTCCGCCAAGTTTCCCGCGTGAATCCCACCGGTTGCACAAAACTGAAGCTGCGGCAGCGGCGCCGACACCGACTTCAGAAAACGCGTCCCACCCAAAGCTTCGGCTGGAAAAAACTTTTGAATCCGAAACCCGGCGTCCAACGCGCGCATCATCTCGCTTAGGGTTGCGACCCCAGGTAAAAAAGTGCTCGGGTCCGCCGCCGATAACAACGCATTCGTCGCCCCAGGGGACACAAAAAACGCGGCCCCAGCGGCATCAGCTGCCTGCAAAATCGCAGGCGTCGTTACCGTGCCGGCGCCAACGGTCACCGCCGGCACTTGATCAACAATCGTTTGGATCGCCCCGGCAGCCGCTTCTGTGCGAAAGGTCACTTCAAGCACATTTAGGCCACCGCCTGATAACGCCTCCGCCAAGGGCACAGCATCTTCAACCCGATCGAGCGTAATCACGGGGATAATCTTTTGATGCGCGAGCATTGCCTCAAGCATGGTTTGTGTGCTCCAAATTCAGAAACTGTGCGGCGCCAAACAGCCCTAGGTCGGGCTGGGTCACCAAAAAACACGGGATTTCGCTTAAGTAATCTCGGAATCGCCCCTTATCCTCAAAGGCCGCCCGAAAGCCGCTCTTTACCAATATCGAGG
>JAFMIA010000029.1:0-2553 GCA_017854255.1 Pseudomonadales bacterium
CGACTATTGCGATTCATTAGCAGTCAATTAAAAGAGGGCTTTATGAAAGAAGCTATCGTCAGGTTTACCTCATGAATAACAACCGTACACAACCTCTTTGGCAACCGAGCCTTGAGCGAATCAAAGCCAGCAACCTAAACCGGTTTGCTGAACGCCTTGAGCGCAAGCTCGGCAAACGCTTCGACGACTATGAATCCCTGCATGCTTGGTCTTGTGAGGCGCCTGACATTTTTTGGGCGCAGATCTGGCAATTCACAGAGATTCGTTCATCGCGCCAGTGGGATGCGGTGCTGAGTGATGCAGATGAGTTTCCGGGCGCACGGTGGTTCGAGGGCGCGCGATTGAATTTCGCTGAAAATCTTTTGCGCCATCGCAGTGACAAGCTAGCACTGATCGCTCGGCTAGAAAATGGCGCGCGCAAATCGCTGACTTATAACGAGCTCTTTGATCAGGTCTCGGAATGCGCAGCTGGTTTGCGCCAACTGGGTGTCGTCAGTGGCGATCGGGTCGCGGGCTTCATGCCGAATATTCCCGAGACGATTGTCGCAATGCTGGCAACGGCCAGCGTCGGCGCAATTTGGTCTTCGTGTTCACCGGATTTTGGAATTAACGGTGTGATGGACCGCTTTGGACAGATTGAACCTAAGGTATTGTTTGGTTGCGATGGCTATTTTTATAACGGCAAAACCATCGATACGCTACCGCGCCTTAAAGCGATTTGCAGCAAAATTGAGAGTATTGAACAGCTGGTGGTGGTGCCGGTCATCCAAGGTGCTGTGGCAATCGACGGCTTTGGCAATGCCGTCTTATTTCACGATTTCTTGTCAGCGCATCGCGGTGCTGCGCTTTTCTGCGAGCAGCTGCCGTTCAATCATCCGCTGTATATTATGTATTCCTCCGGGACCACCGGCGCGCCCAAGTGCATTGTCCACAGCGCTGGCGGCACGCTCATTCAGCATTTGAAAGAGCACCAGCTGCATGTCGATCTAAAGCCCTCTGACCGGCTGTTTTATTTCACAACCTGCGGCTGGATGATGTGGAACTGGTTGGTCAGCGGCTTGGCTTCAGGCGCCACCTTAGTGTTGTATGACGGCTCGCCGTTTTACCCAGAAGCCAAGTCCCTGATCGATCTGGTTGAGGCCGAGCAGGTCAGCATCTTTGGCACCAGCGCAAAATACCTCAGTGCGCTAGAAAAAGCAGGCGTTAACCCGAACAAGACGCATGATTTGGCTCAATTGCGCACCCTGCTGTCCACAGGCTCGCCGCTCTCACAAGAAAGCTTTCGGTATGTGTATCGCGATATTAAAGCGGATCTCTGCTTGGCATCGATTTCTGGTGGCACGGATATTATTGCCTGCTTTGTCTTGGGCAATCCCTGGTTACCGGTATGGGAGGGCGAGATTCAATGTCGCGGGCTCGGTATGGCGGTTGAAATCTGGGATGACCAGGGCCGCGCGGTTCGGCAGCAAAAAGGCGAGCTTGTCTGTATCAAGCCGTTTCCGAATGCGCCCATTTACTTCTGGGGCGACCCACACCATAAAAAATATCGAGCCGCCTATTTTGAAACCTATCCCGGTATCTGGGCGCAGGGCGATTATGGTGAGATCACCGCGAATGAGGGGATGATCATTCACGGCCGATCGGATGCGGTGTTAAATCCCGGCGGCGTTCGAATCGGTACGGCGGAGATTTATCGTCAGGTGGAAAAGTTAAGTGAGGTCCTCGACAGCATTTGTATCGGTCAAAATTGGGAGGGTGATGTCCGGGTCGTACTATTTGTGGTGTTGCGGGCAGGCCTGGCGCTCGATGAGGCGCTGCAAGCGCGGATTCGCAGCACGATCCGGCGCGAGACCACGCCCAGGCACGTGCCGGCAAAAATAATTGCGGTGACGGATGTTCCAAGAACGATTAGCGGCAAGATTGTGGAGCTCGCGGTGCGCAACGTCGTGCATGGCGAGGCTGTGATGAATACCGATGCGCTGGCCAATCCCGAGGCCTTAGCGCAATTCAAGGATCTCACTGAGCTCGCGATTTAACCTTGATACTTCAATCTCTGAACAGCACGGCTTGCGCGGTCGGGGCCGCTAGACCGTAAGCCTTACCCCAATTGGGCTAAGACAAGCCCATCAAGTCCAACATGTTACCGAAGTAAAACTTATCCATTGTTTCGGCATCACAGTCGGACATGGTGCGCTCAAACTTTCCGATGGGGTCGTTCGTGCCTTCTGGGTGCGGGTAGTCGGACGCGAAAACCAGCATGTCGGGTCCGACGTTATCGATAATCCAACCGACCGGTTCGCCTGCGAAGGGCGAGACCTTTATGTGACGTTTTGCCGTTACCGAGGGCGCCTCCGCGAATTTACGGCTGCGCTTCAGTAAGTTTGCTGTGAAGTCCAGTTGGTGCAGCCAGGAGGGTAACCAGTAAGCGGCATGCTCCATGCTCATCACGCGCAGATCGGGGTGGCGCGTAAAGACGTCGTCAAAAATCATCGCGGATAGAAATAACTGCGCGCTGGCGCCGATGTTCAGTAGGGCAAGCTCGCCCACCGGGGC
>JAFMIA010000029.1:2906-35329 GCA_017854255.1 Pseudomonadales bacterium
CATGGGCGGCGTGCAGCGTTTGATGAAAGGCGTAGGTTGGCAGAACCCACTGCATCTCAAAGCCTAATAAATCCAGCGTGTGCGAGCGCTCTTTAGGGTCAAACGCGCCGAGCCGACTCCACCCACTTTTGGTGTTGTCCATGAGCGCCGCTTCAAACTTGGCCATTGTTGCCGGGTCACTTTGCCTGCGTGCGAGTAGCTCACGTCCTCGATCCAAGCCCGCTTGCGGCACCGCTAAGCCTTTTTGCGCATGCATTGAGGGGACAAGATCAAGGTGCTCTGGGCGCGCCGCGTTGTGTAGAAAATCGTCGAGTTCAAAGAGATGCGAGTCCACGTCGATAATGCGTCGATGAGCGGCGTAGGTCATGGCGGGTTCCTGAATTTTTTATTTTAGACTGTGTAAAGTAACGGCCCTATTTTAGAATGTCAATAATACCGATAGAATTCCATTATGGTTTCCCCTCGATCAAGAACCCGACTCTCACCTGATGCTCGCCGTCAACAGCTGCTGGACACGACCCAAGCGATGCTGATCAGCAAGGGCTTACAGGCGTTCACGATGGAAGGCCTTGCCAAAGCTGCGGGGGTGTCGGCGCCCTTGGTCTACAACTATTTCGCCAACCGGACCGAGTTGCTGCAAGCACTCCTCAAGCGGGAGTACCAACGGTTTGTCGAGGAATTCAGTTCGCTAGCACGGGATGCCCAAAATTTTGAAGAGATTGTCCGCATCTCGGTCACGACCAATTTTGATCACCAAGCGCCGGGCCACGTTCTACCTTTGCTGCTGTCCCAACCCGAAATATCGGATTGTCTAAAAGTCGAACGACGCCGGCACAGTCGTCAAAATGGTCGCTTTCTGGTTCGAGCGGCTGCCGAGCAATACCAGTTGAGTCCACGCCAAGCCGGCATGGTGGTCAGCATGTCATCAGGTGCGTCCATCGCGGCGGCGGAACTTGCGGCGAGCGCGAGCCTTGACCGAAACGAGGCTATGGAACTCGCGGTGGCTTATATCTTGGCGGGGATAGAGCGCATCGCGAGCCTTTGAATCCCAACTGGATTTAAGGGCGGTCAAAGAAAAGGGCCCTATCCAACGGCTCACACTCGGAATGCTGTCGCAAAAAATAGAAGATGATGGTGGTCAAGAATGTTTTGGGCTGCACTGCAATGGTTAATTTTGCATGACTGTTTTGAGAATCAATGCATTCGGCACGGTGATGCGCCTGGGTAAAGCTGCAATTAGGCGCCAAATCAAACGTAAAGCGGCTTAGCGGTAACCGTCGAGGGTTGAGGCGGGCCCGAAAGCCCTGATTAGAAACAGCTTGCGTCTTTGGTGACCCAATTCAGGGGTCAGGGCTTAGCGGCACTGCTGAGTTGTCGGAATTTTAACGGGCTGATGCCATACCATTGTTTGAAAGCGCGACTGAATGCAGAAAGCGAACCGTAACCCAACTGGTTCGATACGGTCTCTAGGTCATCAGAAGGAACGGATGCTCCCCCTGCGCCCAATAGTAATGAGGCCTCGGCCGCTAAAAAAGCAGTTTTAATTTCGTTAAAACTAGAACCCTGTTCACTGAGTCGACGTTTAAATGACGTCTGGGAAAGGTTATTTTCTTTGGCAAGGTCTACTAGGCTCATCGATTGTTGGGCCCGACGTCGATGCGCGAGTTGAGTGAGCAGCTGTCTTTTAAAAACGGTTGGTCTTACTGATTCGTTAAAATAGGGTTTAAACAGTGTCTGAATCAGGGCGTACTCAGTGGCATTAGCTGTGGGCATCACGCCTTTTAGTGTGTCACGCGATATGGCAATTTGGATCGGCAATTGATTTAGTACCGAGGGTGAAAGTGCTGAACTCAAAGGATGTGCGCTGGCATATAAGTTCGTAGTCGTGGTTGGGGCAAGCCCTAGGTTTTGACGTTGTGCCATGTAGAAGCTTCCGTCTCCAGTAAGCCCTAGTAAGTAGTGCCTAATCTCTCTGGCGACTGGCGTGTTGAAGTAGAGTGTAATAAAAATTTTTTCGGTGGTCTCGGTGAGGACGTTGGCGTAAACGTTGGTTGTAAGCGAGGCCATGTCCATCGTTGCGTAAAGCGCGTCAAGTAGGGTTGGCGCGGTTGCAATCAATAGGTTCCTGACACCGAGCGCTGGGCCAGCGGCCTTCATGCTCGCCATGGCGTCTTTGAAGGAGAGTCCTGATGTCTTCACAAGATGTTGTAGAGCTTTTGTCGTGAGCGTCAAGTCAAGACGTGGAAAAGCCCAATTCTCTGCTTCGAGCAAGGCGTCATTTAATTCTTGCTGAAAACTCTGGCCTTCGAACGCGCCTGAGGCCCTAACGTTATTGATAATCGAGACAGCGTAGCCTCCGAGGTAGAACGCTGCGGCCTTTTCGCTCTCGATTCCTAACGTACGTGCGTTTTCTGACAAGAAATGTTGCCGCCAATTTTTTGGGATTTCACCTTGAAAATTGACGCTAACACGACGAGGGCGGAATTGCAGCCGGATTAGGTCTTGAGCGCCTTCAAAATCTGCTGCTCGATCATTTCATGGGTTTGCTTCAGGCACGCAAGCGATTGTTCTAGCGACAGTATGTTTCTGCGTTCTTTGTACAATTGCCGGGTCAAAGGACTAATGTCATCCTTAAATTGATCGCTCCGATAAATAGTGCCTAATAGTTCGATTTCAAAGCTAAAATCGCTTTGTTCAATTGAGCCTTCTGGGCACCTATTTTGTGCTTTTTGCATCATTAGACGGCTTTCTTGAGCTTGGTTCATCGTTGCTTTTCCCTTCCATTTGTTCGAAGGCCTAGACCGCAAGGCCTTAGATGGCGCTAAATGTGAAATTGACGATACGCGGTATCCAGAATAGGTTCTTGTCAATGCGGGCTTTTATAGCCGCCTCGATGGTCTTATAAGTGGTTCCATTCGGTTTTTTCAGCGTTTTGCAACCCAGACAAGCCAAGGCGCGTCGAAAAATCTCAGAATGAGGCAGCAGCAATGATTCAACGCTTTAATGCCATGTAAAAATGAAATGAAGTGAAACGAAAATGCTAAGGCCCGGTCGGGTCAGCGGGCATAGGATCGATGTAAACAGGAATCTAAGGCGTTTACTCGGCTTAGAGGTTCGCCCGGAAGCGGTTCGCTCAGTGCTCAGTTCGGCTATTTTCAAATTTGCGCGCCATCATTTTACGATAGCCTGGGCTGCAGACGGTTCCGACTAGGCGCCGAAGGCTGGCACAGCTTTGCCTTAACGCGCGCTACGTCCTCGAAAGTTGAGAAGCTGCTATCAGTCTGTGGGTAATCTCGTTACACTGCGGCATCTCTTTGTAAGTCCGCAAGATTTCCCGCGCATTGATGACTCTGAACATCGATGCGAGCTGCCCTATGTTAATGAAGATGGTTTGTTCGATTTCTTCAGCCTAAATTAGCCTGTCTCTAGACTGTAGCTAGAGTTTGATGTCTCGTTTGCCGCTCTGGTAGAAACGAAACGCAAGCAGGTTCCTGAATCTATTTCTTGGAGTGGTTATGGCCCCTGACGGCTCGGATCGCGTGCGCGCGCAGCCCAAAATTTTATCCTATGTCCTCGACATTCCAAACCTATGCTCACTGTCTGGCCTGGCGTGCACGGTATTGGCCTTATATTTTATTTTGCGCGGTCATTTTGACGCGGCCATGATTGGCATGGTCTGGGCCGTTGCCTTTGACTGGGCTGATGGATTGATTGCCCGGCGACTGAAAAATCGTACCGGGGATGACCGGCAATTTGGTGGGCAGCTCGATGTCTTAATCGATATTGTGAGTTACGGCGTCACGCCTGCTGTGTTGCTGATGTGTTACGGCCAGTTTGCGCCGATCTTTTTAATAGGCGCCTTCATAGTGCTTGCGGCCAGCGCCATTCGGCTCAGTTACTTTAGCACTTTCGGCCTGTCAACGGATGCGAAGTACACGGGGCTTGCAATGGATAACAACAGCCTTGCGCTCGTTTTTGTGTTTTTGTTTGCTGGTTTTTTTAGCGTGGATCAGTTCTCAATTGTTCTGCTTGTCACGTGTTTAATCCTTGCCGGCTTAAATGTGTCGGAAATCAAGACGCCAAAATTGTCAGGTAACCCCATTAGTGTTTATGGGCTTGGGGTGTACACGTTAAGCACCACTGGTTTTTATCTGTGGCGCCTTTACTAGGCATGTTATTCGAGCGCGATCGCGCAAACGCTTAAGGCCTGCACTGCTTAAGACTCACTTAGGGAAACAGCATGATTGTTTATACCGTAGGCACCTTTGATATGTTGCATGTCGGGCATCTTAGGTTGCTTGAGCATTGTCAAAAATTAGGCAGTGTCGTGGCGGTTGGGGTCGCCTCCGATCGGGTGGTTCACTCTTATAAGCCAAACAAGCCGGTGATTCCGCTTGAACAACGAATGCAAATGCTTCGCGCATTGCGCTGTGTTGATATCGTCATCCCTTATTATGATCTTGAATATGTATCGGGTTGTCGGACGGTGGCAGCCGATATCTTCGTCGTGGGTGAGGATTGGGGTACAAAAGCGCACAACCTCGCTGTTGAGGCGTATTTGCTGGACCAAGGCAGCGAAATCGTGAAGGTGCAATACGATTTACGAACCTCCTCCACGCAAATTAAACAAACCGTCATGGCCCAACCGGCTCGAAAATTGGCGGTTGCGGTCTAGCCGGCAACCGCTCGCTATCTAGCTCGGCGCCCTAATTTGTCATCCAGGGTGTCAAACAGAACGCGGTTGAGGCAAAGGCCCAAGCGGTCGGGGCATCGTTTTCAATCGGTGCGCGTCGGGATAACTTAGCCTTTGGTGAAAGCGAGTTGCTTATTTTATTAGATCAAGGGAAAACCGCCCGAGGTTTGGGCGTTAAGAGGTGGATCCGGCTTTGCCGGCACATTGCCAGGATGCTGCCGAGCACCGCCAAAGACTGGATCCGATGTTTAAAAACCCCCGTTTCAATTTAACCCAATCGGTGCAGGGCGCAAATCTTGTTGCCGGCGGGATCCCGCAAGTAGGCTAAGTAAATACCAGAGCCGGGTCGCTCACCGGGTGGGTCTTCTAAGGTTTCCCCGCCGTTATCAAGGCCTGCTTGATGCCAAGCATCCGCCTCTGCCGGGGTTGCAGCTGCGAAACCCACTGTGCCGCCGTTCGCGCCGCAGGCAGGCTCACCATTTATAGGCGTCGACAACGAGAAAATACCCGTTGGCGTAAAATAAAAGCAGCGACCTTTATCGTCCATGTTCCCTGGTGGGTGGCCCAATGCCCCCAAAGTTGCATCGTAAAATTGTTTTGAAGCGGCCATATCGTTGGTGCCGACCATAATGTGACTGAACATGGTGTATCCTTTTAATCGTTAAACTTAGTCATTTACCTAGTCCTGCGGATCATGCCATTCTTGGGATCGATAGGGCAAGGCGCTCGGCGCTGTAAGCACAGGTTGAAGGCGCCTTCCTTATCCAGACCGCTGGCTCGCCCAAAAAGCCGCGCCAAAACCTAACGCTGATAGATGCCATTCGGCTGTGTCCAATAATGCCCCAGGGCGGATGATTCAAAACGAGCGCACGCTAGGAGACGAACCATGAAGTATTCAGTCGCATTTGCCTCGGAAGTTGATTCTTGGAAATGGGCAAAACGGGCCGAAGCACTGGGCTTTCACGCAGCTTGGTTTTACGACACTCAGCTGCTGAATCCGGACGTCTTTATCTGCATGGCGCTCGCTGCGCATGAAACAACAACGATTCGATTGGGCACCGGGGTCTTGGTGCCTTCGAATCGCATTGAGCCGGTGACGGCCAATGCGTTTGCGAGCCTAAATCGTCTGGCGCCAGGTCGAATTGATTTTGGCGTGGGCACCGGATTTACGGCGAGGCGTACGATGGGGCTCGGCGCCATACCGCTTGCTCGAACAAAGGTGTATATCGAGCGGGTTCAGCAGTTGTTGGCAGGCGAGACCGTTGAATGGGACTTTGAATCCCAGCGCCGAAAAATCAAGTTCCTGAACCCGGATTTAGGGCTCATTAACCTTGAAGACGAGATCCCGTTATGGGTTTCGGCCTTTGGTCCCAAGGCAATGAAACTCGCCGCAGAATTGGATGCAGGCTGGCTGAATTTCGGTATCAATGGCGCGGATAAAGCGCTCGAGAGTATGCAGCAGGCTTGGCTGGACGCTGGGCGAGCGCCGAATGAACTGAAATCGAATCTGTTTTTTCTCGGCGCGGTCCTAACCGGTGACGAGGCCGAAGATGAGGCCAAGTTAATGGCTCAGGGCGGGCCGCTCACCGCGGTGATGTTCCATAACCTTGCTGACGAGGTTGGCGCAATGGGCGGGCGTAATCTGCCGATGGGTCCCTTAAGTAACTTGCTCGGGGACTATTTGTCTGCTCATGATCAGTATGCGCCAGAGGATGCCAAATACCTTACCAATCACCGTGGACATTTAATGTTTGTTCGGCCCGAAGAGACCCATATCAGTCCGGAGTTGGTGCGCAGCACGACCTTAAGCGGCACCGAAAGTGAACTCATTACATCGTTAAGTGCGCTCAAAGCGGCAGGCTATACAGAAGTAACGATTCAACTCGTCCATGATCACGAGGCGGCGCTGGAAGATTGGGCGAAGGTTTTTGCTCAGGTGGCATAAGGCTTAAGCTTCGGCGTCCATGGGGCCTGCGGAGAAGGCGTTTAGAATCGGGCAGTCCGGTCGGTCATCTCCTGTACACTGATTAGCCAGCGTTTGGAGCTCCAAGGTCAGCGTGGTTAGGTCATCCAGTTGTTTTTGTAAGAGCGCGAGCTTTGACAGGGTAATCTTTTTGACGTCTCGGCTCGGGCGACCATGGTCCTCGTACAAGGAAAGCAGCTCCCGACATTCCTCGATCGAAAAATTGAATTGTCTTGCGCGTTGAACAAAGCCAAGCTTCTGACAGCTTCGGTCATCATAAAGCCTGTAGCCCGCGGGGGTTCTGCCGGTTGCCAAAACCAATCCAACTTCGTCATAGTAACGAATGGTCTTTACCGGCAAATTGGTTCGCTTTGATGCATCATTTATGGTGAGCACGGCGGTTGACCCTCCTGTTACTGGAGGCTTTATAGTCGCATGATGCAATCGGTAACCACAACTGAAAAAACACCCGGGCTGCTCGAGCTTAACTGGCGCTGCCGGCACACATGGCGAACGGCCTCGTATAATACGCTTTGGTGTCTTTTGGGTTGTTCGATCGGGGACATGGGCACGATTTTATTTTTCCAACTCAGCGGTATTGCCTGGCCCGTGATGGCCATTATGAGTCTGGCCATTGTCAACGGCCTGCTCACCTCGATCGCCTTGGAAACCGTGATTTTAAGCCGTCAAATGGCGCTAGCGATGGCCTTTAAAACGGCGATTGGCATGTCGCTGATCTCTATGGTGTCGATGGAAGTTGCAATGAATGTAGTGGATGTTGCTATGACGGGTGGGGCGCGTTTATCGCTGACGGTGATCCCGTTTATGTTGGCGGCTGGTTTTATAACCCCGCTTCCGTACAACTATTGGCGATTAAAGGCCTTGGGGAAAGCCTGTCACTAAGCATCGGTCACCTTAAAACATTGCGGCAAGCGGCAGCGTAAAATTCCTGGGGAAAGGACTTAACGTCATAGAAGGCAGACGCGGCACATGAAAAGAAACATCGATCAAGTCGACAGCACGCGCGGACGGTCTTCGCTGACAGCGCTGTTGATCCTGTGCTTGAGTCTTTCCGGTATGGGCGGGCATGTCCACGCAATGATCGCGGTGACCGATTCAGGGGGCGTCGAGGATCATCATAACGAGATGCCCGGCATGTCCCACCATGATGGGCATGAGATGCGCCTTGAGATGATGGCCTCAACGGATGCTGATGAGTCCTGCTGCCAGGATCAAGCCTCCTGCCATTGCAGTGCCATTCCACAATTTCTTGGCGCGTCGAATGAGACACCACCGCTGCACAGTGTCATGCCGCAGCGGTCACCAAAAGTCTCTGACTTTATTTTTGATATTGTGCCGCCACCACCAAAATCAGCCTGATTGAGTCTCGAGTATTCGAATCAAACTTTAATCAGGGGATTAAAATGTCTCTTCAGATCAACCCGCGCACGCCTCAAAGGCTGCGTATCGCGCTTGCATTAAGGCAAGCAAGTCGTCTTGCTGCCCGATCGGCCGAGTCTCTCGTCACGGTCATAAAACGGAACAAAAGAATGTTGGGGCAGGAGGCCTGGTTATGGGGGCTTGTATTGTTTGCCTCAGCTGGTAATTCCGGCGCAACAGAGTTGACCCACATCACCTTAAAAACGCTCATCGAAACCGCACAAGCCCAGGATCCCTGGCTTGCGGGCAGTCGCTACCGACAAGCCCGTGAGGAAGCCTTTCGTGATGGTGCCGTCGGGTTAGCAGCGCCGACGGTAACCTTGGGACTAAACAATGTGCCGACCAATAGCTTTAACCTGAATCAGGAACCCATGACGCAGTTCCAACTCGGGGTTCAACAGATGCTGCCAAGAGGGCGCACGGTCGCCTTGACTCGCCAGAAATTCGATCAGACAGGCCTGATTCAGACTCACGCGCGGGCCGCACGAAAAGCAGACATTGTGCGTCAGGTCTCGCAATTGTATTTGGAGATTTTTCGGTATCAGCAAACAGCGGCACTGATTGAAAATGATCTGACCTTGTTCGATCAGTTAATCGAGAATGCGCTGTCTCAATACACAACGGGCGCCTTGGGCTTTCATCAGCAAGAGGTGATTCAAGCGCAAACCGAACGCAGCCGTTTGATCGACCGGCTGAACCTTGCCCGACAGCAGCAAGACCAGGGCTACGCTGCGCTCTGGGCCTGGCTTGACCCTGGCGCAGCAGGCGGTCGAATGCACATCGAGGGTGCGTTGTCGCAATGGTTTCCCGTTCCAGCTGTTGTCCTGATCCAAAACCCGGCCCTAAAGGCGCAAGCCCTAAACGAGGCGTTTGCCGCGCATCCAGTCGTTCGAGGCCTTGATCAAGGGGTCAACGCGGCGGATACCGCAACAGATCTCGCGGCAGAGCGCTCAAAGCCGCAATGGGGTATCAATGCGCGCTTTGGTCAGCGGCCAGATAGCGCCCTGGGTGCATCGCGCGCGGATTTCCTATCCCTTGGCGTGAGTTTTGATCTGCCGATGCTGAACCGACGGCAGCAGAATAGTCAGGTCGCAGCGGCCATTGCGGATCGAGAAAGCGTTAAAACCGACCGCGCGCTGATGCTCCGTCAAATTAAAGCCGGCTATGACCAAGCGGCGTTAAATTACGAGCATTTGTTAGTGCGTCAGCAGCACTTCAAAACGCAGTTATTGCTGCAGGTCTCGGAAGAAGCCGCGGCAAGCCTTGCGGCCTACACGACCGAGTCCGGCTCTTTTTCAGATGTGCTACAGGCCAATATGAGCGGTCTTAAAATTAAAACGGATGCGTTGAATGTCGAGGTTGATCTGTATCAATCGATCATAGATCTGAGTTATTACTTGGTGGCTACAAATGCATCCAGCGAAATAACGCAAGGTGAGGCGTCCGTTGAGGCGCGCTTGCAGAGGACAGTCAAATGAACCTAATACGTCGTCATCCGGTTGTAATGGGCTTAATCATTATGGTTTCGGCGGCATTGGGTGCCGGCGTAAATCATTGGCTCATAGGCGGGACGTTGGCTGGGCAGGATGCCTCGCAGAATGCCTCGCAGAATGCCTCGCAGAGTGCCTCAAAGCGTCTGTCGCAGGGTTCGGTGGCGCCTGAATCAACGGCCCCCTTGTACTGGGTGGCGCCCATGGATCCCAGTTATCGGCGCGACCAACCGGGTCGCTCGCCGATGGGTATGGCGCTGGTGCCGGTTTACGAAGATGCCGTGAAAACGTCATCCGGTCTTGCCTTGGTTCGGATCTCGCCAGAGGTGATTAACCAATTGGGGGTCCGCACCGCTCCGGTGTCACGGCGACAACTGCAAACGGATTTGGTGACAACCGGCTTTGTCCAATATGACGAGACCAAGCTCGCACACATCCATCCACGCGTCTCGGGCTGGGTCGAAAAACTGTATGTAACGGCTGCAGGTGATCCGGTAGAAGCCGATATGCCGCTGTACACGTTGTATGCGCCTGAACTGGTGAATGCGCAGGAAGAGTTGGTGATTGCCATAAAGCGCGCGAACCCGCCCTTAATCAAGGCGGCAGAAGCGCGGCTTCAAGCGCTACAAGTGCCGGATAGCGCGATTCAAAGCTTGAAAAAAACCCTGTCGGTTCGCCAGACCGTTGCGTTTTATGCCGCGCAATCCGGCGTTGTCGATACGCTGAATATTCGCGAAGGGTTTTTTGTCGACCCCGCAACGACGCTGATGAGCATTGGCCAGCTTGAGTCGGTTTGGGTGGGTGTTGATATACCCGAACGACAGGCGGCTTTGGTCAAGACGGGCGATGACATCACGATGACGCTTGACTATTTCCCAGGTCGGGTTTGGCAGGGTACGGTGAGCTTTATCTATCCGGCGCTTGACCGTGAGACTCGCTCGCTTCGTGCTCGGGTGGTGTTGGACAATCGCGACTTGAAACTCAAACCCAATATGTTTGCCAAAGTCGTGATTCATCAGCGCAGCGAGGCCGCGTCAATCGTCATTCCCAAAAATGCTCTGATTCGAACGGGTCAGATGGATCGAGCGGTTCTGGCGTTGGGTGGCGGTCGGTTTCAGTCGGTCGTGGTAACGGTCGGTCAAGTGGATGATCAGGGCGCAGAAATCTTAAATGGTTTAAGTCTTGGCGATGAGGTCGTGACCCATGCCCAGTTCCTGATTGACTCGGAATCGAACAAGGGTGCCGAATTTGCCCGGATGGATGGCGCGTTGCCGGACACGCCTCAACAGCCTTCAAATCCTCATGGCGCACAGCATGGTGATCACTTGATGTTGCCAGAGGTATCAAAATCAACAAACGCCGGGCGCGCGGCACAGCGTGAAGGAGAGACGACCTCGGAGCCAAAGGATCTTGATGCTGCCGGTCATGCCGGTCATGCCCCACACCAGGGGCAGGGTACACAGGATGCACCGACTGCACCGCAGTTGCCTGAGTCGCATCACCCTCCACGCGAAAAACAGGCGGAGCCTGCGCACCCGGACCATGATGGGTTAAAGGCGCCCGGTGGGCATACTGATACATCCCAAGATGCAAGCAAACAGGATCACAGCACCCATTCTCCGCCGATAGCGTCCGCGGGCTCGGCCGTTAAATCGTCTCTGGCTGACGTGGGCCTTTTGGGTCAAACATCGGTTGCACGCGCGCGAACGGGCTTGCGCTCATGATTGTCGCGATTATTCGCTGGTCAATTTTTAACCGTGGGTTGGTGGTGCTGGGCGCTTTGTTGGTTGCCGTGCTTGGCCTCGTGACCCTAAAAGATCTGCCAATTGATGCCATCCCGGATCTGTCTGATGTACAAGTGATTGTAAAGACGGCCTATCCGGGGCAGGCGCCGGAAGTGGTCCAGGATCAGATCACTTATCCTTTAACCACCGCGTTGATGTCCGTGCCGGGCGCCACCGTGGTGCGCGGATATTCCTTCTTTGGCGACTCTTACGTTTATGTCTTGTTTGACGAAGAAACCGATCTGTATTGGGCAAGAAGCCGAGTACAGGAGTCGCTCAGTCAGGCAGCCGCCCGCTTGCCAACTGGGGCGACGCCGCAGCTCGGCCCGGACGCGACAGGCGTTGGCTGGGTCTACCTGTATGCGCTGATTGATCGCACCGGGCAACACAATTTAAGCGAACTTCGAGATCTGCAAGATTGGTTTTTAAAGTTTGAGTTGCAGAGCCTACCCGGTGTGTCAGAAGTGGCCACGGTTGGGGGTATGGTAAAGCAGTATCAGGTCGTGGTTTCGCCTGAAAAGCTGCAGGCCTACGGGATGCCGCTGTCGCATATTGAAACCGCGATCAAACGCTCGAATCAGGAGATCGGGGCCTCGGTTATTGAGATGGCTGAAGCAGAGTACATGGTGCGGGTCACGGGTTATATCGCAAGCATTGAGGATTTGGAGAATATTGCCCTTGGGGTCAATGATCAAGGCACGCCTCAGCGTTTAAAGGATGTCGCAAGCGTACGATTGGGGCCGGGGCCGCGTCGCGCAGTGACCGATTGGAATGGCGAGGGCGAAGCGGTGGGCGGCATTGTGGTGATGCGCGCGGGGGAGAACGCCCTAGCCACCATTGCAGGCGTTAAAACCCGACTGGCGGCGCTGAAACAAGGTTTACCAGAGGGCGTTGAGGTGGTGACGGTCTACGATCGCTCCGATTTAATTGATCGCGCCATCGCCAACTTGTCCGAGACCTTGGTTGAAGAACTGATCATCGTTGCGCTCGTGTGTTTGGCCTTCTTGTTCCATTTGCGATCGTCCTTAGTCGCGGTCATTAGTTTGCCACTTGGCATTGTCATCGCGCTGTTGATCCTGAAAGCCCAAGGGTTGAATGCCAACATTATGTCCCTCGGCGGCATTGCGATCGCTGTGGGTGCGATGATTGATGGCGCGATCGTGATGATTGAAAATTTGAACAAGCACTTGGAAGACCAAGCCCCTTCTACGGAAGATCATTGGTCGATTGTCACCAAGGCCGCCAGTGAAGTCGGCCCCGCTTTGTTCTTCAGTCTGCTCATTATCACGGTGAGTTTTGTTCCGGTGTTTACCCTGGGGGCCGAGGAGGGGAAGTTATTTGGCCCGTTGGCGTACACCAAGACCTATGCAATGGCGGCAGCGGCCGCTTTGACTGTGACGTTGGTGCCGGTGCTGATGGGCTATTTTGTTCGAGGTCGCATTCGGCGTGAGCAGGATAACCCGATTAATCGCTGGATGGCGGCAGGGTATATGCCGTTATTAAAAACGGCATTGAGGTTTCCCATTTCGGTTCTGCTCGGGGCAGTTCTCTTACTGGGCAGCATTCTGGTGCCGCTGCAACACATTGGAAGTGAATTCATGCCGCCGCTCGATGAGGGCGATTTAATGTATATGCCAACCACCTTCCCGGGTATTTCAATCGGCAAAGCACGTGCGTTATTGCAGCAGTCCCATAAGTTGATTCGAGAAGTCCCAGAAGTGGTCTCGGTCTATGGCAAGGCCGGGCGCGCTGAAACTGCAACCGATCCGGCGCCGCTTACAATGATCGAAAGCTTTATTCGGCTCAAACCGAAAGATCAGTGGCGTGAAGGCTTGACACTTACGGCGCTCAAAAAAGAACTGGATGAACGGGTTCAATTTCCGGGCGTCTCGAATGCCTGGGTGATGCCGATCAAAACTCGGATCGACATGTTGAGCACAGGCGTCAAAACGCCCATTGGGATCAAAATTTCAGGCCCGGAATTATCCGTTATTCAAAGCCTGGGCGCAGAACTAGAGTCTTTGCTCGCAGGGCTTGCCGGGACAACGTCGGTTTATGCTGAGCGGGTGTTGAGCGGACGGTATCTGATGATCGATATTGATCGGGTCAAGGCGGCGCGTTACGGCCTCAACATTGCGGATATCCATGCAATTGTTGGCAGCGCGGTCGGAGGCGCGGTTGTGGCCGAAACGGTTGAGGGGCAGGCGCGGTATCCAATCAGTCTGCGCTACCCGCAAAGCTCACGGGATTCCCCGGAGCATTTGCGCGCACTGCCCTTGGTCTTAGGTAATGGTAATCAAATTGTGCTGTCTGATGTGGCGAATATTCGAATAACCGATGGCCCAGCGGGCATCAAAAGTGAAAACGGCCGAATCAGCGGATGGACTTATGTAGAAGCTGATGGTGTTGACCTGGGCGCGTATGTTGCCAGTGCACAAGCGCTTCTTGATGAGGCCTTGGTGCTGCCGCCTGGGTATGCGGTGAGTTGGTCGGGTCAATATGAGTCCCTAGAACGATCCAAAGCGCAGCTTCAGGTCATGGTGCCTGTCACGTTGCTGTTGATTGCGTTCTTGATCTATCTCAATTTTCGAAGTGTGATGGCGGTCTTGATCTTGATGGCAACGCTGCCGCTGTCGTTGGTTGGCAGTCTCTGGCTTATTTTTTGGCTCGGATTTGATTTTTCGGTCGCGGTGGGGGTGGGCCTGATTGCGCTTGCGGGCGTTGCCGCCGAACTGGGTGTGATTATGCTGGTTTACTTAAATCAGGCGCTCGCGCGCGGGTTGGCGTCGAAGGTATCAGATCAAGTCTCGCTGTCGCGCGCGGACCTCAAGCAGGTCGTACTGACTGGCGCGGTACGACGGCTTCGACCCGTCGTGATGACGACCTGCGCCACGATTGCGGGGTTGTTACCGATTCTCTGGAGTACGGGCACGGGTTCTGAAGTGATGCAACGCTTGGCGGCGCCGATGGTGGGCGGCATGTTGAGCGCACTGCTGTTGTCCTTGTTTGTATTGCCGGTCGTTTTTTATCTTTGGAAAGGAAAGGCCTTGGCGTTGTCTAAATAAAAATTGCCTTCGTTAAAGGGGCCCCAGCGGATACTACTGCCCCAAGTAGGTTAAACCGTGGGGTTGGCTTAGAGCGGGTTGACTGCCGAGATTTTAAAGCTCGCCGGGATTGGGCGTTACCCTTTGGTCCTTCGCGCGGTTTCTTGCCTGCAGTCGTGCGCTCGCCTGCCGCGCCCCGGTTCAGATCAAAAATCGGTTGTTGTGGTAACCGTTCAAACCCGCTGGCGGGTCTTCCAAGTGGCGAAAAACAACCAGATGCCTGAAATCGCACTGATAAGGGCCAGGATGGAGAACAGCTTCATTGGAAGGTTGTCGATATTGTCACGTTCCTGCCAGTCCATGATGTGTAGGCCCCACATTAGATCCCAGATTCGCCAGCGCATAGATCGAACAGCGGTAATCTCGCCTGAAAATGGATTGACGTAAACGTTGAAGGGGGTTCCGTCGAGATCTTCGCTGATCACCCGATAGAGCGGGAGTGGACGACCTCTGAATTCATCACCGGGCTCGACCGCTGTCACGGTCTCTACGCGCAAGGCTTGTAACCGGGTTTGCGAGGTAATCACGGCCATGGCCTCATCGATGGACATTTGTGCGAGGGGCGCGCCAGTTTGATCGAGGTATTGCGTCCCATTGGCCGCTTGGAGGATGAGGATCGGCATGTTGAGTCTGGACACAATGCGAATGCTTTTCGCGTCGGCGACCTCGACATCAAAATCACCGACGTTGGCCTCAAAAACACCCCGCGTCATCACATGCTCACCGCGAACATCTTGAATTTTATTGAAAGCAAAAAAGAGCCCAGAGAGGGTCCAAAGCAAGAGTTGAATCGAAACCGCCAAGCTGACGTACTTATGGCTGCTTCTGATGAATCGTCGCATTTTTGCATCCTCGTGAGATCATCAAAATCTTACCATCAATTTTTGCGATGACAGATTGTTTGCTTGAGCGTGCTGGCATCATCGCTTGACGGCAATCTACAATGGGGTGGCTGTGCGCGGCCGTTTAAATAGGGTTGTGGAGGACCTTGTTTTGATGCGGCGCAAGACAAGCGGTGTCAGGCTGAAATAATCATTCAAGGGACGAACGGGATGAATAACGAACTGCAATATGGCGTGATCGGCAATGGCCGATTAGCCAGACATCTTGTGCACTGGTTTGGTAGCAAAGGGTTGCGGGTTCTGAACTGGTCTAGGGCGGGGGCAGGGCGCGGCGCGACTGTTGAGGCGTATCTTGCATCGGCCGATGTGATTCTGCTCGCGATTAGTGATGATGCCATTGATGATTTTATTGTGATGCATCCAGATTTACAGGCGGCAGCGTTGGTGCATTGCTCCGGCGCGCGGGTGAGTGAGTATGCAATTGGGGTTCATCTGCTTCAAACCTTTGGTGATGTCTTGATGACGCCCGCTGACTATGACCGGATCCCGTTTGTTGTTGATGCGGAGGCGGCGACCATACTCGAGCTGTTTCCCGGGTTTCCTAACCCGGTTGCGCGCATCAAAAAATCCGACAAACCCTACTATCATGCCTTATGCGTCTTGGCGTGCAGTGGTACGCAAATGCTTTGGCAGAAAATTCAAACCGGCTTTGAAGCCTGCGGGTTGGATCCAACGATTGCGTCGCCCCTTCTGCGGCAATCTGCCGAGGCGGTGTTGATCGATCCAGCCCTGACCATTACCGGACCTTTCTCCCGAGGAGACACTCAGACGATCAAGTCACATCTCAGCGCGCTTGAACAGGATCCTTACTTGTCGGTTTACCAAGCCTTTGAAGGCATACATCGCAACAGCAACTAGGGCTTGCTCGGTCTCGGGCGCGTTCAGGGACTGAGCTGCAAAGGTTGATCGTTTGATCGCGGGGCCTTTTTTCGTTATTGGTAATATTAAGACGATTGTTCAAAGCCCAACAGTTTTGTATGGTCAAGGATCTAAAAATGTCCTTGTAGATCCAAACGGAGAGATCGATGTCGATTCAAACAGAAACCCTGAGCTTTGACCCAGACGCGCTGGCGCTGAAATACCGACAGGAACGCGATAAGCGTGTGCGCGTTGATGGCAACGATCAATACCAAGAAGTGGTTGGTGAGTTCGCTTACTTTGTTGAAGACCCCTACATTGACGAAACTCTGCAACGAGATCCCTTGGTGGATGAGGTTGAGGTTGTGATCATCGGCGGCGGCTTCGGTGGGCTACTGGCCGCGGCGCGGTTGCGAGAAGCGGGCATCCATGATTTTCGAATTATTGAAAAGGGCGGTGATTTTGGCGGCACCTGGTACTGGAATCGGTATCCTGGGGCGTCGTGTGATATCGAGTCGTATGTGTATTTCCCATTGCTGGAAAAGACCCAGTTTGTGCCTAAGCAAAAATACACCAATGCGCCTGAAACGCTGGAATACTGCCGCGAAATCGCGACGCACTATGATCTGTATGACAACGCGCTGCTGCAGACGGAAGTCCGTGCGACGGATTGGGATGAAACGTCGGGGCGTTGGATCGTTTCAACCCATCGGCACGACGCGCTCAAAGCGCGGTTTGTAGTGCATTCCAATGGGCCGCTCAATCGCCCGAAGCTGCCTGCGATCAAAGGCATTAACGATTTCAAAGGTCATACTTTTCACACTAGTCGCTGGGACTACGATTACACAGGCGGCAATGCCCTAGGTAATCTGGCGAATCTTGCCGATAAGCGGGTTGCCGTGATTGGCACGGGCGCCACCGCGGTGCAGTGCGTGCCGCACTTAGGGGCGGCGGCAGAGGCGCTGTATGTCTTTCAGCGCACGCCTTCCTCGATCGATGTTCGCAACAACCAACCAACGGATCCGGCTTGGATGACGGCTCAAAAACCGGGCTGGCAGGATGATCGCCGCAGGAATTTTGAATCGATTATGACCGGTGCCGTGGTCAAAGAAGATTTAGTCGCCGATGGCTGGACCGAGGCCTTTCGATTGTTGTTTGGGTCGATAAGGGATAAGGCGCCCTCAAAGTTAAGGCTCTTGGGTTGGGCTATTACCGGCCTTGTGGACAAAAAGCGCTATGAACTTGGGCTGAAAGATTACTTAACGCACAAAGCGGCAGTCCATATGGATCTGACTCGAGCACTTGAGCTTGCGGATTTTCAGAAGATGGAAAAAGTCCGCGCGCGAGCGGACTCAGTGGTCGAGGATCCAGAAACGGCGGAGGCTTTAAAGCCCTATTATCGTCAGTTTTGTAAGCGGCCTTGTTTTCATGATGAATATTTGCCGACCTTCAACCGTCCGAATGTGACGTTGGTGAACACCGATGGTCGTGGCCTGGATCAAATTACGGAGACAGGGATTGTCTTCGACGGTGTAAGCTATGAGGTGGATTGCATTATCTTTGCTACCGGATTTGAAGTGGGCACCGACTATTCGCGCCGAGCGGGTTATCAAATCACGGGACGTGACGGGGTGACGATCTCTGAGAAGTGGTCGAAAGGATTGTCGACGTTTCATGGCATGCATACTCGGGGCTTTCCGAATGCATTTTTCTTTGGTCCCGCCCAGTCAGCCTTTACGGCGACCTACACTTACTCTCTCGATGAAAACAGCATCCACTTAGCGCACATCCTAAGTCAGGCCAAGGCGCGGGGTTGCGAGCGGATCGAGGCCAGTGCGGCGGCTGAGCAACAATGGGTTGAGACGATCATTGAAAAGGCGCGGTTAACAGCGGAATTTCAATCACAATGCACGCCAGGCTATTACAATAACGAGGGTCATGTGAATGTAAATCCTCAGAACAATACCTATGGCGGTGGTCCAATTGAGTTTTTTGAGCTCATGAAGAAATGGCGTTCCAAAGGTGATCTGCAGGGGTTGGAGTTAAGCTAGTGGGGTGACGCGGTTTGGCAAACTGGGTCCGGCGCCAGCGGGTTGAGCGAACCGTTAATCGTGAACGCATTACCAAAAAAGGGTTTTGGGCAATGCAGCGGGTGCACTGTCATCAAGACCGGAATGGATGAGGTTACCAAGCGAATAAGTGCTGCGTCTTTCTGGAAGCGTTAGCTGCTCGCCGCAAGCGATAGGTGTTTGGGGAATGCGATGGCTGAACGCGTTGCTTTGCCAATCTCGGGCTGAGGGTCGCCAAGCTTTTTGGGCCTTCGAAAGGCCTGCCAAGCCGTTACTTTTCAGCGGCGGCGCGGGTTTCTGCTGACACGGGCGCCTTTAAAAGCCCTTCCAAGGCATCAATCAAATTTTGAACAAAGATATCGGCAGACTTGCCTTTGAAAGCACGAGGCTGCTGGGCATGTTGATTCATTGCAGCGGAGACAAAGCGAACGGCATGTTCCACCCGCGTGTGGTAGGTGGCGCGGTCCAAGTGGGGCAAGGCTTTTTGCAACAAAACCCCCGTTTCGAATGCACTGTCGCCAAGCGCCCGGGTATGGGCTTCAACGAGCTCGCGATCGGCAGTCATTAACTCGTGTCCAAAAGCTTGTATATAGGTCTTGAACCCAGGTGTTGTTTTAGCAAGATCAAATGCGGGCATGACCATCACACTGCAAATTTGTCGAAGATTTAGCTCGGGTGATTGGGCTAACAAGACTTCAAGATACTGCTGACGGCGCGCCGCGACCTCTTGCGCGCGCGCGTGTCTGATAGCAGCAAGCAGACCCGACAAATTCTTAAAATGGTATTGCAGTGCCGATTCGTTTTTCTGTCCGGCGCGCGCCAGGATTTCCCGAATTGAAATGTTTTCGAGTCCGTTCTCGGCGGCCAGGCACTCAACACTGCGCATGATCGCGGTTTGGGTTGCCTCTCGGCGACTTATTTTTGGCGCGTCTTTGATTTTCGAGCGGGTCATCGTAAAAGTTTAGCGCAACTCATTGACGCTGGCATTAATTGATTCGATCTCAAGACCTTTGTCCGACCGGCGATATTGATTAAACTTCAGCGATGGAATTCTTCATTAGCTTTCTCAACACAGTCACCAGTGCAGATCGGATCGGCTTTGTATGCCTGTGTTTGGCGTTCGCAATTGTGCTCGAATCCTTCATACCGTTGTTTGAGTTTAAGGGTCAAAAATATAAGCATGTGACCCGAAACCTGGTTTTTGTCCTGACCACTGGCGTCGTGACAATCGCTTTGGCTTACCTCGCTTTCGAAGTCATTCGGATAGAGGACTACGGGTATGGCCTGCTGAACCTGGTCACCTTACCCGTGTGGGTTGAGATGCTGCTGTCGCTGATTGTGTTGGATTTTTTTGGTCAATATTTTATTCACGTTTGCTTGCACCATAACAAGTGGCTTTGGAAGCTGCATTTGGTACACCATAGTGATACCCAGGTCGATGCGAGTACGGGCACCCGGCATCACCCGGGTGATATGTTGGTCCGAGAAAGTTTGATTTTTTGCGTGATCATGGTGTTTGGTATAGCGCCGCATTGGTATGTGCTGTATCGAATCATCACGCCGTTCTTCGCTTACTTTACCCATGCCAACATTGCCTTGCCGCCTAGGCTTGATCGAATGCTCGGTTTGCTCTTCGTGACGCCCAACATGCATAAATTCCATCATCATGACGCGCGCCCGTGGACAAACACCAATTACGGTAATATTTTATCGTGCTGGGACCGTTTGTTTGGGACCTACACGGTTCAGGATCCGAGGTTTGTGCGCTATGGTCTCGATACCGTTGATGCCTCGCTTGCTGACAATTTGGCCTACCAGTTTTCACTGCCGTTTAATTCAAAGATCAAGACCGACTACTAGCCAGGTTAAGCTGGATTTTGCGCAAATGTAGGCCGCCTTGAAATGGACGCCTTGCGGCATGACGCGATTTAAAAAAATGGGGCGGCCCGGGCGCGGCTTGAGACAAAGCCTTGTCGGTCGGATAGTCGAAACCAAAGGGCGGCCTTGGTGGCCTGCTTGCTTTTGGCCCATTTTTGGGTAACCTTTAAAAAAATCAACGAAGGGTTTGTCATGATCATTACGCCGCAATCACCCTCCGGCTGTGGGGCCCTAGTCACCGATATTGACTTGAAGCAATCGCTGGGCGATGACTTGATCAGTGAGTTGCGGGCGGTTTGGGTGCAACATCAGGTGCTCGGATTTCCGGATCAGTTCCTGGCATTGGAGGACTTAGAACGATTTGCCGAGGCCTTCGGTGAGTTTGGCGATGACCCCTTTTTTGACAGTATTGCGGGTCATCCTCACATTGCTGAAGTTCGCCGAGACGCGCTTGAAACAACGCCCTTGTTCGCGGAGAGCTGGCATTCAGACTGGAGCTTTTTAGCCAAACCGCCGACCGCGACGTTGCTCCATGGCCAAGTGATTCCGCCCCAGGGCGGGGACACCCTCTTTGCGGATCAATACGCAGCGTGGGATGCCCTGCCTGAGGATCTAAAGGCCTTGATCTCTGGTCGCAATGGCATTCATTCTGCTCGCAACGGCTACGCACGAGATGGGCTTTACGGGGAGCAGGATGTTGGTCGCTCAATGGCGATTCGGTACTCTGATGAGGCCCTGAAGACCCAAGTTCATCCGATGGTCAAGGCGCATCCCGAAAGTGGCCGGATGGCGCTGTTTGTGAATCCAGGTTACACCATCGGGATTGAGGGTCTTGCAGAGGCCGAGGCCCGCGCGCTGCTCATGCAGCTCTTTGCGCACCAGACCCAAGCTGCTTTTATTTATCGGCATCAATGGTCCGCCGGTATGCTGACCCTTTGGGACAACCGCTGCGTGTTACACGCGGCAACTGGGGGCTACGAGGGCTTTGACCGTCTGCTGCATCGAATTACGATCGCGGGTTAAGCCGGCTGAAGGCCCAAGCCTGGTGCACGATTAATAAGGTTTACAGCCGCTAACCGTCACCCGACGAAGTCGTCGTTCGTGGGGATAATAATCGCTCGTGGCATAGTGCTGCACCGCGCGGTTGTCCCAGAAGGCAATTGCGCCCTGGGTCCATTGAAACCGGCATTGATATTCAGGGCGGCTGTGCTGTTTAAGAAGCTCAGCAACCAGCGCTAGGCTGTCTGCGGCGGCCAACGGGGTGCCGGTTTTGTGGTTAAAGAGTGCGTCCTGACGAAGGAATCCGCCATGCAGGTACAGGCTGGGTTTCTGGGTTTCTGGATGGGTTCGAACTAAGGGGTGCGCAACTCCAAAAGGAATCCTTGTTTTAACTTCTTTGATCAAATCTTCTGGCATGGCAACACCGCCACGATTTAAAAAGACTCGATAGTCATTTATGCCGGATAGGTCTTGGATTTGTTCTTGAAGATGGGTCGGCAACCCCAGATAGGCGGCGTGACTGTCCGCAAACAGGGTATCGCCGCCATAGGGTGGAGCCTGGGTGCATTGGGCAATTGAGCCGAGGGATGGGCACTCCATCCAGGTGACATCGGTGTGCCAGCTGTTCTCCGTGCCGGGGCTGTAAGCGTTGTGTAAAATTTCAAGGATGTAGGGGTTCTTGCCGGGTTTTCCGAAGGGGAACGCATCGAGCTCGCCGAAACACCGACCAAAGGCTACCTGCTGGTCTTCGGACAGATCCTGGCCTCGAAAGAAAATCACTTTCCTTTCTAGCAGCGTTTGCCGGATCAGGGCAATGATTTCTGGGCTGAGTGACTGCTTTAAGTCAATCCCATGGATCACTGTGCCGAGGGTTGTAGCGAGGTGCTCAAACTGTACGGCGTGTTGTTCCGCAAGCGCGTCCAATGCCGCAGAAACCGCTCGATGCCCCATGGTTTCGTATTCTCGCGCCACCCCAACCGGAACCCGATTAAAGGCTGGAAAGAGTGCGTCCATCAAGGGCGGGCGCTTTTTTTGTTCGCCGTGAACGGCTTTGCGAACGGCGTTGAGCTTGTCTGCGATGTCGATCGCCGTCGTATTGTAAAGTGCTCTGGTTTCCGCCGTGTCTTTCATTGGTTCGGGCTCCTAAGAAGGCGTTTTACCTTGCGCGGCTAACGTTGTCATGATGGTAAAGCCGCTCGACTGGGTCAAAGGTTATCGCAGCGAAACGGCCTAGGTAAGATGCGGCTCAGGCTCATGACGCTAAATGAATTTCGTTTCAAAATTGATATGGTCAAGCGTAAAGACTCGTCTTTTAGACCGCAATTCTAAATCGATCGATCTGGATGTCATCCACGCCTAGATCGGTAAAGTTATCATCGACACGGCCCTTAATGTATTCGCGCCAAGTAAAGGGCCGAAAATGGGGCGGGTCTTGGGTTAAGTGGGTAATGGGTGCCAGGACAGCATCTGATTTCGGGTTGTAAAAATAGGGGGTGCTATACCGGGCAGAACGATCGCGCGGCGTCACGCGATGAATCGCCGCACGGTAGGCATCGTTACTCCAAACCTGCATGGCATCCCCAAGGTTTACAACAATAGTGCCGGCTTGAGGTGGTACATCGATCCAGTGCTGATCCTGAGTCAGGGTTTGTAACCCGCCTGTTAAGTCTTGCAGCAGCAAGGTCAGAATGCCCGGATCGGTATGATGATGCAGCGCCATATTGCCCAGGACGCCGGCTTGCGCGCGTTCGTTGGCGGGTAAGGGGTCCTCGGTGGGATAAAAATTAAGTCGGACCGTGCTGGTTGCGGGGTCGCCCATGGGCAATGCGTCGCTTGGGGCGGCCGCCAGCGCTTGGTAAACCAGCGTCAAGGTTCGATGAGCAACACTTGAGGCGGCCTCGAAAAAATCAGACAGCGTTTGTTTGAACGCCTCGTCATCTGGCCACTGATTCAAATTTCTGCCTGTGGCGGTTGGCCGCATAAAATCAAAGACTTCTTTGAGGTCGCGTTGACGTTTGGTCATTTCTTGGTCGAAGTATCCCAAAGGACTGGATTCGGTCCGCTTAATGGCCCGCTTGCTCGCTTGGGGTTGTTTAAAAAAATCTTCCGAAGCCTGCCACATGGCCTCGATCTCGCGGTCCAAGCCATGATTTTGCAGTAAGAAAAAGCCGTGATTTCGGCACGCTTCATCTAAGGCCGCCAGGCCCTCGCCAGTCGCCTCGGCATTCGCTAAGTCAAGGGTAGGCACTAAGGTGTTGGTCGCAGTTTTAAGCATGTTGATCGTCGTCATCGATAAGGGTTGAGCGGGTTTTAGGTTTAAAGCTGTTTCTCAGCATACCAGAGCCTGCGCGTGAGTTCAGTGCAGTTGTTAGGGGTAGGTCGAAGCGCTCGGCGTCGATATTCGCCGGGTTTAGGATCTTTGCGAATGGTTTGACCGCAATGGTTTGTAAGGCTTGTTTCAGCTGGGCGCCTGCGCTTATTCTGTACTGAGATCCCAATGGACATTGACATGACACTCACGATTATCGAGACCGACGGCATAAGAAGCCACCAATCTTTCAACAAGGCGCGTTATCTCAGTGCAGATACGATGGCGGCTGAATCCCGAGCCATTTGGTCCAACAGTTGGCTGATGGCCGGTCTCATTTGTGACGTTCAAAAGCCAGGGGATTTCTTCGTATTCGAAATTGGCTCCGAACAAATCTTAATCAGTCGAGATCAGCAAGGTCAGCTTCACGGCTTTTATAATGTCTGCCAACATCGAGGCAATTTGTTGGTCGGCGAGGAACATGGGAATGCCGCACACTTTCGATGTCCCTATCATGCTTGGACCTATGATTTAGATGGCACGCTCAAGGGGGTCCCTTTGGTTGATAAGTTTGCCGAAGACCCGCGCTGCGCGGATCGAAACTTAAAGCCTGTGGCGCTCGACGTCTGGAACGGCTTTGTCTTCGTGCATCTGGGCGAGCAGCCTGAGCCGTTGTTGACCTTTCTGGGCCCGGTTGCGTCGATTCTTGCGCCTTACGATTTTGGGGGCATGACGCTGGTCGAAGATCAGACCGTTCATCTCGACTGTAACTGGAAAGCGGTGGTTGATAATTTTTCGGAGTTGTATCACGTTGATTACCTGCATCCGCAGCACAAACGGATGGTGGATTGCCATAATGATCTCGTGCGTTTGTTTGAAGGTGGACATACTGGGGTTGAAGTGCCGGGTGGCACGGTGAATCAGAAATTTGGTGTGCCAGAGGTGCCAACGGATATCCAATCGCAGCAGCTTACAAGCCTTGATTTGGATCCCAAAGATTTCAACGGTCGCGTGCTCGATGTGCGTGGTGCGATTCAAGCCCAAAAACGCTTGATCGGCGCTGAGCGGGGAATGCCCTACGAGCGGTTTACGTCGGATCAGTTGTCGGATGTCTGGCAGTACAATTTATTTCCCAATACGGTGTTGTCTTTTACACCGGAGCATTGCTGGATTTTAAGACCCAGGCCCCACGCGACCGATCCCAATCAGTGCGAGTTTGATAAAATAAGTTTGGTTCGGTTTCCACAGGCGTCTGCCAGCGCTGGCCATAAAGCCGTGCTCGGTCCGGCAAGCCGAGAGGGCGCCTTTGATCAGCCTAGCGACCGACCGGTGCGGGATGTTTTTGGATACCTTGCCGTAATCCGGGGTGAAAAAACCATGACCGATACCATTGACCAAGATGTCGAGTTGTTGGGGCAGGTTCAGCAAGGCATGCAGTCTAAGGGGTTTAATACCGTTTTTTTAAATGAGGACGAGGTGCGCATTCAGCATTTCCATGCTGAACTGGATCGTAAGCTCATGGCATCGTCTTGATGTTTTAAATCGATCTTGAACTGGGTCTGTTGTTTTAGGCTCTATGACCACAAGGACGAGGCTTAGCAAAGATGACTGATTTTATTAGAACGCCAGAATCTAACTTTGAAGACTTGGCGGATTTTCAATATCTGCCCAACTATCATCAATGGCAAGATTTAAGGCTGCACTACTTGGATGAAGGGCCACGGGACGGGCCCGTTATGTTGCTCATGCATGGCATGCCGACCTGGAGTTACCTCTACCGAGACATGATTCCGCCGCTGGTCGCCGCGGGTTATCGCTGCATTGCGCCGGATCATCTCGGCTTTGGAAAGTCCGATAAACCGACGGATATCCATTGGTACACGATTGCTCGGCATACCGAAGTTTTGAGCAGCCTCATTCGAGCGCTGGATTTGCAGCACGTTACCTTGGTTTGCCAGGATTGGGGTGGGCCGATTGGCCTTGCACAGGCGGCCATGATGCCAGCGCGGTTCGAACGACTTTGTATCATGAATACTTGGTTGCATCATGAAGGGTATGCGTATTCGGATGGCATTCGTAATTGGAACAAGGCTTGGCATCCCGGCGGGCGGTTTGATTTGCAGTGCCCGGATGTGGGTTTGCTCTTGGTACTGAGCGCGGGACTTGCGGGCCCGAATGTGATTTTCCCAGCGCTCTCGAGTGGTGAACCACCCGCTTTGTCAGGAGCAGCCGAGCGGCTCTATCAAGGTTTCTCCGCGCCTTACCGGGGTCTGCCAGATGAGGCTTTTAATGGCTATCGTCGTTTCCCGAGATCGATCCCGCTCGACAGTTTTGACAATGGTAATGCTGCCGCGCAAGCCCTTCATTATCGCACCTTGCTCGATGGGCCCTTGCCCGCGCATTTTATTTGGGGCTGTCAGGACGACGTATTTACGGAAAGCTGGGGTCGAACGTGGGCCACCCGGATGAAAGCATCTTTTGACCCGATTCAGGATGCGGGGCATTTTCTGCAAAATACCCATGGTGAAATGATCGTTGCGCGTTTGTTGGCGCGGATTCAAGGCGCTTAATCCTCGTTCCTATCGGCGGGGTCTTGGCCCTCAAGCCGCGCAGAATAGGGTTAACGCCGCGCACAGGCACCGAGGCCGATGACTGGGTAGATCTAATGAGCTTAGATTCCGTGCTGCACGGCCCAGGATGCTCAGGGGGTCACGTTAAGTTGGGTGCTGGCACCCTAACCCAACCTTCCATCAGCGTGCGCGCACTTCGGCTCATACCGGCCTTCCGGATGGTCCATTCGCCACTGTCGGCGATCGCTTCCGCGCCCACGCGTAATGTCCCTGAGGGGTGTCCAAAGCGGACCGATGCGCGCTCGCCGCCACCGGCTGCGAGGTTGACTAAGGTGCCCGGTATTGCGGCAGCCGAGCCGATCGCGACCGCCGCAGTACCCATCATGGCGTGGTGCAGTTTTCCCATGGAGAGTGCGCGGACGACCAAATCGATTTCGGTGGCGTCAATGACTTTGCCACTGGAGGCGGTATAAGCGGTGGCGGGTCCCACGATTGCGATTTTAGGCGTGTGCTGTCGCGCCGCGGCTTCTGACGGCGCGCTAATCAGCCCCATTTTAATGGCGCCATAAGCTCGAATCGTTTCAAATTTCGTGAGTAGCGCCTCGTCGTTATTAATGTCGTCTTGTAACTCGCAGCCGGTAAACCCCAGGTCACTTGCGTTCAAGAAGATGGTCGGGATCCCTGCATTGATCATTGTTGCTTGAAACGTACCAATGCCCGGCACGTCTAACGCGTCTACCAAGGCCCCGGTTGGAAACATGGCGCCTTCGCCATCATCAGCCGGATCCATAAAATCGAGTTGAACCTCTGCTGCGGCGAAGGTGACCCCGTCGAGCTCGAAGTCTCCCAACTCAACCACTTGGCCATTGACGATGGGCACGTGGGCGATGATGGTTTTGCCAATATTGGCTTGAAAAATCCTAATCATCGCAATGCCATTTTCGGGCACTTTTTCGGAATCGACTAGGCCTTGGGTAATGGCGAAGCCGCCAACGGCGGCCGACAGATTGCCGCAGTTGCCGCTCCAATCGACAAAAGCCTGATCGATCGATACTTGGCCGAAAAGGTAGTCGACATCGTGGTCCGGTTCAGCGCTTTTTGAGACGATCACCGTTTTGCTGGTGCTTGAGGTTGCGCCCCCCATGCCGTCGGTCTGCTTACCATAGGGATCCGGACTACCAATCACGCGCAGCAGCAAGGCATCTCGGTAGGGGCCAGGCGCCCTCGCCGCATCGGGCAAATCCGTGAGACTAAAGAAAACCCCTTTGCTGGTGCCGCCGCGGATGTAGCTGGCCGGGATCTTAAGTTGTTGGGTTGGGCTCATCAGCAGGTCTCTCTTAAATTGAAGCCAATTAAACGGCAGTACTGGCTCGAGTGGCTTGCAGAAAATCTTCTGCAAAGCGTTGGAGCACACCACCAGCCTCGTAAATCGAAAGCTCTTCCGCGGTATCCAATCGGCAGGTGACGGGCATGCTCAGTGTCTCGCCATTCTTTCGGGTCATGACCACGGTCAATGGTGCACCCGGGTCTGGCGTGCCCTCAACCGTAAAGGTTTCGGAGCCGTCGATGGCGTAGGTTTCTCGATGGGTGCCAGCTTTGAATTCGAGTGGCAACACGCCCATGCCAATGAGATTGGTGCGATGAATACGTTCAAAGCCCTCGGCGACAATGACTTCAACGCCCGCGAGGCGAACGCCCTTAGCCGCCCAGTCTCGCGAGGAACCCTGTCCATAGTCTGCGCCGGCGATGATGATCAATGGTTGCGCGCGGGCCATGTAGGTTTCAATGGCTTCCCACATGCGCGTCACGGTGCCTTCAGGCTCAATGCGCGTGAGCGAGCCTTGTTGAACAGCGCCATCAACGGTTGCCATTTCATTGACGAGTTTAGGATTGGCAAAGGTTGCGCGCTGGGCTGTTAAGTGATCGCCGCGATGGGTCGCATAGGAATTAAAGTCTTCCTCTGGCAAACCCATTTTATCAAGGTATTCACCGGCCGCGCTGTCCAACATGATCGCGTTGGAGGGCGACAGGTGATCGGTTGTGATGTTGTCCCCCAGCACGGCAAGTGGGCGAAGGTCTGTCAGCGTCCGGGGTCGGGCGAGCGCGCCCTCCCAATACGGCGGCCGTCTGATATAGGTGCTGTCGGGTCGCCAATCATAAAGTGGTGGCGTCACGTCGGTTACGTCTTTGACCTTGATAAACATTGGGTCATAGACCTGGGTGAAATGTTCGGGCTTGACGCTGGTTGCAACAATGGCATCAATTTCTTCATCGCTCGGCCAGATGTCTTTCAATGTGATTGGGTTGCCGGAGGGATCATGGCCGAGGACGTCTTGCTCGATATCAAAGCGAATCGTGCCCGCAATCGCGTAAGCCACAACCAAAGGCGGTGAGGCAAGAAAAGCTTGTTTTGCGTAAGGATGAATTCGGCCATCAAAGTTGCGGTTGCCCGACAAGACTGCCGTTGCGTACAGATCGCGATCGATCACTTCTTTTTGGATGACAGGATCCAGTGCGCCGCTCATGCCGTTACAGGTCGTGCAGGCAAAGCCAACAATACCAAAGCCCAGGCGCTCTAACTCGGTCAACAGGTTGGCATCTTCAAGATAAAGTTGGACGGCCTTAGAACCTGGGGCGAGGGACGTTTTCACCCAAGGCTTGCGCGTTAACCCCAAAGCGTTTGCTTTTTTAGCAAGCAGCGCGGCACTAATGACATTCCTTGGATTGGACGTATTGGTGCACGATGTAATGGCCGCGATGATGACCGCGCCATCGGGCATCAGGCTTGGGTCATGCTCGGTTGGGCCGGTAATGCCGGCATTTGCAAGCTCGTTGGTTGCGACCCGACGATGCGGATTCGACGGACCCGCCATGTTACGGCCGACGGTTGACAGATCAAATGTTAAAACCCGCTCATAGTCGGCCTCAACCAGTTCGCTCGCCCACAAGCCGGTTTGGCGAGCATAGGTCTCAACCAACTGAACCTGCTCGGGTGCCCTTGCTGTGAGGGTTAGGTAATCAATGGTTTTTTCATCGATGTAAAACATAGCCGCGGTCGCCCCAAACTCTGGCGTCATATTCGAAATCGTTGCTCTGTCGCCCAAGGTTAGTGCGGCAGCGCCTGCCCCGAAAAACTCCAGGTAGGACGAAACGACGCGTTCTGCCCGCAGGAACTCGGTCAGGGCCAGGACAATGTCGGTGGCTGTAATGCCGGGTTGACGCGTTCCGGTGAGCTCAACGCCGATGATGTCGGGTAGGCGCATGTAGGACGCGCGGCCGAGCATGACGCTTTCTGCTTCTAGCCCGCCGACGCCAATGGCGATGACGCCGAGCGCATCAACATGAGGGGTATGGCTGTCGGTTCCAACGAGGGTATCAGGAAAGGCAATGCCGTCTTGGTTGTGGATGACCGGTGACATTCGCTCCAAATTAATTTGATGCATAATGCCGTTCCCCGGCGGAATGACATCAACATTCTCAAAAGCGGTTTTGGTCCAGTCAATAAAGTGAAAGCGGTCATCGTTGCGTCGATCTTCGATAGCGCGGTTTTTTTCAAAGGCATCGGGGTCGAAGCCAGCATGTTCAACGGCCAGGGAGTGATCAACGATTAATTGCGTTGGTACAACCGGGTTCACTTGCGCCGGATCCCCACCCCTTGCGGCGATGGCATCTCGTAGCCCAGCAAGGTCAACCAAGGCGGTTTGGCCCAGGATGTCATGACAGACCACGCGCGCCGGATACCAGGGGAAATCAAGATCGCGCTTGCGTTCGATCAGCTGCATGAGCGCGGCGTCAAGCAGGCTTGGGTCACATCGTCTGACGAGGTTCTCAGCGAGTACTTTCGAGGTGTAAGGCAGCTTGCGATAGCTGCCCGGGGCTAAGGCCTCAATCGCTTCTTCTGTATCGAAGTAGTCTAAGGTGGTTCCGGGTAACGGCTTTCTATATTGGCTATTGATCATCGTGCTTTATCCGTTGCGATTAGACCAGGTCACGGTTGCTGAGCTGGCGGCTTGAGTTTAGAGATAGGGTGCGGGTTGTTATAGGCCTTGGCGGTTTGACCGCTTGCAAGCTCCCTGTTGCGCGCGCTCATGATACCTTAACTTCATTCGTTCGTCCTGTGCAGCGTGCGCCATCTGGCGCGCGGTGAGCGGCAAAGGATTCGAATGCCAAGCTGTTTTTATTAATGATACAGTGAGGTCTAGTCACTTGGTAAACCTGTAACTGGGCCTAAAAATCCATTGGAGAAGATGATGAATACCGTGTCCCGGTCACATGAGGCCGAACTCATTAACGCGGCGAGCGTCTTGCAAGAGCAGCTTGGTCGCCGCCGGCGAGAAATCGATGAAGCCCGTCAACTCCCCCAGGATCTTGCGGATCAATTGGCGGATCACGGCTTTTATCGGTTGGTTGTGCCAGAGGATTTGGGCGGGCTTGGGGTGTCGCCAGAAACCTTCTGTCGAATTTGCGAAGTGTTAGCCGAAGCCAATGGTTCAACCGCATGGTGCGTGTTTATTGGTGCGACGTCACAATACTTATTTGGGGCGCTGCCTCAGGCGCAGCTTGAGGAGATGTTAAAAGATCCCAATGTCATTACCAGTGGGGTCTTTGCCGATAGTGGCACGGTCTGTTTTGAAAGCCGCAACGGTGCCCCGGGTTATCGAGTCAATGGCCATTGGCGCTGGGGCTCAGGGTGTCGTAATGCGGCGTGGATCTCGGGCGGTGTTCATGAGGTGAATTCGGATGGAGAACGAATCAAAAGCGACGCGCCTTTAACCCGCGTCTTTTTCAAGCCCGATGAAGTTGAGATTCAAGATAACTGGCACGTGTCCGGCTTGCGGGGTTCCGGGTCGAGCGATTACATCGCTCAAAATGTTTGGGTGCCGGCGGCCCGATTGTCTGGCAATGTTGAAGACACGCCGCATGCCTCAAGGCCGATCTATCGGTTCCCCAAATTTGCGCTGCTTGGCTGCCCCATCGGCGCGATTTGTTTGGGGATGGCTACAGCCTGTTTGCAGGAAGTCATAAAAGTGTCCAAGCAAAAGACGCCCCAGGGCAGCCGCCGGCCCTTATCACTGCGCCCGTCTTTGCACATTGAACTCGCGGCATCAGAGACGGCCCTGAGCGCTGCAAAGAGTTTATTTTATCAGCGCATTGCGCAAGCCTGGGATCACGCGCAACTGGGGCCTGCCAGTCTGGACGATCGGCGCGGCCTTCGAACCGCAACCGTTCACCTGGTGAATACCTCGATCAACGTGATCGACAAGATGTATTCCGTGATGGGCGGAACCTCGGTGTATGAAGACTCCTGCCTGCAGCAACATTTTCGAGATGTGCACGTTGCCTCCCAGCATATGATGGTGGGTGAGCCGGTTATGGAGCTGGCGGGTCGGGTGATGTTGGACTTAGACACCCAGGCCTTGGGCCTCTGATGCAACGCGCTATAACGTTCTGGCAAGGTAATGCGATATGGATTTGAAATTTGGACTGGCAACGCCCAGTCAATTGTGGTCGCTGCAATGGGCTGATCGGCAGGCGTTGCTGAACGAGATCGATGACGGTGGCTTTACGCATGTATTCTTAGCCGATCATGTCTCTTTTCGAAATGGTGCAGGGGCTGATGGGTTTGTTGAGGCCGCAGCGCTTGCTCAACTGCACCCCAGTTTGGGTGTCATGATCAGCATTTATTTATTGCCTTTACGACATCCGCTGCCCGTGGCCCGGCAGTTGGCGTCGATGGCGAGAGTTGCGCCCGGACGGTTTACGTTTGGGGTTGGTATTGGCGGTGAAGATCCTCACGAGCTTGCTGTGTGCGGGGTTAACCCTCGGCAGCGTGGTGTTCGCGCCAACGAATCCTTGACGATCATTCAAGGGCTGCTTCGAGGTGAGACGGTGTCTTTCTCGGGGCAAGCCTTTGAAATCGATAGTGCGGTCATTCGGCCGACGCCTGCAATTGCGATTCCAACGCTGGTGGGCGGTCGGTCTGATGCGGCGCTTAAGCGCACTGCGCGGTTTGGCGATGGCTGGATTGGGGTGTGGTGCTCGGTCAAACGCTATGCGCAAGCGGTTGCAATGATCGAAGCGGAAGCCATCGCTCTCGGCCGAAACAACGTGGATTGGTGTCACGGTTACCAGCCTTGGGTTGGGGTGGATTGGAGCAGTACCGAGACGGCCAAGGCCGCGGTCAAATCCGGCATGGAAGCGTTTTATAAGATCCCCTTCGAACAGTTTGAGCGCTATACGCCGGCTGGCACGCCTTTAGAGGTTGCGGCGCAATTAGCGCCCTATGCCCGGGCTGGTTGCAAAATGTTCAACCTAAAAGTCTGCGCCGAGCATCCCGAGGAAGAAGTTGCCCTCGGTGCGGCAGT
>JAFMIA010000096.1 GCA_017854255.1 Pseudomonadales bacterium
CCCTCACCGACCGCGCCCGCAGTTAAGGCATTACCCGTAAAACCAAACAGCTGGCGAATAAGTAATAAACCATCGGTTAACGCTTTCGCCTCATCATCGCCGTCTATATCGAGTTCAGTCGCCGCATTCGTAAGATACGTTGCAATGTCTGCTGGCGTTGATCGTTTTGCACCACTACCGACGGCGCCAGCGGTTAACGCCTCCCCGCTAAAGCCGAACAGGTGCCGAATCACCAGCAGGCCATCGGTTAAGGCTTTGGCTTCACCATCGTCGTCAATGTCAAAGGAGAAACAACCGGGGCAAGATGAGGCGCTCAGCGGATCGGTGCCGGCTGCAACTTCTTCAGCGTCCGAGAACCCGTCATTGTCGTCATCAAGGTCTGCATTGTTGCCAATGCCATCTCCATCGGTATCCACTGTTTCCGCGCTGTTGGTTGGAAAAGCGTCTTTGTTGTCACCCACGCCATCGCCATCCGTATCCAGCGTCTCGGTAGCATCATTTGGGAAGGCATCGGCGTTATCGCCAACACCATCTTTATCAGAATCCGCCGTCTCGGACGAATCGTTTGGGAAAGCGTCTTGTTCGTCGACTACGCCATCATTGTCCGAGTCGGCCGCTTGTTCGACCAAATTAATTTTGCGAACCGCAGATTGCGTATTGCGGTCTGCGTCCTCAACACTATAGGTCTGCAAATGTGTAAAGCCCTGACTACCGGCCGGCGCCGCTGCAATCGTCGCCTTTATCTTTGTCGTTAAGCTACCGTCTTCAGCATCTGTTGCCGTTGCTGTTAATTCCGAGATTGCCGCTTCGCTGGTAACCGTTGCCGGGTTATCGCCAATAATGGTGAGCACAGGACTATACCCATTCGAAATCGCCGCTATCTGGTAAGCGGTGGTCTGCAGCGTCAAAACGGCGTCAGCGCCGCTGGCGTAATCCGAGCGCGCAATGCCGCAGGGTAGACCGCTTCCGCCGCATTTTAACGATGGTGACGAAAAGTAACCCAGCGCAGGCGCATCCTCAAAAGCGGTCGAGTACCCCATGGTGGTTACAAAATCACCATTAACACCATGACCTCTTGACCAAGGGAAAGCGCCATCGGCTTCGCCCTGCGCCTTTGAATGCACCAGGCCCATTAGATGCCCAATTTCATGCGGTAGGGTTAATTCATCCACGCCATCGACCCCAACAACACCGACATTGAGACCGGATGCATAGGCCGAACCGCTCGCGATGATGCCATCGGCTAAACCACCCTGCAGATTGGCCAAGCCACCCGTATCCAGCACTCCCTCTAGACCAAAGTGGATAATGAGATCGGGCTTTCGATCTAATTTGGCGTCGAAGTCGGCGAATAAGCCCGTTCGCTGCTCCATTTGCGCGATGACGTCTTCTGCAGACATCCCGCTTTCATCTCCCACATCCACGCGTTGCAGTTCAACCAAATTGACAGGAACGCCCGATGCCGAGAAAACCGCTTTCGCCGCTTCGTGAAGCAGTATCAATCGCGCATCTAACTCGTCTCCGTATTGGTCCTTAGCCGTTTTACCATAGGTGTAAACCAATTCTATGTTCACTTGATCGACCAAATCTTGAATCCTTGGATCACTCCCTAGCAACCCTTCGTTGAAATCTGATATGCCATCGCCGTCTGTATCCTTCAGCGTGTCAGGCGCCGTAATCACAGAGCCGATGCTGGGCGCAACGCCATCTGCCGCAAGGGAATCGACCCAATAAGACAGTATCTGCGTTTCACCGCGCTTAATCCGAATCTGAACTTCTGTTTTTGAGCCATCCTGATTGAGATGATTATCCAAGGCATCTGATAGCGGAATCGTTACTTGCAATTGCGCAATACCGTCCGCGTCATAACTAACCGTTGCCAAGGTCGTGCCTTTGATGAAAAAACTTTCAGCCCCCTTTCCAACGGTAACAAGGACATCGAAGGAATCAGTTTCGTTTGCGAGCGCTGGCGTATATAACTTTGAAACCGTCAGGGTTGCAGAATCAACTGTTGCCGAAAATTCAGGCGGCGTTAGAAACATCATTGGTAGGCTGTTTACTGACAAGAGCCCATAGACTTTTTGACGGGTCGAACTTGACGTTGAGAGCAGGACGCCGTCATAAAAATTAAAATCAGTCGTATTGGTGATTCGCAACCCTGCAAAGCCTGTGGCTGGCTCTGAGTAGGCATAAGTTGGCAGACGGACCTCAACTGCTTGCGGTGCTGCCTTGTAGGCTAGGCTATTGATTTCAGAGGAACTCAATAGGCTCCAGTTTGAGAAATCTAGATCCTTAAACATCGCGAATTCTACATTGACCGCGCCGGAGGCCGCGACGGGGTCGTTAAACACCACGGAAAACTTAGCCAAACCATAAGTTTGATTTTGCGGCTCGAAGCTACAAGGGCACAGGATGGCTATAGGGCTGACCTCAGCACCTTCAGCGTCCAAAGCGGTCATTAATAAAAGCATCAAGCCTATCCAAATTCGAATCAAACTGTTCATAACTCTCTCCGCTCTTTAGCAGCGCTCGTTGTCCAATAATTGCTCAATCGTCTACGCTTTCCAATTGCACAGACGTTCTGATTCGCACGTCATTTTCTAGGTTTGCTCGGCGTAGCGGCGCGAGCTCTCCGTTGAATTGTGCACCAGAATATCGCCAAACTTGACGCGCACCTTGAAGGAATATATTTAACGACTTAGGTCCCAAGGTTGCAATAAACGCACCGCCATTCGTTACGGCACCCTTGATCAAAACGCTTTCTGACTGACTCGAGGCCGAACCGATTGTAACGATATGATCTTCGAGATCATTGGTCCGGCTTCTGCCTTGTATTAAAATTTGATCACCTGCCGCTAATTTTAAAAAGTCCGAGCGATCGGTCATCTGTCGAGGCGGCAAGCGGGTTATCAGCTGGGAATCTTTGGCTTGCCCAATGACTGTGACGCTTACAGGATCGGCCAGCGTTGGGGATGGGCTCAAGGGGTCTGGCGAGATCGTGTCGGCGGGTATTGCCTGCTTTGATGTTTGGTAAAACCAGCCAACGCCTGCAATCAAAGCGAGCAGCAAAGCACTGACCGTGAAGACCTTTACCATTAAAAAATTACCCTTTTGTACTCAGGCGCTAGCACCGAGCTTAACCTATTTAGATCAGTATGAACTGAAACCGCTTGCAAGATTCAATACGAGATCTGTAAATAGCCCGCTCTTGCGCCCACAATCTATAGCCCTTTCGAGCTGGGGTCCGCATCAACGCTTAGATCTACCTTCAGCGCTTTTGTTATGGTCAAATTGAAGGGCATTTGAAAAAGAGTCCAGCCGCCATGCCAATGCCCATCGCTCAACACGCTTACCTATCGCTTGCCACGAAAAAACGCGATGGACAATGGGTTTGGACGCCGATTTGGTTTGCACCGGTGGCAAGCGGCGCCTTGGTTGCCTTTTCAGCGGGCGGCGCCGGCAAGGTTAAGCGCCTTCGCAATTTTTCAGAGATTCAAGTCAAACCCTGCACGGTAAGCGGTAAGCCCTTGGGTTGCGCGACCCCCGGCACCGCACGCCTAGCTGCGGATGCCGATGAATGTGCTGAGGCCTACCAAGCGCTGCATTCAAAATACGGCTGGCAAATGAGGGCATTAGACTTTGTGAGCCGCTTGTCTGGCAACTTCCAAAAGCGGCAGGTTTTGGTGATCGAAGGCATCGTCTAGCGACCGGAATCACCTGCGCTTCTTAAAGACCAGCATCACATTGTTATTGGGCATCGTGATCGCTTCTTCAAACGCAAGATCGTGGTTTGCTGCCAGGCTTGCTAACGCCGCCCGCTCCCACAAACCGGCCTCAGTATCCACGGAATCCTTCAACCACGCGTCGAGCTGCGCATTGCCGGCACTGGTAAAACCGTTTTCATTAAAAGGGCCATAAAACAACACTTGCCCGCCTGGCACGACCGCGGCCGCAATGCCGGCGATGAGCACCGCCACCAAAGGCGCCGGAACATAGTGCACCAGATTAGAGGTGTAAACCGCGTCAAATCCAGTTAACCCCTCCGGCCAATGCCGCAGGTCGATGACTTTCGGCGGCAATAAATTCGGTAGGCTCGCCTCCGTAATCCATTGCTGCAGGCCCATCATATGATCGGCCTGCTCCGAGGCCTGCCATACAAGGTCCGGCCGACGCGCTGCTATAAACACCGCATGTTGACCGGTTCCAGACCCCAACTCGAGGACCTTGGTGCCAGCGGGCAATCGGCTCGACAGTGCAGCCTCAATCGGCCCCTGATTTCTGAGGCAGGCCGGATTTACGGGTTTGTCAGGCATTGGTAAACCTTGTGGTGATGACGCGAATAAAATGGGAAACAGAAGTTTAAAACAAAGCAGCGCGACGCGTCGATTAAGGGCGATCAAAGGATCAAGGCAACCTCAACGCCGCAGGAAAACCGAGCGCGGCCCGCTAACGCCTGGGGTCAACTAGTATCTTGCCTTGGGCTTCGGGGGAAGATAATTGCTCAAACGCCGCCTCAACCCCGTCCAAGCCGACAATACCCGTAATCCAGTCTCCAACGTTGAACGCGCCATCCGCCAAGGCTTTGAGCGTGTCAGCAAATTCTGCTTGCGAATACCCCAAAACGTATTGCACGTTCAGTTCCTTGTTCACCGCGATCAGCGGACGGGCATGATCGATTTCAAGGCAAACCCCAACAATGACCAGGCGCGCATCCTGGGGCGCTTTGGAAAACAATTGATCGATCATGCCGGCGACGCCAACACAATCAAATATCACGGTCTGACCGCCTTTTGGCCACGCACGCGTACTGAGCGGATCCCCAGCTTGCGGATCCAGCACGACATCCGCGCCCAAGCGTTCGGCCATCAATCGTCTAGCGGGTGAAAAGTCCGCGGCATACACCGGACCATGACCCTGCGCCTTGAGGCTTGCGATCACGGCAAGACCAACCGGGCCACACCCGACGACCAAGACCTCTTCCCGCCCTGCGAGCCGCGCTTTGGCGACGGCATGCCGGCCAACCGCTAAGGGTTCCGTCAACGCCGCTTGCTCTGCCGAGATGCCCGCGGGGACCGGCTCGAGCAGCGCTTCAGACAACACCATGTATTCACTAAATCCGCCAGGCGCTTGATCACTGTATCCCAACCCAACCGTCTCGGCGCGCAGTAAAACAGGCATCGAGCACACCAATTGACCGGTTGCATAGGTCTTGGTCGTACCCGGGCCATAATCAATGATTTCAGCGCAAAACTCATGGCCCAGCACCACCGGTTGATCGGTGGTTAACTTGAAGCCGCCACCCACTTCTCGAGAGGTCTTGATCAAGGCTGCCGTGTGTTTCACCGCATGCAGATCCGTGCCGCAGATCCCGCAGGCACAGGTTCGGACTAGGACCTCGCCGCGTTGCGGCTCCGGCATGGGCAGATCTTGCTGCCAAAGCCGGCCTGATTGCATCAAAACCGCTTTCATTTTTGACCTACCTCATTATTTCGATCGTTAAAATTTAACACGACGCACCCGTTGCGCGCTGAGTTGGCACAACCCGCGTTTCGTTCCGAGCTACAGTCACGGGCCGCGCTTTGATGCCAACGCTGGCGGCTTAGCGGGGTGCTGAACGCAGTCGAATGACCCGCCTGCTGCGGTATCAAGCCGCCCCACTGCCTTTCAAACTTTGGGTTAACGCTGAGATCGTTTGCCACCCGCTGTCCTGATCTAGATCCAAACCCAGCGGCGTCATGATGATGTGACCCACGCCTTGCGCAATTTGCTGACGGTAGGCTGCATTGATCGTCGCCGAGTTGCCCCAAGGGATGAGCGCATCGATAAACGCATCGGACCCGCCGTCTTTAAAATCGGCGTCTTCAAATCCCCGTTCCCGCCAAGCGCGATGATAGTTCTCCAGCGGCATATAAATTTTAATCGCCTTTCTGGCTAAGGACCGGGCTGCCTCTGGATCCTCTAAGAAGACCGTGGGCTGCATTAAATTCAGACGACCCTCGCCCAAAAGACCTTTTGCGATCTTCGAATACGCAAGGGTTTGCAGGTAGCTAAACGCGCCGTCGAACCGCTCCCCCGCCAGCTTCATCAGTTTTGGACCATGGGCCGCAAGATATCTGGGAATGCGCCCTTCTGGCGCTTGGAAATATAAATCGGCCGCATCATAACGATCAACGAAGTCCCGCAATTTGGTCACCGGCGGTAGCCATGCATGGCCTCTTGGCTCGTTGCCAAGCGGATTCGAAACCCCAAGACCCAAATCAAATCGATCCCCAAACGCGTCCACCAAGGAATAGGCCGCTGACTTTGTGGCCCGGGCATCGCGCACATAGACGTTGGCAATGGCAGTGCCGACTCGAACTCTTTGGGTTGCCGATAGCAGCGCCGAAGCCGTCAAAAAAGGATCTCGGCCCAAGAGTTCCGGCACCCAAATCTGATCTAGACCTGCCGCCTCAACTTGCTGCGCAAAACGCTGCAGGCCGGCGTGGGTCATTCTATCTGCGGCACACATCACGCCGAAGGTGATTGGCAAAGTTGGGGTCATAGTGCCTCCAGTGGGCTCGTTAAAATGAATGCGCGACGGATATTACAACCGCTGATTGTCGACCCGGACATAAGAGGCCGTCAACTCAGATTCACCGATCACCCGCACCATGGCGTCGACAATGTCATCCGGCGTTAAAAACTGCACGCTGGCCAATGCCGGTTTCAACCACGCCGCATCATGGGGCACAATCGCGGTATCGGTCACGCCAGGGCAGATCGCAACCACCCGGACCCCATGGCTTTGCGCCAGCGGCGCGCAAGACTGAGTAAAATTAACAATCCCGGCTTTGGACGCGGCATAGGCTGGATCCGCCGGCATCGCGTTAAAGGCAGCGACCGACGCCGTGTTAATGACAACCCCTTCAATCCCACGGGCGTGCATCAATTCCACGGCCAACCGGGTGCCCAACATCATGGCGATGAGATTCACGTCAATGACCTTCATCATTGCCGCAATGGGGGTCTCCGGAAACTCAACGGGGCCTGACATGATGCCCGCATTGTTGATCACAATATCGATGCCGCCCATCGCCGCATCCGCGGCGTTAAACCAGTTTGTAAGCGCCTCGCGATCGGTTACATCAAGGGTTGCGCCCTGGATATCGCACTGCGGCGATAGCTTCGAGATCAGCGCTGACAACGCAGCCTGGTTTTGATCGGCGACGTGTACGCAGCGCGCGCCCTTATCTGCAAGGCGCCGCAGAACCGCCGCCCCAATACCGCTGGCGCCTCCGGTCAGCACCACCCGTTTATCGATCAAATCCATTGCTGCGCCCCTGTTTCCAAACGCTTAAGCCAAACCATAACCTGCAGCCATAAGCCTGCACGAGCCTGTTTATCCTAAATTGATTCTAGCAGTCGCACCGGCATAAGGTTGGTTTCAGCGCGCCGCCGTGTACGAAAGCACGACGCCTTCAACCCAGATTCCCCGCCCTGACACGACTCAGAAACAATGAGCTGAACCGCACTGAGCGCTGTGCCGAGCCGCTTAAAAACCAAGGCTTTCTGCCAGCCGCTCAGGGCACAAGGCGCCCATCAACCCGTTTCGGTAATGGGGTCCTGAATGCGCTTTGCATACAGTTCGTGCCAGTGCCGCAGTTTTAATTCGTTGTAATCGCCGAATCGCAAGTGCTCGCGCGCCGTCGCCTTCATTCCTTGGTAGACATAGGGCAGGTTCCGCAGGTCCTGATTAAAAATCTTGGTTAACATCCCGAGCTCGGACGCCTCGGTGTAATCATCATCGGCGCCCAACCAATGGATTTCAGAAACGGGCGTGTAATCGCCTTCTTCGGGAATTGGCGTAAAGTACATGCACTCCATGATGCATTCTTCATGGTTGTCGCCGTTCGGCCGGAATCGGTAATTAATCTGATTAAACGAGCCCCAAGGATGCCAATTTGGGAAGACGGTGAAAAAGATCGACGCGGTCAGTTCGACGTCCGGAATCGTGTCCGCTATCGACGGGATAATCTCTTTTAGCACTTGCCGTTGAATCTCAGCGCCAACCGCACGACTGCTGCCACGCGCGCCAAGCTTGTCTTTGATGCGGCCAACCGCCTTGGGGTCTTGCATCGCTGCTGTGGCTTTTGCTGGCAGTTGTAGCCCGCCCACCCAATTGCATAAATGGGGATTGGCGTCCGTCAGCTCCCCCTCGAGCCAAACCGCGTCCTCTGTGAATTTCCCCGAAACCCCTTTGGGCGTTGTCACCTCAACCACCCCATCACCGAGATCCTCATAGATCCAACCATTTAGCGGGTGCTGCACTTTGTGCACGCCATCCAACTGCACCGGCTCCCAGGCTGGCATACCTTCACTCTCCAGCGCGCCGCACCGAATCGCGCGAGAATAATTCTCAAACGCATCGTACTTGGTGCACAGGTCATGGGCCCCACCCGTCAAGATCTGGGGGTGGGTCATGAGCACGTGATAAGACTCCATGAAGGCCTCTTGGACCACTTTCCAATTGGCTCGAATGACCTTGGCCACATGCGCTGACTTGTAACGCTTGTCATAGGCCAAGAGCGGAAAATGGCTGTCTAAATCCCCGAGAAACGATTCGAGTGACTCCCCATCGGGATCCGGGTTAATAAAGATGAAC
>JAFMIA010000097.1 GCA_017854255.1 Pseudomonadales bacterium
GCCAGCGCTTTAAAACAGGTGTTGCAAGACCTAGGGCGTTGGTAGCGCCAATCACCTTGGCGCCGTGTTGTAATGGCGATTGCAGGTCTTCAACTCACGCGCATCAGACTCAGTGCATCAGACTCAGTGCATCAAACCTCTGGCTTGAATTCAGATAAAAAAACCTCGCTCACAAGTAGCGGTTTTTGATCCAAGAAAAACACAGATCGCCGAGCCCAAAGCGGCTCATCACCCGCGGCCAGTGCTGCTGGCACGCTCAATATACGGGCAGGCAAACAAGCCGCTTCTAATGGCTCACGGGTCATTGAAGGATCCTGAAACAACAGCTCGCCAAGCGGTTGGTTTGATAGCGTTCGAAGTCCTGCCAAGCGCCCCGTCATCGTCGTCATCGGCAGAATACTTCGAGCAAAAACCCAAGGGCGTCCTCGACCTTTAAGCACAACTTCTCGAATCATCACAGGGGTTTGCTGAGTCATCTTTAACGCGTTGGCCTCGGCGGCACCTGGCGTTGCAACTTCTTGTCGCAATACCTGAACCTCGAACTGATCCTTGCTGAGGGCAACAAGCTTTCGGGTCAACGAGCCATTATCAATGAGCCAAGGACCCAGGTTTTCAGGCATCTGCACCAGGATGCCGCCATGCGCTGGCTGCCAATCGATTATCTCAAGAATAGAACTACGATTCGCCTCTAAGGCGTCATTTCCATCAAGGTGCTTACTCATACTGTTCAACTGAGTTACTGATTTTTGCGCATTTCATGCTAACTTCTTCATCTTTGTCACTGACTAAAAGCCTCAAAATCACCAAGAGCAATCACGTCATGAACGACCCTGATCCGCAGATGAAACCCATCACCATAGAAGTCTTTTCCGACTATATTTGACCCTGGTGTTATCTCAGTACCGTGAGTATTGAAGCCTTAAAGCAAGAGTTTAACGTGACCACGCGTTATATTCACTTTCCGCTGCACCCGGATACACCGGACGAAGGCATTTCCATTCAGAAACTGTTTGCCAATCGAGACGCGGCCGATTTTAAAGCGGCCGGAGATCACATTCGGGGCCTCATGCGCGAAGCCGGGCTTGCTTACGGCGACCGGACCATGACCTACAACAGTCGATTGGCGCAAGAACTCGGCGCCTGGGCCGACGCCGAAACCGATCATGGTGACGCCCTGCACAACAAGCTGTTTGAGGCCTATTTTGTCCGAAATGACAACATCGGCGACGCATCCGTACTCTTGGCACTCATCGCTGAGCTTGGATTGCCCGTCGAGCGAGCGACCGAGGTCCTAACCAACCGTCTTTACAGTCCTGAAATCAATGCGCAGTGGCAGCGTTCTTGGGACAATGGCATCACCGGTGTCCCGACGTTTACGAGTCATGACCTTATGGTGGTCGGCCATCAATCCAGCGAGGTGCTCGCTCGGTTTGTTCGCCATCTGCAAACGCTGTCTTTACCGTCGTAATCAACACGCAAAGACCCATCCTGAGATGCCAAGCTACGCCTTCCCGATGACACCGCATTAAGACGAGCCGGTCAGCGCTTGAATCCACTGATTCGATGCCCCGCATGATAAACTTCGCCCTGTGCTCAGACTTAACGACATAAAGCTCCCCCTCGACCATGCGGAAGCAGACCTTGCGCCTGCCGTCATCGAGCGTCTGGGTATTGCGCCATCTGAGTTGCTAACACTCGATATCTATAAGCGCAGCTATGATGCCCGCAACAAGCAGCAGGTTTTTTTGATTTATCAAATCGATGTGACGCTATCCGATGAGGTCGAAGGCGCCCTCTTGGCGAACCCCAAAACGACTTCACTTGTCAGACTCACCCCCAACACGAATTATCAATTCGTCGCCGCCGCTCCAAGCACCTTCCCACAGCCCCAGCAGCAGCGTCCATTGGTGATCGGCTTTGGCCCTTGCGGGTTGCTCGCCGCTTTATTGCTGGCGCAAATGGGTTTAAAGCCAATTGTGTTGGAGCGGGGGCAGAATGTGCGTCAACGCACGAAAGACACCTGGGGACTCTGGCGCCGGCGCGAACTCAACCCAGAATCCAATGTTCAATTTGGTGAGGGCGGCGCGGGCACCTTTTCAGACGGCAAGCTCTACAGCCAGGTTAGAGACCGGCGTCACCTTGGCCGAAAGGTATTGGAAGAATTTGTCGCCTCGGGTGCACCGCCCGAGATCTTGATGGTCAGTAAACCGCATATCGGCACCTTTAAACTGGTCAAGATGGTTGAAAGCATTCGAGCAAAAATCTTATCCCTTGGCGGCGAGATTCGCTTTGAACAAAAAGTAACCCAGATTCATCGCGAGCCCTTAGAGCGTGAGACCTCGACCCGCGCAGACGCCGCGGCCGAGAGCCCAGGCCAAATCACCGGCGTGACCCTGGCCAGCGGCGAAACCCTGCACAGTCGCCACGTCGTCTTGGCTGTCGGGCATAGCGCGCGGGATACCTTTGAGATGTTGGTCGAGGAAAACATTTACGTAGAAGCCAAGCCCTTCTCTATCGGCTTTCGGATCGAGCACCCTCAGTCAGTCATTGATGAGGCACGATTTGGCGAATCAAAGGGTCACCCGATATTGGGCGCAGCCGATTACAAGCTCGTTCATCACTGCAAGAATGGCCGAAGTGTTTACAGCTTTTGTATGTGCCCGGGCGGCACCGTTGTCGCAGCCGCCTCTGAACCCGGCCGTCTGGTGACCAATGGGATGTCGCAGTATTCCCGCAACGAGCGCAATGCCAATGCTGCGATTGTCGTTGGGATTGAACCCGAGCGGGATTATCCCGGCGCCGTGCTCGCCGGGATTGACCTGCAGCGCAAATTAGAATCAGCCGCTTTTGAACTCGGCGGCGGGGACTACAGTGCGCCCGCGCAGCGCGTTGAGGATTTCCTCGCCAATCAGGCCTCGACCGAGTTGGGCGCGGTCAAGCCCTCCTATCGCCCTGGTGTGAAATTGGTGAATCTTGCAGAACTACTGCCCGACTTCGCCAACGAGGCCCTACGCGAAGCCATCGTCGCATTCGATCGACAAGTCAAAGGCTTTGCGATGAAGGACGCCCTGCTGACCGGTGTTGAAACCCGAACCTCATCCCCTATTTCAATCCGCCGCGGCAAGGATTATCAAAGCATCAATACCAAGGGCTTATACCCTGCCGGTGAAGGCGCAGGCTACGCAGGCGGCATTTTGTCCGCTGGGATCGATGGCATCAAAGTCGCTGAGGCGATTGCGCTCGATTTACTGTCCGCGCCGGATTAGAAGCGCGGTCACAGAGACTCGAGACAAGCTTTACCGGTCCGATGAGGCCTTGTCCACTTTTAGGACAACCCGCTTCATCTGAGCCGCGCAATTGCCCCGCAAGCAAAATACTGTCAGCATCAAACCCATACTCAAAAGGTTAATCCCATGCACCTTTACACAATGAGCGCTTCGCCCAACGGCAAACGCGTTGCCATTTTCATGAAAGAGAAAGGTATCGACATTCCGACAACCGAAATCGATTTAAGGGCCGGGGAAAATCTGACAGAGGAATACCGGCGCAAAAATCCATTCGGGCGCGTACCGGTACTAGAACTGGACGACGGCACCTTCCTATCGGAAAGCCAGGCGATCTGTCTGTATTTAGAAGGACTCTATCCAGCGCCCAATTTGTTCGGTGAATCCACATTAGAGCGCGCGAAGATTGAAATGTGGGCACGTCGAGTGGATCTCAATTTTCTGATGCCGGTTGCACAAGGTTTTCGTAACCTTACCGGTTATTACAAAGACCGGGAAACCTGCGTCAAAGAATGGGGCGAGGTCTCAGCGCTTGCTGCCAGAGATACCGCGGTGTTGCTGGACGCGCACCTCGCGAATAATCAGTTCCTGTTAGGGGACCGCTATGCGATTCCCGATATGACGCTCGCGATTGTGATGGGGTTTGCCAAAAATGTTGGCCAAGACTTTTTTGATCTACCCAATTTGAGTAGATTCTATGCGGACGTGACCGCCCGAGCGGCATTTCAATAGCCCCACTAGAGCCAATGATTCAGGCCATTGCGCCAGCCCAGCCTGCTGTCATACAAACCCAATGACAAGACCTTGTACGCCACTCAAGATGAACTCATCCTTGCGTTGAATTCAGTCGGAGTCCGATGAGGCTGTCGCCCGAGACAGCTTCTGCCTTCCGCTTAATTGTTTCATTCAGCAGCCGCGTCAAAGTAACCGTACGCGGCCAAACCAAGGACTTCGGAGGCGCCTTGTAGGCTTTTCCGATGACTTGACCCCATTAAAACGCCGCCAACCTCGAACGGCGGTGGAACCATTCAATTTCGGTAGCCAACCGCGTGATTGTTAGATAGGGTTACAGGAACCTTAACTTCTTCAGAAGGTTAATATGATGCTAGAGCACGAAGGCGCAATACGCTCAAATCAGGATCCCCTGGCAACGCCCTTGTTAGCATCCAAGGCGCAAGGCTCGCCTGCTTTTGACTCGACGCAATTCGATGACTTTATACGGTTTTTCCTGAATCTAAATCTCGGTCAAAAAACGACCAAACGCAGCCTGCCCGGCATTGTGATCAAAGAGCTTTTGATGTTGTACTGGTTCGAGAAGAGCCAGTCCCTGACGGTCATCGACATCAAAAACACGCTTCCTATCGACCCAAAACTGATTGATCGTTTGCTCGCTTATTTCCTGCGCTGCGGAACCTATCGGGTTGTTGGCGATCAACTGCTGCCAACAACGCACCAGATCGAGAAGATTCGCAACATTCTCATCGCGTCAGACGCGCCGTTTACCGAAACCGATGACCGCTTTGGCTTTCGAGTAAAAGACCCTCTGTTCAGCACCGTGAGTCAATATAGCCTGATGTATTTACCCTTTGAAGGTAAGCTATCAGGGCAATACCATCGCGCGGATATGGTTCTATGGCGATCCCTTTTTAACCGACCCAAGTTCTGCTTGAGCAGTCACGATATTGCGACAAAAGCGCGCATTCCCAAAAGCACGTTATCAACCTTGCTAGAGACAGCAAGGGTTCTGGAATTCGTGACGCAGCAGAAAGATCCTAACGATTGCCGAGTGTTGCGCTGGCGACTTAATCCATTACACCCGACTTTTCATTTGAAGGCGGCGCTATTCAGAGGCGCTTTTTTTTGCAAACCCTTATTTAGCAAATCCTTATGTTGACTACAGACTGCCCGACGCTGCAAAGCCCCTGCAACACGCTAGCGCCCTTTAAATTTGGCAGGCCGCTTTTCCAAGAAACTCGCAACCCCTTCGCGATGATCTTCCGTTTGGAAGAGCACCCCTAACGTTTGAGAAACCCAGGACCCCATGTCGTGATAATCGCCATAAAAGCTCCGGCGCAAGCCTTCCTTCAAGTAGCGCACCGCTAGCGGTGGATTGTCCGCGATTTTTCGCGCCAAGTTATGGGCCGCAGCCAGCAAGCCATCATGAGGCTCACACGCTAACAACAAGCCAATTTTCATCGCCTCCTGCGCATCAATAATGTCCCCTGTGTACAACAACTCTGCCGCTTTTTGCGGCCCGACCAAATGCGGGAGTCGGGTGAGTCCGCCGACATCCGAGACCAATCCCCGTTTTACAAATAGCTCTCCGAATTTCGCTTTATCTGAGGCGATTCTGAAATCTGCCATGAGCGCCAGGTCCATACCCCAACCCACCGCCGCGCCATTAACGGCGGCGATAATCGGTCGATCACAGTCCAAAATGGCGGCGGCGGCAGGCGTAATGCCTGGTCGTACGGCACGCAATCTGGCATGTGACGCGCTGGCATCGCCTGTCATCAGTTCCTTGACATCATCGCCCGAGCAAAAGGCTGGATCCGTACCCGTCAGGATAATGCAGCGGACTTGTTCGTCGGCCTGCAACGCCCGAAAAACCGCTTCTAACTCGGCGTAAGCCAGGCGATTCAAAGCATTGCGTGCATCCGGTCGGCAAATAGTCACGACCGCCACGTGTTCCTCAAGGCTCAGTGTCATGGTGGTTAATTCAGATAAGGGCATGGCGCGCTCCAATTGATTGGATGAGACTTTGTTTATAGCCAAGTCACGCGCGTTTGTCTAAGGAGCGGTTGTGGCAGGCGCCTTATGTCACTCGTTGGCCTGAAATCCTGTCGCCGAGTCGCCCGATTTTCAACCCAGGGGCTTGGGTTACTCGAATCCAAGCCCCTGGGGCCGCTCAAAAGACAATTGATGCGCCTCGGCAACCGCTTTTGACGTCAACTGACCTTGGTAGGTGGCAAGACCATTTCGAAGATGCCGATCGCTTTTTAAGGCGCCTATCACCCCTTGCTCAGCCAGCGCCAGCACAAAAGGCAAGGTCGCATGATTGAGTGCTGCGCTTGAGGTTTTAGGGACCGCGCCGGGCATATTCGCAACGCAGTAGTGCACCACGCCATGCTGCACGAAGTAAGGATCGTCATGGGTCGTCGCATGAGAGGTTTCAAAGCAGCCACCCTGATCGATCGCCACATCGACGAGTACGGTGCCTTGTGACATGGTTCGAACCATCTGCTCTGTGACCAGCTTCGGCGCTGAAGCACCCGGCACCAATACCGAACCGATGATTAAATCGGCATCTCGAACGGCCGCTTCAAGACCATCTTGGGTGGCATAACGGGTTTGCAATTGATGGCCATATTGATCATCGAGCGCGCGTAGCACCGGTAAACTTTTATCAAAGACACTCACCCTGGCCCCAAGCCCAATGGCCATTGCCGCCGCATGCCGCCCCACGACCCCGCCGCCTAAGATGACAACGTTTGCCCGCTCGACACCCGGCACGCCGCCGAGCAAAATTCCTTTACCGCCATGGGAGCGTTCAAGGCACATCGCACCGGCCTGAATCGACATCCGACCGGCAACTTCTGACATTGGCGCTAAAAGAGGTAATCGATGGTTATGGTCCGTCACAGTCTCATAAGCAATACAGCAGGCTTGGGACGCTAGTAAATCCTCGGTTTGTGCGCGATCCGGCGCGAGATGAAGATAGGTCAATAAAGTGTGCCGCGCCGTCAAGAGCGCCCTTTCAGCGCTTTGCGGCTCTTTGACTTTCACCACAAGTTCGGCGGCATCAAAGACCGCTTCGGGCGAATCTAGAATCACGGCACCTGCTTGGATATAGTCCGCATCGGCAAACCCGGCTCCAACGCCCGCACTCGTTTCAACCAATACCCGATGTCCCCGCTGGGTTAACTCTCTGACCGACGCAGGCAACAACCCGACACGGTACTCATGATTTTTGATCTCTTTTGGGATACCAATTTCCATATTGCCTCAGACTAATGGTCGGGTTGGACCCAAATTATATCGATTATTAATATGGCAAACTTACTGTTATTAGAGCCCTATTTAGAGAATAATCGGCTTTATAAACTAATAAACAGCAGAATTTATTTTAATATGCCTAATATAAAGACAAAATCTCTGGATCGAATTGACTTGAAGATCCTGCGCTTACTGCAAGGCAATGCCCGCCTCACCCATACCGCGCTCGCCGAGGCCGTCGGGCTCAGCCACACGCCCTGCACCGAACGGGTTCGAAACTTGGAGCAGCAAGATTTTATTCAGGGTTACCATGCCCGATTAAACCCGTCTTTACTCAAGCTTGGACTATTGGTATTTGTCGAAATCACACTCACTCGGACCTCAAGCGATGCCTTTGCCGCCTTCAGTGAGGCCGTCTTAAAATTGCCTCAGGTGTTAGAGTGCCATTTGGTTTCTGGCAACTTCGATTACCTGATTAAAGCTCGGGTGGCCGATATGGTCGCTTATCGCAAGCTCCTGGGTGAAACATTGCTCACCTTACCCGGCGTCAGCGACTCCAGAACCTACGTTGTCATGGAAGAGGTTAAGGAGCAGAACCGCTTAACGGTGTAGCGCCCAGCTTATTAACATGATCGATTTAACCTCCGGCTAATGCTGCCGCAACGACCTAAAAAGCTGTGCTACCATCAAAGGATTACCCACCTTCAAGAGCTCATATGGAATTTTCAGACACCGTTAAAAAACGATCCTCGATTCGAGCCTTTACCAGCTCACCCGTTTCAAATGCCCAGATCACCGCGTTACTGGATCTCGCAGCCCGGTCACCTTCTGGCGGCAATGTTCAACCTTGGCGGATTTTCGTCCTAAACGACGACGTTATGGCACGCTTCAAACAAACCGTTCAAGACCATCCTGCTCCAGAGCAACCCAGCTACGCGATCTATCCTGATCAATTAAAAGACCCCTACCGCACCGCACGATTTGAAGTCGGCGAGATGATGTACACATTGCTCGATATTCCACGGGATGATCGTGCTGGGCGCTTTGCGCGGTTAGCAGAAAATTATCAATTTTTCGGCGCGCCCGCTGCCATTTTTTGCTTTGTCGACCGCCAGATGGGGCCGCCTCAGTGGTCTGACCTGGGCATGTTTTTACAAACCTTCATGCTTGCGGCAACCGATGCGGGTTTGGCAACCTGCGCCCAGGAAGCCTGGGCGATGAAACCCGAAACAGTGGCGCAGTTCGTCGGCGCGCCG
>JAFMIA010000098.1 GCA_017854255.1 Pseudomonadales bacterium
TTGATATCGAAGCCGGCAAAACGATAGCCCCCAGCGTGTCTTTTGAAGTCAATCGTCATAGTTTGTTCTTGCTGCTTGAAGGGCCAGAACCCGATGGGTTCATGGGTCTCAGTGCTGAGTGCGTCTGTTGCCGGTTTTGGTCTTCCTAAGGATGTGCCGTTGGACTGATTGTTGGTGGCCGTTTGCAGTGAGACCTGGCATTGGATTGTGCGAGGTGCGTTTTGCGTTGTTAGCGGATCCTCATCAACGAGCGCTTCATTCAATGGTTGACCGATTGATGTCTTTTGGGTTGATACCGTGTAGCGCCGTTTACCATCGTAAACTCGGTAGACCGCATCGCAGGTCGCTTCTTGGTTGAGTTGATTTATCAAGTTTTGGAGCACCGAGAGGGGATCGATTCGATCCCGATCGAGTGTTGGATCGATGAGAAGTGGCTGCGCTTGAGTGCGGTCCGAGAATTCGATGACCGTTGGAATGCCGCCCTGTACAAGGGGAAATTGGATGTAACGGCGCTCCGCAATGCCGGCATCGACTGCAATGACACGGTAGGACTGAATGCCATCTGGCTGCGCATCTGATCGAAAGGTTGCCTTATAACGTTTGAACCAATGCACCATACCGCGGGTTTGGCCAGACGCCCATAAAGCATTGCGCTCGCTTGGCGCCGCTTGAATGGTCAATGAGGATTGGTCGGACGAGGTCACTGGAATTGTGTTGAAGAAAGTTACATCACCCAGTACAGCGCCATGCAGCCGAAATATAAAGTGATCGCCATCTTGGGCGTGTGCGCTCAAACCTGAAAGCAGTGCGAATAAGAAGCCGAGGCGTTGCCAAAATCTTTGGTTCAAAGGGGCGGCCTGCTCGTTTGGGGTTTCATGGCGCTAAAAGACTCTGTTTGGTGGGTCATGACCGCGATCTTTCGTTGAGCGAGCTCGATCGGATAGCGCGTTTTAAGGGTTAAGGTGTTCTAAGCCCATAATTATGGCTGCTAAAGCGTTATCTGCCAAATGATGGATAAACGCCACCATGATTTTGTCATTAAGGGTTCAAGGATCACGCAGCAATTTTTGGAAGTGGTTAAATTTAGTGCGTTCCAGGCGTTTTGTGCACCAGGGCCTCAGCAGTAAGGTTTCGATTTCAGCTTTTTTTTGCCGATATTGGTGTCGTTTTGCCTTTTTAGACTGATTTTCTGATTTCAAAAGTTGGCATCACGTTTGCTTTAACCCTGTTGTCCAAGCGGGGATGCCGGTTGCTGCACCGACCCAGTTCTCGCCGCTTAGACGAAAGGCTCAAGGATGAGCCTTTGTATTGTTTAAAACTTAATGATCAAAAGGAATTGATATGAAATTGAAAGTAATGGTTGTCGCGTCCGCTCTAATGTTCTCGGTTGTTTCACTCTCTGCTTTTGCCGACAAAGCCGCATTTAGTTATGCAGCGAAGGTGAACGACGATGGTAAATACTGTGCTCGAATCGAAGTGAGAGATTATTCTGGCACCCGTTCGAAATTGAAATGCCGAACCCTTGCGCAATGGGAAGCCCGAGGTTATACGATTCAGGCGCCCGCGCCTCAGCCTGATCTGGATCAAGAAGCGGGCTCGAGCGCTGCCGAATGACCCGTTATGGTTTGTGTGATCAAAAAAAGCAGCCGATGGGCTGCTTTTTTTTTGTTAGCAGCGATGTTATTGAGCACAAGTTGATTCGGGCTAATCGAACAGGGGTTTAATTGTTGCGTTTGTGGTTTGTGGTTTGTGGTGCTGGGCTTACTTTGGAGGTCTTTGGGCGATTCGGGGCGTTATCACGCCAGTGAATGGGGCTTGGTTTGCCGATGACATTGCGCCTGGAAACCTGATACTTTAGAGCTTCAGGCACAAAAAGGACTACTCATGTACGACCTCATTATCAGAAACGGCACGATCATCGATGGCTCCGGAGACGCACGATTCTTGGCCGATGTTGCGGTGCAGGATGGGCGGATCGCAGCCCTGGGCAAAATTGAAGAAACCGGGCGTCGGGAGATTGATGCAACCGGTAAACTTGTGACGCCCGGTTGGGTTGATATTCACACGCACTATGATGGTCAGGCGACTTGGGATCCGGTGCTAGCTCCTTCTAGCTGGCATGGTGTTACAACGGTCGTGATGGGTAATTGTGGGGTCGGGTTTGCGCCGGTTAAGCCGCAGGATAGGAACTTTTTAATAGAACTCATGGAAGGCGTTGAGGACATTCCGGGTGCCGCTTTGTCTGAAGGCATTAATTGGGAGTGGGAAAGCTTTCCGGAATATTTAGATGCCCTTGAACGGTTTCCAAGAGCGATTGACGTGGCAACCCAAGTTCCCCATGGCGCGATTCGGGCTTATGTGATGGGGGAGCGTTGTAACACAGACTATGCGCCGACGGCGGACGAGGTCGAGCAAATGGCGGCGCTTGTTCGAGAGGGGGTTGCAGCGGGTGCACTGGGCTTTTCAAGTTCCAAGACGCTACTGCACAAAGATATTCATGGTGACTATATGCCGGGGACCTTCTCGGGCCGAGACGAAATGCTCGCCCTTGGTCTTGGGATGAAGGGGTTGCCGAACGCGGTGTTTGAATTGGTATCGGATCATTTAGGAGACGATGACGAATGGGCCTGGGTCAAGGATTTTCAGGCGCAAACCGGTCTGGGCGTTACACTAATTGCAACCACGGCGCCCGCCTATCAGAACAATAAGATGTACAACCTTGCGGAACAGGCAAGGCTCGAAGGCCATGAAATTAGACCTCAGGCTGCAGGGCGTCCGACGGGTGTTCTGCACGGGTTACAATCCAGTTTTCATGCCTTTGTGGGGCATCCGACCTGGCGTGCTGAGCTGGCCGGGCTTGAACACGATGCGCTTGTGACCAAATTGCAGGACCCGGATATGAAGGCACAGTTGTTGTCAGAGACGTCTGTGATTCAATCTGGGCCCATGCAGGATTTGGATAATTTGATGAAGATGGTGTTCCCTTTGGGGGACGAACCAAATTATGAGCCGAGTTTTGATGAGAGTGTTGCGGGTCTGGCAAAGGCGCGGGGCGAGTCGCCCTTGTCGGTGATGTATGACCTGCTGGTGGCGAATGATGGACTCGAATTGTTTTACCAGCCTTTAGGCGGATACCAAAACTACTCGCTGGATGCGCAAAAGAAGTTACTTGAGCACCCCAATGTGTTGTTTGGGTTAAGTGATGGCGGCGCGCATTGCGGTGTGATTGCAGATGCTGGCATGCCCACTTTTATCATGACGCATTGGGGGCGGGATCGAACGCGCGGCGATCAACTTAGCCTTGAGTTTATTGTTCGATCGCTCACGTCGAGCACGGCTGAAGCTTTCGGCATGTTTGATCGTGGTCGAATTCAGGTCGGTATGATTGCCGATTTGAATATCATCGATTTCGAGCAGCTACGATTATTCCGACCCGAAGCCGTGTTTGATCTGCCTGCTGGAGGGCGGCGTTTGGTGCAGCGTGCGAAAGGCTATGACTGGACGATTAAAGCGGGTGAAGTGATTTTCGAGCAAGGCGAGCATACGGGCGCTTTACCGGGCAAGCTGGTTCGACGAACCGATGACAGTAAGGCGTCGGCAAGAGCCCTAAATTAGACTGGCCTTTATCGGCTGCCGGCTTGTTGAGATCCCTCGACTGATGGGGCGCTGGTGCGCCTGTCCAGGGGATCTTAATCAGAGTTCGGTTTGGCGCGCACTGCCGAGAACACTGAGCAGAGACGCCAAACGAATCAAGACCAGTGCCAGCCCAAGGGTGCGTTCGGTGAGGGGGCAATCGAGTCGCGTCTCCGAGAACCGTTTGGCGCGCGCAGGGCCGCATAAAACAAAAGGGATGGCGCTGATTTAACAGTACAGCCCGAGGGATGCAGGAGTCCATTACAAGGGCCCCGGGTTTAAGGCATAGGAGGTCTTAGGTGTTTAGGTCTATTGTTAAAGCAAGTTTAAGTGGTTACCTGCTCCTCGGATTAATGGCCTGCGGGGATCATCTCCCGTTGTCGGGCGGGGCTTTGACTGGGGAGCCGGCAGCTGCACCAATGACTTGGATGGGTGTCGCGACAGATGACATCATTCAGTTGGAAACGCAGGGCGAGGCGCTTTACTCGGTCAATCTTTGGACGGTTTTGGTTGATGACGATCTGCATGTGTTTGCTGGTGATAACTATGCCAATTGGGTTGAACATATCGAAGGTAATGCCTTGGTTCGACTTCAGTCCGATAACCTTGTCTACGCTTTGAAGGCAGAGCGTGTCACCGATCCGGGTCATTTCGAGCAATTCGCTCAAGCCTGGGAAACGAAATATGGCAATCGTCCACGTAATGAAAGTGTGCAGGAAACCTACTTGTTTCGATTAACCAAGCGGTAACGCGTTGCACTCGCAGCCTCATCTTGAAAGCGGATTTTTCGGCTCGAACTTTGGATCGGGTCGCCGCGAACGGCCTGAATCGGGTTGTTTGCTTTGCGCCAATGAAAGCGGTGGCTGCAGGATGCATTAAGAGTCGGTAGGCTTTGAGCCTTTGGAAGGTTTTAATCTGGCCGTCTTGCGTAAAATTGATTTTAGTTTAAGTCGGGATTGGGGTCGCTTGCAGAGCAACCCGTGTTTCTGCGATCAGGAGAGGACCAATGGGGGTGGGCGTTTTATCAGCATCAGCGCTGTGGGTGGGAAGTTACCAACGAAGGATGCCTGTCTCGCTCGATCGAATGTATGAAAATGCCCTGGATTGGGCCCATTTACCGTTTTTGCATCAGAGTTCATTTGCGAGTATCGAGTTAATTGAGGCAGGCGATTGGGGTTGGCGCGCGGCGTTGGTTTCAGCAAAAACCACTGAGCAGGCAGCGGCTTTTATTATAGAGTTGCGCCTCGATCGCGCGCACCGGCGCTGGATTTCCAGCACGCTGGAGGGGCCTGGCGCCGGCAGTGAAATCTGGACTCATGTGTTTGAGTACGGTCCAAGAGAGATCGCAATACAAGCTGATTTTTTTGTGCCCGGGGTCCCGCTTGATCAAAAAGCGCGGGTTGGCGCGGGCTATCAGAAGTTGTATCAAGGTTTGTATGATGAGGACGAGGCGATGATGCTCGGCCGTCAAGCGGCGCTGGATCAAAAAGCGGCGAAAACGCCTTTGGTCTCGGAGGCCCTTGATCTTGGCCCAGTTGAAGCGGTGCTGCCTCAGCATCCACTTGATTTTGACTTCAACGGCCAGCGTTGGCGATTGGTCAAAGACCGGGGTGAATTCATTGTTTACAGTCTCACCTGTCCACATCAATTGGGGAGTTTTGTCGACGAAGCGCTCATTGATGGCAGCATTACCTGTCCTTGGCACGGCTATCGGTTTGATGTTCGCTCTGGTCATTGTTTGTCTGGACACGCCTGCAAACTGCCGGCGCCGCCGACAGTGATGGTTCGAGGGGAAAAGCTGTACGCGATGCTCACGGATTAGTGGGTGCTATCCGGGGGTTGCCAGGTTAGATCGTTGCCGAGCATCCCTTGCACCAGACAAAGTTTCCTGGGCAAAATCGAGTCATCGCTAGGCTGCGGGTTGAGCGTCGGCTTAGCGCAAACGTTATAAGGTAAATGGCCATGAAAGACATGATGAAGGCGCTAACCGCGCAACCGGATCTGACCCTCGCGCCGGGGGAAGCCAGAGCCCCAGGTCCTTCCACCCAAGACTTGCTGCAATCCGAGCCGTCAAATGCGCAAGACCCCGCGCTTTTGACCTCGAGCGATGCTTTTTTAGGCGATGAGGATCTGCCGTTTGCGCGCTACACCCACCAGCAGTTTTTTGATCTAGAAATGCAGCATCTGTGGCCAAAAGTCTGGCAATGGGCCTGTCGAGAAGAGCACATCCGGAAATCAGGTGATTTTTATACATATGATGTGGGGCCCTATAGTGCGCTGGTGATTCGAGGTGAAGATAATCAAATTCGAGCATTCGTGAATGCTTGCCCGCATCGGGGTATGGCATTAACCGACGCGGGCAGTTGTGGGCAGGGTAAGCAATTTATTCGATGTCCCTTTCATGGCATGGCCTGGCATTTGGATGGCTCATTACGAGAGATTCCTGGCCGTTGGGACTTTCCGCATATAGAGGATGCGGAATTTGGCCTCGATGAAATACCCTGCGAGACTTGGGCGGGCTTTGTGTTCATTAATTTTGACAAGGCCTGTGAGCCACTCGAGGCCGACCTTGGCGTGCTACCTGAGCATTTCAAGAACTGGGGCTTAGAGGATCGATTTGTCTCAGTGCATACCGTCAAGACCTTACCCGGTAACTGGAAAATGTGTATGGAAGGCTTTTTAGAGGCTTTTCATGTTTTGGGAACCCATCCTGAGGTGATTCATACTGCGAGCTGGGCGAACACTCAGTACGACGTGTTTGGGCCGACCGTGACGCGGTTTTTGCAGACGGTTGCGACGGGCAACCCGAACGAGACGCAATCCCAGGCCGAGATCTACCGGCTCCTAGGTTACACAGATGAACTACCCGATGGTACGACCGCTCGTGAGCAGCATGCCCAGCATCAACGGGCAGCGCTCGGGCAGCGCTTTAAAACGGATCTCAGTGCTGTGAGCACCAGCATTATGTTGGACTCCATTGAATATCATTTATTTCCCAATGCTTGTTTTTTCCCCGGCATTCAGATCCCATTGATTTACCGCTTTCGACCGACAGGGCTTGGCACCTGTATCCATGAGGTCTTATTGTTGCAGCCCGTGCCAGAAGGCGCGCCAAGGCCACTGCCCGCTGAGCCGATTCACCTTGGGATGAACGATTCTTACACCCAGGTTCCAGATTTCCCTTTAGCCAAAGTCTTAGATCAGGATACCGAAAACTTTTATCGGCAATGGGCCGGGATGAATGCGTCGATGAAGCCCGGACAAACCCTCGCCAATTACCAAGAGGTAAGGATTCGGAATTTCCATAACACGTTGGATGACTATCTAGGCCAAGTTGAGGCGGTGCCATTGATCTTTAAATAGGGCGGCGCTGGGTTGCTTCACTATGATTTGGGCCCGAGTTAAAAGACGCGTTAGATCCAAAAGAAAAACAACCAAAAGGAACTGTGATGATTGTAGTGAACGCTGTGATTGAAACGACAGCCGAGAAGATTGCCAATATGACTGATGCGATTGCCGAGATGGAAACAGCGAGCCGATTAGAGGCGGGTTGTCACGATTATACCTTCTCGGTTGAAATCAATAACCCCGATGTCATTCGAATCACGGAGAAGTGGGAATCAATGGCCGTATTGATGGATCACTTTGGGCAACCCCATATGGCTGCTTTTCAGGCCGCGATGGCCGCTCATCCGCCAAAGTCGGTGACGGCAGCTTTTTATGAAGCCAAAGAAGTTGCGATGCCGACTCGATAGCGCCTTGTCTGATTTGCGGTATCTTTCGCAGTTGCTGATCTTGGTGTTATATACTACTATAACACCAGTACACATTTTAAGGTTCAGCAATTGAAAAAAATAGTCTTACTGTGCATAACGCTCCTTGTTAGTGGCATGACGGCCGCCCAGGATGAGCGCTGTCGCGTCGCGTCCAATACGCTGGAAGTTTTATTGACGCCGGATGTATTAAGCGTCACCGCCGCCTCTGGCGTGACAATTCAATTTGCGGGCGCGGCTTTGATGGTTGACGGAAAGCCGCGCGCCTTAAGTGCCGCCCAACAAGAAGCAACCCTAGGGTTTGATCAAACCCTTCGAGAAATCATTCCTAACGCCGCAATGATTGCGGCTGATGCTACCTCGGTTGCACGAGCTGCGATTGCCTCGGTGGCGGATGAATTGCTGGTGCTCGACGCGGCGGAAAAATCGCGACTGCTGCAACCAATGACCGATTTGCTCAAAGAGATCCAAACGAATGCCTCGGCAACCTATTTTAACGCCGCTGCAATCAGCGAAGATCTTGAGGTCGCGATGACAGGTGCCATTGAACCGACGATTGTCTTATTGATTGAAGCGTACGGTGCGGCTTTGTTGTCGAGTGTTATCAGCGGCGAGCTGAGTGCCGCCGAACTGCAAACCAGGATTTCTGGCTTGCGGGAATCGATCGATCAGCAGATTGCCCCAAGTGCCCAGGCGTTGAAGCGCCGGGCGGAAGCAATGTGTGATCAAATTGAGGCGCTCCAGGCCTTCGATCAAGGGCTTCGCGCGATAGAGGGCTACCCCAAAGAAGGTCTGATGGGTGATGCTCAACGCGCTGATTCTGCGTAGCTCGAAGCTTCGATTCTTTACCCTTCGGGGTGGGTTAGGTTGTTCTTCAAAGCCTGGACGTTGACAAGGGCGAGGATTGCCCAGTTTTTTGTCCGGAGCTATTTTGGTTTGCGCGCTATAGGACCTAAATGGATTCCTCTGGAAATCAATGAGCCACCCCACCGCGATTTGCCCGTCGAGCTGATCCCGGGGCTTACAGGGTCTGGGCCAAGCGTTTTTTTAACTCAGCGCCAAAAGTAAGAAAATCACTGCGCCTGCAGCACTGGTTAAGAGGGTGCTTTTGCGG
>JAFMIA010000099.1 GCA_017854255.1 Pseudomonadales bacterium
GGCTTTGTGGGAGGCCGACGACGACAAGGCCGTGCATTGTGTCATCTTAAAAGGTGCCGGCAGCTCTTTTTGTTCAGGCTACGACCTCACGCCATCGCGTTCAGCTGCGCATGACGGGGTTGATCGTCGCAAAGGCCGGGGCTTCGATGATGACGCATGGCATATCGAACGGTTCCAGCGGTGCCTGCGGACCCTAACCGAAATGCATAAACCCTCGATTGCTCAGATTCATGGGCACTGTTATGCCGGTGGCACGGATCTCGCGCTCTATTGCGATCTGCTGATCTGCTCGGACTCCGCAAGCTTTGGCTATAGCGCCCTAAGAAACATGGGTGCAGCACCCAACCAGATGTGGCTGTATCACATTGGCCCGCAGTGGACCAAGCGATTGCTATTAACTGGGGACACGATCAGCGGCGCGGATGCGGCAAAAATCGGCTTGGTTTTAAAGTCGGTGCCCGCGGCGTATTTAGAACAAGAGGTTGAAGGTTTAGCGGATCGTTTATCTTGGATCGATGCGGAAATGCTGTCGACGAATAAGCGCATTGTGAATGTTGGAATGGAGCTTATGGGCGCCCAGGTTCTGCAGCGGCTCGCTGCCGAAAATGATGCTCGAGCGCACACTGCGCAGGCGGCAAAGGACGTTTTTAAGCAGATTGCCACTGAGGGCTTGCGGGCCGCGCTGGCCGCGCGCGATGCGCCGTTCGGTGACAGTCGCGCAAAGGTTACGGGTCCCGAGATTCGAGATGAAAACGGCTATTTGATTCCGGATTCCGAGGAATCAAAGAAGGACTTTTAAGCTCGATATTAGGGCACTGTCTGGGTCGGGCGGGCAAACCGATCTAGGCAATATCGTAAAGGGCAGCGACCATCAAGCATGATGGTTGCGCAAAATAACGAAAAAGGAGCGCGCTCATGGCCAACAATCCGAAGATTGATGTTTATCTTGTCTGTAATGCGAAATACCACGACACCAATTTCGCTCGGCTCGAAATCCTAAAGCTGCTGGCGGAAAACGAGGACATTCATACGCGCGTCGCCGAAGACTTTAGTGATATTGAGGCGATCCAGAATGCTGGTCTGCTGATTACCTATACCTGTGACCTAAGACCCAGCTTGGATCAGCAGGCGGGATTGGCGCAGTACCTAGAAGCGGGCGGCCGCTGGTTTGCCTTGCACGCAACAAACGCGCTCATCGAGTTCGTGAACGGTAAACCCGACACCCCGGATCTCGCGCCTAATTTCATGGCGATGTTGGGCAGCCGGTTTGTGGCCCATCCCTCAAATACCAGTTTCGAAGTGCGCGTCACCGACGTCGACCATCCTTTAACCGCTGGCATCAACGATTTTGAGGTGCACGATGAAGAGCCTTATTACTGCGAGCCGATCGGTCAGCAAACGGTTTTGCTTGAAGCAACCTACAACCAACCCTCCGCAGGCTACGTGCAATCGGATTACGGCACCGATCGGGACAGTCAACCGCAGATGTACTTGCATCCCTTTGGCGAAGGCGAGGTGCTGTATCTGTCTTTAGGGCACTGCACGGGTAAGCACGACATGAAACCGATGGTAGAGGTTGTGCCTGTAATACGCGGGTCCTGGAATAATCCGGTCTATTACGAGTTGTTGCGCCGAGGGATACGTTGGGGGGTTGGTGATCTTTAGGCGGGTTTTGTCATAGCCCTGAGTCTGCTTTTTGGTTAATCATGGCAGCGCGCGGATAGTGGCTAGAGCGGTGATGATGATCTAAGGCGCAGGCCGCTAGAATCAGCCTGTCATCCATGCGTTTGCGCAATAGCGCCGGGTGAACTAGGGTTTGCGCGTGCAATTGGGGCCGAGGTCTTATCGCGGCGAATTATTACTTCACCAAGATTCGTGCGCGCCGCATCCTGGTGCGTTAGCCTGCTGTGCTTAAACCTGTAAATCTCTGGAAGCTAAAGATGCGAATCGTTGAACTTACCCAAGACGCCGTCCCGCTTTATAAAGTGCTCAAGTTCGAAGGCTTGGTTAATTCTGGCTCCGACGCGAAATTGCTGATCGATGAGGGTCAGGTAACGGTGAATGGCGAGGTCGAAACGCAGCGGCGAAAAAAGATAAGGGATGGGGATGTGATCCAGCTTGGTGATGAGATCCTGCAAGTCACTTTAGCGCAGTAATGAGCAGCCTGAAGCCTTTTTGAGACGCAATCAATATTGCGCCAGCGCGGTCTCTAATGCCCGCCCTTGAGCGTCTCAACAAAGGCGGTTGGTTGAGCACAAACGGCGCATAATGTTGAGCAAGCACGGTGTGTTAAGGAGGGTTGTGTGAGGCATTGTCGATGACGAATAAGGGTGCGTTGATTTTAGTCTGCCGCTCGGATCAGCTTGAACATTTCAGCTGGTTTGCACGTCGACTACATGATCAGTTGTCCGCTGAGGGCCAAACGAATATCACGATCATTGAGGTGACGAGCAGCGCGCAGTTGCATGACGCCCTTTTGGTTTGTCCGGCGGCCCATGATGTTGCCGACATCCATATTTTTAGTGAATTTGAAGATGACCGGTTGTGGGTCGATCAAAATGCGCAAGAGTATTTCAAGCCAGAATCGATTCCTGATTCAAAGGCCGCAGCAGGGGCGACGTTTGCCATCGCAAGCTACTCGCCGGCGGCAACCTGTAAAGTCTGGTTTTGGGCCGATCGTCAAAATGCGCAAATGAGTGGCCCTGGCTTTGAGATTTTAAAAAGCTTTGAAGCCTGTTTTGGGCACCGATTTTCTTTTTCACCGATTGGCCAGTTGAAGCAGCGACGTCCTAAGCCAGCAATTGATCAGGAAAAGGGTTTGGGTCCATCCACTGTTCAGGTCGATGCGCGAACACCGGCCAATGATCAGCCGCGCGAAGCGCGCGCAACCGTCAACCTGTCTTTACGCCAATGTGCCGCGGCACTGGTTGGTATTGGCTTGATCTATAGTTTTGTCATTGACACGGATCTCAATTATGAAGGCTCGTTTGATGAGGTCGTGGATTATCAAGACACGTCTTATGATATCGACAAGATCACGGCTGACATGATCGATAAAGGCGGTGAAATGTCGGAGCACGTTTGGATTTATGACCGCAAGAAATGGGCGTACGAATGGTTTCTTGCCGATGAGTGGCTCGATGCAGCGGATCGTGAACTCAGTGCCGCCGAGGAAACCCCAGGCCGCGGCAGATGGCCCGTAATTTACAATCAATTGCTTGAAAAGAATCAAGATCGGCTGACCAGTGTTGCGCGATCCTTGAAACGGGCTGCGGACAAGTACGGGTACGATCGCTATGAGCTTGCGAGTTTAACCTTGGCTTTTGTCCAGCATATTCCCTATAAAATCCCAAGAAATGAGCTCGGGCTGATGACGCCGCCAACGACCTTGTCCAAGCGCTGGGGTGATTGTGATACAAAATCATTGCTCTATGTCCTGGTCATGCAACAGCTTGGGTTTGACGTCTCGCTGTTTATTAGTGATCGATATCGTCATGCAATGGCCGGTGTTAACATCAATGCGGTCGGCACCTCGATGGGGCATCGCGGCCGCCAGTATTATTTTGCCGAAACGACGACGCCAGGACACCGGATCGGGCAGCTCAAAACGGGGAATGGCAATACCGCAAGCTGGTCGTTGATCCCATTAACCAATAGTGTCTCAACCGGGATTTAACCCTATGAATCAGTTTTTAATTTGGAACGGAATCTTTAGCTTGCTGCTGGCTTTAGGGCTTGGGCTACTGGCAATCTATCTTGGTTTTAACGCGTTTAAAGTGCTCAATCGTGGCATCGACGAGGAATTCGAGCTGCGCAATAACAATGTGGCGGTTGCCCTTGTGAGCGGCTCGTTTATTTTTTCCCTCGGCATCTTGATGCGCAGTGTGATTGACCCGATCACCCTCACGATCTTCAACCTTGCCCACAAGTACGAGCAGTTTGGTGTATCTGTAACGGAAGTCCTATCGACGTTTGGGATCATCTTTGCGCAATTTTTCGTCGCGCTCATTCTGTCTCTTGCAACCCTCAGCATTGGCACGCGTTTGTATATGGCGCTCAACCGGCAGACCAATGAGTTAGAAGAGATTGCAAATAATAACGTTGCGGTGGCGATCATGGTGAGCGCGATTACGTTGACCCTGGCCTTATTCTTGGCAGGCGGCATGGAAACCTTTCTCAACGCGATTGTGCCAGCCCCGCCAGTTTTGAACGAAAACTTGCCGTTTAATTAGCAGTAGCGCTGATTAAATGGCGCTGAGGATTCTAGTCCGGGTTCGGGTCGAAAGGGGGTTGCGAAACGCCTGGTGCTGGGGTGAATTGATATCTAAAGCAATGCGTCGCGTTCCAGAAAAGTGAGCCAATGCCGTGAGCCTTCTCCGAATAAAAAACAAACCCGCGCGCCAACTATGGCTATCGTCTCAAGGTCTTGGCATCTCCCCGACCGGTCCGCTCGATTTATTAGCGCTCATCAAGCAGCTTGGGTTCGTTCAACTCGACGCCATTCAAGTCGTGGCTCGGGCCCATCATCATATTTTGTGGAGCCGTAATCAGAATTACCGGGAACCCATGCTGGATCAGCTGCTGGCAAAGGATCGCGCCATCTTTGAGCACTTTACGCATGACGCGTCCGTGATTCCGATGGATTTTCTGCCCTACTGGCAAAGACAGTTTTTAAGGAAGAAGGCGCATTTAGATCGGCCGAGGTCGGTTAAAAGGCTGCCCGATCAAGCTGCGCGTGAGGCGATCAAAGCGCGAATAGGGCGCGAGGGTCCGCTGTCGACTCACGCCTTTGACACTCAGATCGTGGGCGAAAAGAAAATGTGGTCGCGGCCGCCGCACAAGCTCGGCCTCGACTATCTCTGGTACACCGGGGAGTTGGCAACCTCGCACCGCGTGAACTTTACCAAATACTATGATCTTGCTGAGCACGTTTTTCCGGCGGCGCTTAGAGCCCTGGAAATTTCTGATGCGGCCCAAATCGACTGGCTGTGCCAGGCCGCACTGGACCGGATGGGCTTTAGTCTGCCGAGTGAGGTGCAACAATTTTGGGATGCTGTGAGTCCGGCGGAAGTGAAGGATTGGATAGCGCGCTCGCAAGCAATGTTACAGACCGTTTCAATCGAAACCGCAAGCGGGCAGTGGTTTCAGGCGATTGCGCCGGCTGACATTGAAGCGAGACTGGCCAATATGCGGCCAGCAACCAGCCGGCTGCGCATAGTAAACCCATTCGACCCGGCAATCCGAGACAGGAAACGCCTGCAGCGATTGTTTGGTTTTGAATATCGGGTCGAGATGTTCGTGCCCGCCGCCAAGCGCGTTTGGGGTTATTACGTGTTCCCCATTCTGGAGGGCGCGCAATTTGTTGGGCGGATCGAGGTCAAGGGTGATCGTCAACAATCGGTTTTGCAGGTGGTCAATTTCTGGCCAGAGCCAGGGGTTACGTGGTCAGACAGTCGGTATAAGAAACTGGCTTTGGAGCTTGAAAGAATGCGGCAGTTTATTGGGGTGAAGGACGTTGAATGGACGCGCGAGGGTCGTTGAGGCAGGTGGCGTTAAGTCAAACCCTGAATCAGGACTGGCTGCTCTATTTTACCAGTCTAGTCCCAGATAGTAAGGGCCGGCGCTGCAGAGGCAGAAGTGGGGGAGGCGCACCCGCTGACTGGTAGTCCATCCCCCTGCAAGGCAATTAATCCTTCTTAGCCTTAGCGCGCTGCGCATTCAAAAACCGAATGAGGGTTAGCGCTTCCGCTGGATCCATGCGTCCGATTGGAGAATTACTGTAGGTCGACATCATGACCTTACCGGTTTGGGTGAGCACAAACTCGCTGGGTTGAATATGATCACGGCGCTGCTCCCACCAGGCTCCCATTGCGTCACCGTCGGCGCGCGTCATGCCATACGCGACAGGAAAACCCAAGTCGCGCGACACCTCAGCTGTTTGCTCCTGTGTGTCAACGGTCCCGGCAATGATACTGACGCCCTCTGCTAAGAACGCGGCACGGCGTTCTTCATAGCCGGCTAAGAGCCGGCGGCAATAGGGTCACCAATGGCCGCGATAGAACAAAGCGATGGTCATGGGTGTTTCAAGATTGTCCGGGAAAGAAAAGGTGCCGCCTCCCGCCAAATTCAGAGAGATCGCAGGAAAATCGTCTCCCGATTTTAGAAAGTTAGACATAGCTTGCTGACTCCTTAAGTCATCATTGGCGATTGGATGCGCTCAGACCTTAAGGCCTAGAACGCACTCAGGATCGTTACTGATGCGGTTTGATTAAAAACTTTTCACCGGTTGCCTGTTTTGAATAGGCTTTTATGGCGTCTTCGCTGAGCACGTCGACTAGGGATATCTCTTTAGTATAGTGGCTATCAAAGGTAGTGGTGATTTCGTCTGCGACGCGTTGGCGCAAAGCAGCGAACGCTTCCGGGCTAATTTTCTGAATAAAATAGGTGAGCAACCATCCGCCGAGACTCCAAGCCAAGCCGAACGATCGGTTCAACACGGTGGGCGTTCGATCTAGGCCGCCGTAGATGTAAACCTGTTTAAAGGTGGTTGAGCCGTAAATACTGTGGCCCTCTGCACTCTTATTCGCGGCGATTTCCATGCCGGTTAAGATCTGGCCGGCAAGTTTGCCACCACCGGTTGCGTCGAAGGCCAGCGTTGCACCCGTTGTGACAAGGGCTTGTACTAGATCTTCTTGAAAGGTTGGGTCGCTAGAATTGACGACATGCACCGCGCCCAAAGCCTTCAGCTGTTCCACCTGTTCTTGCTTGCGGACGATATTGACCAGTTGGACATCGTCTGCCAGACAAATTTTGACTAACATTTTTCCCAGATTTGAAGCAGCTGCCGTGTGCACGAGGGCAGTATGGCCTTCCGCCTTCATAGTTTCTACCATGCCAAGCGCGGTCAGGGGGTTCACGAAACAAGAGGCGCCCTGAGCGGGCGTTGTACCCTCGTTCATCACAATGCAGCTTGCCGCAGGTACGCATCGATACTGTGAATACATTGCGCCACCCGCAACACCGATGGTTTGACCAACCAGGTGCTCTGCGCCGGCGCCAGCGGCGATAACCACACCCGCACCTTCGTTACCGACGGGTAGCGCTGCATCGAACCTTGCTTGCATGGCCGGCATCATGGCCTCAGGGACATCCATGCTCGCAACGGTGTCGTCGCCAGATCCAGTGATGCTGAGTGAGGCGACATCCGCTGGCCCGAGCAACAAACCGAGATCGGAAGGGTTGATGGGAGAGGCCTCCACCTTGACCAGCACTTCCCCCTCGCGAGGTTCCGGCATGGGCACCGTTACAATTGAAAGCTCTAACTTGCCAGCACTGGTGAGTGTGGTCCGAAGTTCTTTTGATGTTTCATCGTGCATACTATTTTCCTTTGGTTGTATCACTACAGGGTAATGCTTGTGTAATGGTTAGCTTGTATCGCGAGGGACTGGTTGACGTAGCGACCCGCCCGCAACTGTGACCGCCTTGGGCGAACCCGAAAGACTTTGTTGGTTGCCGAGCGGCGCCAAGACCAAAAGGTCTTTGCTGCCGCCCTATTTTAATTCTGACTCGTGCCGTAGAGCCGCTTTCAACTATAGGCTTACTGGATCTGCTGCATCATGAAGGCTGAATTTTCAAATGGCGTGAAGGCCACTTGCTTGCCATCTTTCATGGTTACCATATGCAACGCCTCGGTTTGCTTTCCGGCGATAGAGATTTTTACGTGGACAAAGACTTTATCTCCGGACTCAAAATAGGCCATTGGTTCCACTTTGAAGTCGGGCCATAGAACGCCGATTTGAGAAAATACATTCTCAATGATTGCGTCCGTACCGACATAAGTGCCAGCGTAGGGCAAACCTTCAAGAATCGTCCAAACGACATCGGTGCTGTGTACGGCTTTCCAAGCTTCCATATCGCCGTTGGAAAAAGCGGTGTACGCGGCCTTGGTTGCCGTTATGTTGATAGACACTTCTTCTTCATGGTGCCCGGCATAACCAAGACATGAAAAGCTCAGGACAATTGCAGCAATTAAATACCTCATTCATTTTCTCCTTACAAAAAAATTAATGCATGTTGACGTTGTCATAATACACTCATGAGTTAGGCATTGTAGCCATAAACCTCGCGTTCGATGGGTGGTCTTGGTATGGCTCCCAAGGATGCCTTAAAAACTTTCCTCCAACGAGTGTCTGTAACTTACGGCTTCTTGCTCATGTTTACCTCTCGTACAGAACCTTGTGTGACTAGAAGGTGTCTAGCAAACTAGGGGCGATTCAGACGAATTAAATATAACGCAAGGACAAAAAGATGAATGATATTGCGCAAGCGCTTTCTGAGATCATTGTTGTGACCTCCGATCATATTCCGTTAATGAATATTGTTAAATTGTGTGGCCCTGTAAGGGGAGGGACTTCTAGGGCTAAGCATTTGGGTCGCGATATTTTCGCGGGTCTTAAGAACATAGTCGGTGGAG
>JAFMIA010000100.1 GCA_017854255.1 Pseudomonadales bacterium
CTTGCGTGCCAGCCCGACGTTACGGCCAGTACCCTAGCATATCAACTGGACTCGATTGCGACGGCGTTTTGAGTCGACCTTCAACTTGCCCGAGGTATAAGAATCCTGTGATCTGTTCATGATCTGCAAGACCAAGACCTGCCTGCAGGGTCCGATTGTAGGCCAAATCACCGGTTCGCCAGATGGCGCCAAAGCCCTTGGCCCACGCCATCGAGGACATGTTTTGCAGCGCAATTCCAGCGGTCAATAATTGCTCGATTTCAGGCACTTTGGGATGCGGTGTTGGCGAGGCAATCCCAACAATAATCATGGGCGCCCGCAGGGGCTTAAGCCGCAACTTATCGAGCGTTGCCGCATCGGTATCCGGCGCGACCGCTAACCGTGCTGCCACCATCAGCTCACCGAGCGCCGAGCGACCTTCTCCCGTTACCACTAAAAACCGATACGGCGCCAGTTGGGCATGATCTGGCGCACGTTGGGCCGCCTGCACCATATCAGCAAGCAAGGACGCTGGCACCGCGCCTGTGAGCCTCGGCGCCGAAACCCGACTTAATAGTGCGTCTACTGCCTCCATGGTGACCTCCTTTATCTCTTAGACTTCCTAATGGCAATGAAGCGCGACGACAGACGTCTCGCCCGGAGGGAATAGTTTACCGGTTTTCTAGATCAGGCAGGACACCGTTTCCGGGATCTCTTACAATAGATCCTGCAACTCCTTTGGCCCCAAACTTTATGATTCACGACCATCGGCCCCTTTGGTTAAAAAACAGCTTTCAAGCCTTTGAGCACTGGTACGGCAAGCATTTCGTTGCGCCGCATTTTGCAGGTCTCGGCTCTGGCGCGCTGCTGATGAAGCCGTGGAACATCGATGTGTTCGGCGCCGAGATTCGGGTCGGCAATTTTCTGCACATGGTGACGGCAAAAGACCGCCGGGTGTCGCTTTCGACCTGGCACTTGGGGCAGCAGCAGGGTCATATCGACATCGGCAATCATGTCCTGATCTGCCCTGGCGTTCGAATTGATGCCGCCAGCCGCATTACCATCGGCGACAACTGCATGCTGGCGGCGGGCAGTTATGTAACCGACGCCGATTGGCATGATCTGTACGATCGAACGAAACCGATTGGCACCACCAAGGCCGTGACCCTGCACAACAATGTTTGGCTGGGTGATGGCGCAACGGTTTGTAAAGGCGTGAGCATTGGCGAGAACAGCATTATTGGCGCCGGCTCAGTGGTGGCAACTGATATTCCTGCGAACGTCATCGCCGCCGGCAACCCCGCACAGGTGATCCGCGCGCTCGACCCAGAACAAGCCTTGGTGCGCCGGGAACAGATTTTCGAAAACCCAGCGGCGTTGGCTGAGCAAAATGCCAAGATCGACCAATATGTCTTGGGGCCTAATACAATCTTAGGTTGGGCGCGCGCAAAACTCCGTCCAAAGCGCGGCGACTGAAACCTCTTATGGTTGCCAAATCCTTTTCTTAACAGATCGCTTTAGGCGCACTTGTTCCGCATTCAAGCGCCTTTAGACCGCCTTCTCGGACGAGGCCTTGCCAAACAAACCCAATGGCTGAGATGCTGTAGCCTGACCTTCAAAAATCGACATGCCATGACCGACCCGCAGCCCTACCCGCCCCGACGTTACGCCTGGTTCGTGGTGTTTGTACTGATTCTTGCCTCGCTGATTGCTTTCATCGATCGACAGGTGGTCGCCATTGTCGTCGGGCCCATGCAACAGGATTTGGGCGTGGGCGACACTGAAATCGGTTGGCTGTACGGCGTGTTTGCTTTGTTCTACGCCGCAGCAGCCTTGCCGATTGCAACCCTTGCCGACAAACGCAGCCGCAAACACATCATCGCCATTGGGATCTTTCTTTGGTCTCTACTCACGATCGCCTGCGGGCTGACCCGCAGCTATTGGCAGATTTTTTTAGCGCGTATTGGCGTGGGCATCGGCGAGGCGACACTGACCCCAGCCACGACCTCGCTGATCGGGGACTATTTCCCCCGTAAACTGGTGCCATTGGCCTTAAGCATTTTTCAGGCCGGCCCCATCATCGGCACGGGGCTCGCTTTTATTATCGGCGGCTACGTGTTGAACATGGTGGAGTCCAGCGCCCCGATGACGCTGCCCTTTTTCGGTGAATTAAAACCGTGGCAGCAAACCTTCGTGTATGTCGGTGCGCCGGGTCTGATCCTTGCCGTATTTTTTTTAGGCCTCAAAGAACCGATCCGACGCTTGACGCCATCTGCGACCAGCGAAGGCTCGGATACCGAGCAACTGCTACGGTTTTACCGACAAAATGCGCGCACCATCACCTTTCATCACTTAGGCTTCGTTTGCCTGGTCCTCACAGGCTACGCCTTTGTGTTTTGGTCAGTGACCTTCTTTGTCCGGGTTCATGGCTTGTCTGCCGCAAGCGCGTCACAAACCTTTGGCTGGATATTCGTGATTTTCGGGCCGCTGGGGCCCTTGGCGGTCGCCTGGTTTGCCGCGCATCGTCGCGCGCAAGGTCATTTGGATGCAAACATCACCGCGGGGATGATCGGCGGCTTGTTGACCATTCCTTGCATTTTATTGATCCAAGTCGCGCCGTCCGCCTTTTGGGCGTTTGTGTTCTATGCCCCGGCGCTCATGGCGGTTAATTCGCCCTTTGGCATCGCCGCCGGTTCATTGCCGGTTATTACGCCGCCCCACCTCAGGGCTCGGGTGGCTGCGGTTTATATGCTGACCGGTTCAGTCGGCATGATGTTTGGCCCGCCGCTGGCCGGCGCGTTTAACGAGTTTGTGTTTCCTGGCACTGACGGGGTGCGATACTCCATGATCACCATGACCAGTTTTTTTGGTGTGCTGGGTGTGGTCTTCCTCTGGTTTGGACGAGCCCCCTATGCGATCTCGCTCGCGAATGCCGATCTTGAAGATGACGATCAAAAAGCACCCATTTAAAACGCGTTCCTGTCGAACGCCTCTTGTACGAATCCCAAACCGGCGTTCTTATGGAGAGGATCGCAACGTACTAAGGCCCCGGCAAGGCAATCTGACTTGGAACCCTGCATGCGTCGGGGGCATTCTGCCTTCGCAGGCACCGCGGGCGACCTTTAAGCCGCCGGCGCTGTAATGTTGGCGACCACTTGACCGACGCCTTCGATATGACCCTTAAGGCTGTCGCCAGGCAACACTGGGCCAACCCCCTCAGGCGTACCGGTATAAATCAGGTCCCCCGGCAGCAGGCGATAATACCGAGACAGATCGGAGATCAACTCCGCCACAGACCAAATCATTAAAGACAGGTTAGACGACTGCTTCACAGATTGATTCACGCTGAGCGCAATTGCGCCCTGCTGAAGCAGCGGCGCGCCCTCGGGTTTAATCACAAGGGGTGAGATGATCGCCGCCTGCTCGAAATCTTTACCCAGGTCCCAGGGATGGGCGTGATCCTTGGCGCGCTGCTGCAGATCCCGCCGGGTCATATCCAGCCCCGCCGCATAGCCGTAAACAAGATCGATGGCCTCAGCCTTGGATACCCCAAAACCGCCGGCCCTCAGCGCAACGACCAGCTCCATTTCAAAATGGTAATTACTGGTTTCAGGAGGGTACGCAATGTCCGATCCAGACTCGGCGATCGTACTGGGGTGTTTATTGAAATAAAATGGCTGGGTGGTGGCCTTATCAACGGTCACGCCCATCTCTGCCGCGTGCGCATGGTAGTTCCGGCCAACACAAAAGATTCGGTGCACAGGAAATCTTGCATCGCTATCCTGAATGGTTACCGTAACCGCCGGTTGCGCTGCAAAACACAGTCTTTGTGTCATAGGTTAATCCCTCTTGAACCCGCCCTCAGCATTCGCTGTTTGATCCCAACGAACCGTTTAAACTTGCCTTACAGGCTCGGACTGCTGTTAACAGCCCGTTCAAATACTCGACGCCTAAAGCCGTCTATCCCAGCGGCTTGTCGCAGGTCAGATTGACGAGCAGCTAGGCCCAGCCACAACTATTGCCGGTAGTGCCGCACATAATCCCAATCGCGATAACCCAAAACCCGTTCAGCATTAATATCAATCCCCCCTCGCCGGGTAAATTCGGCTCGCACACCCAGCTTACTGGGCTTGGCCGCTTGATAGAGGTCCATAAACAGGCGTTCAGCAACCTGCTCGGCAAATTCGCCATGTTCTCGATAGCTGAAGAGGTACTGCAATAGACCGGGTCGAGCGAGTTGTGGCCCGGTCATGCGCAGGATGATTCGAGCAAAATCGGGCTGGCCCGTCATGGGGCACAACGATCGAAACAGATCGGAATAATAGGTGACTTCCGCAACCTCTGATGACGCAAGCGATAAGGTGTCCGTGCTGTAACCACCCTCAGGCACGCCGACCGCCTCATCATCCAAACAGTGGGCAGCCTCAAGGCGCGCGCTTAAAACGGAGACCGGTTCTGGGTCGACCGAGCGCACCTGAACAAGCCCCTGGCATGCCGCGGTTAGATCCCGCTCAAGACACTCAATTACGGCTTCAAGCCCCTCAAAGCGGGTCCCGGCAAAACTGCCCAGATATAACTTCATCGATTTTGATTCGATAATCGCGCTTGAATTGAACGGGACCTCAATTTGCAGGACATCCGCCGTCGGTTTGCCTTGAGGCGTGAGGTAGGTGAACTCATAGGCATTCCAAAGGTCTCGCCCGGCGAATGGCGCGTTGTTTGGCTCAATGCCGTGCTCCGCGCGTTGCGGCTGACGCGCGATGGGATACAACAATCCCTTGTCATAGAGGTTGGTATATTCCGTCGTGGCACTACCCAGTTGCATGTGTCCCATAAAGCCCTTCTTAATGGTGTTTTGAATCAATGGCGTTTTAATGCGGTCGGCGCGGCAACGATTTAGCGCAGAGACCGGCCCAGACAGGACAACGACCCTCCAAGTGCGATACCCTTTGCGTCCAATTTAACCTGCGTTGTGTGTCACTTTATGAATTACCGCTCCAGCCTTTTGCCGCCACTCGTAATATTAGCAAGTTTATCTGCCACGGAGGTTGCCGCCAACCAAAGTCTGGCCATGGAAGAAGTTGTTGTCACCGCTAATCGAGCCCAGGAGCCTTGGCTGGCCACGACCCGAACGGCAACGGTTGTCAATGCTGAAACTGTTGCGCGAACCCAAGCCGTGCACATTAACGAATTACTCGCCCGAGTCGCAGGGACTTGGATCAGCCGAGGCAATGGCCAAGAGCACTTAACCGCTATTCGATCCCCAGTCCTGACCGGGGCCGGTGGCTGCGGCGCGTTTTTAATGACCCAGGACAATGTGCCGCTGCGCGCTTCGGGCTTTTGCAACGTGAACGAACTATTTGAGTCGGTCAGCGAACTGGCAGAAGCCGTTGAAGTGTTAAAAGGACCCGGCGGCGCAACCCACGGCTCCAATGCCTTGCACGGTTTGATCCAGGTCCGGACGCCCAGCCCTGGCGCCCAGCGCAATACCACCCAAATTGAAGCGGGCCCCCATAGCTACGCTCGACTGAAACATTTATCCGTACAGGAGCGACTCATCGTTGGCGTATCCGCAACTTCTGATGACGGCTATAAAACGGACTCGGGGTACGGTCAGCAAAAACTGATTCTGAAGCATCAACAAGCTGTTGGCGCCTTTGAGGTGATCAACAGCCTCGCCGTAACCAACTTAAATCAAGAAACTTCAGGCTTTGTGCAGGGGGAGGATGTCTATCGCGATCCCGCCTATAAAAAATTGAACCCCAACCCAGAGGCCTTCCGGGACGTGCGCTCGGCGCGATTGATATCAGATTGGCAGTCCGAATCGGGCAAATTTCGGATCACGCCCTTTCTGCGCTGGACCGACATGCGCTTCTTACAACACTTTCTGCCAGGCCAGCCCCTAGAGGAGAACGGTCACAGAAGTCTTGGATTGCAATCCAGCGCTGCGCTTACGGACAACGTCACCGTGGGTTTCGATGCCGAACAAACCCGCGGATTTTTAAAGCAGACCCAAACCGGCGAAACCCGCGGCAGTCCCTTTTTGGTTGGCACGATCCCCAGCGGCAAGCATTACGACTACGACGTAACAGCGACGGTTGCCGCGGCGTTTGCCCAATATGATTGGCCGGTTTCTGAGGATCTGCTTGTCACACTCGGCCTTAGAGCCGAGCGCGTTGATTATGATTATGACAATCGCATGATCAGCGGTCGTACGAAAGACGATGGCACGGCCTGCGGGTTTGGTGGTTGTCGCTACAATCGACCAGAAAGTCGATCGGATGCGTTCAACAATTTATCTCCGAAGCTGGGATTTAATTACGCTTTTGGTCAGCACAGGTTGTTTGGTCAGCTCTCTAAGGGCTTCAGAGCCCCTCAAGCAACCGAGTTATACCGGCTTCAGAATGGTCAAAACGTCGCTGATATCGACTCAGAAGCCCTCGACAGCTTGGAAGTTGGTCTTCGCGGGGCTACTGCTCGACTTTCTTACCAATTGACCAGCTTTAGCATGAAAAAAGAAGGGTTCATCTTTCAAGACACCACCCGGGCCAATGTCGACAATGGTGAGACGCGACATCAGGGTGTTGAAATCGAGGGCCGCTTTGCACTGCGAGATAACCTTGAGGTGTCTGCGAACTGGACGCTAGCTCGCCACCGCTACGACAACAACCCAGCGCTCTCGCGGGGGGTGATTCAAGGCAATGATATCGATACCGCCCCAAGATCGATGGGCGGCCTGCAAGTGAATTGGGCGCCGACCGAGCGCGTGACCAGTGAACTCGAGTGGGTTCATATCGGACCCTACTTTACCAACCCAGACAATACGAATCGTTATGACGGACATGATTTAATAAATCTGAGAGCCAATCTTGCACTTACCAATGTTTGGCAGGGTTTTTTGCGCGTGACGAACCTGCTCGACACCGATTATGCTGAACGGGCAGATTATGCCTTTGGCAACGAACGATTTTTTGTCGGCGAACCCCGTGGCGTTTATATTGGATTTCGCCGCAGCAACTAAGACGCGCATTACAAGAACATGATAGGAGAGATCAAATGAAAGCACGTGCAGCATTGGCCCTCAAAGCAGGCGCACCTTTGGTTATCGACGAGGTCGAGGTCGCCGGGCCAAAAGCCGGTGAGGTACTGGTTCAAATGGTCGCCAGTGGCGTCTGTCACACCGATGCCTTTACGCTATCGGGCGATGATCCCGAAGGGCTCTTTCCTGCGATTTTAGGACATGAGGGCGGCGGCATTGTGGTCGAACTGGGCGAAGGCGTGACCAGCCTCGCCGTAGGCGACCATGTCATTCCGCTGTACACCGCAGAGTGCGGCCAATGTAAGTTCTGTCTATCCGGTAAAACCAATCTGTGCAGCGCTGTCAGGGCCACTCAGGGGCTTGGCGTCATGCCGGATGGCACCAGTCGCTTCAGCTACAAGGGTGAGGCGGTCTATCATTACATGGGCACCTCAACCTTTAGCGAGTATTCCGTTATTGCAGAGGTCTCTCTCGCCAAAGTGAACCCGCTTGCGCCGCTAGACAAGATTTGCTTGCTGGGTTGCGGGGTGACCACGGGCATCGGCGCGGTCATCAACACCGCAAAGGTGGAGCCTGGGGCCACCATCGCGGTCTTTGGTCTCGGCGGCATTGGTTTGTCCGTTATCCAAGGCGCTGTCATGGCCAAAGCCGGCCGGATTATTGCTGTGGACACCAATCCTTCGAAGTTCGAGATGGCCAGAATGCTCGGCGCAACGGATTGTGTTAACCCGAAAGATCACACCAATAGCATTACCGAAGTGATCGTTGATATGACAGATGGCGGAGTTGATTACAGCTTTGAGTGCGTCGGCAACGTGAATCTGATGCGCAGCGCGCTGGAATGCTGCCACAAGGGTTGGGGCGAGGCGATTATTATTGGGGTCGCTGGCGCAGGCCAAGAGATCAGTACGCGGCCTTTCCAGCTCGTTACAGGGCGGGTTTGGCGTGGAACCGCCTTTGGCGGCGTTAAGGGCCGCACCCAATTGCCGGGCATGGTCGATCAGTATATGAGTGGCGAAATTAAGCTGGATGAATTGATCACTTACACAATGCCATTAGAAGAAATTAATACCGCTTTCGACTATATGCATGAAGGCAAGAGTATCCGGAGCGTGATCCTGTTTTAATTGGAAAGATCCGCCATTACTGATGAAATTTGACCGTTTGCGACTTGACGATTCAGCCTAAGATCAATATCATTCGCGCCGTCGGTTGTGTTCTGTCCCCTTCGTCTAGAGGCCTAGGACTCCAGGTTTTCATCCTGGCAACAGGGGTTCGACTCCCCTAGGGGACGCCATCCGATCTGGTTGCCAACAAACCAGATATTGGTGTAAAAATGGTTCAAGGCAACGCGCCTTTAGCCTCAGTAAAGCGGGAATAGCTCAGTTGGTAGAGCGGTACCTTGCCAAGGTACAGGTCGCCAGTTCGAACCTGGTTTCCCGCTCCAAATACA
>JAFMIA010000101.1 GCA_017854255.1 Pseudomonadales bacterium
CGCCCTGACCGCGGTCAAATACGTTAAGCCGATCCTTACGAGTAACGAGCGTCGATCCCAAAGACCGCGCTACGTTGAAATCCTTTTTAAGACGACCGAGCGCTATCCCTACCGGCACGCCGACGAATCTCTGCGGCGATCAGCCATAATCGATCTTGGCCCCAGACTGCTAGATCGGGCTCGCCATCAGAGCCCGTTAATCGATAACTTGGCACCCCCCATAACCCCATACCTTCTACCATTTCGGTTTGGTGCTGATCGACAAGCGGTTTCCAGTCGTCACTATCTAGATGCTTTTGGGCCGCCTGCCAGTCTAGGCCTGCAGCTTCTACCCCAAGCCGCAGATTTTTCTCACGATGCAGGGCTTTGCCTTCTGAAAAGGCAAGCCTAAGCAGCGCGCTCATCAGCGCAACATCCTGATTCAACGATTTCGCCCAAGGAAGCAACGCATAAGCACGCCGCGTTGGCGTCCCGATTGGTGTGACATGATGACCAAAGGGCACGCCAAAGTAATCGGCTTCGCGCTTCGTATCGAAAAAGATATAACGCCCCTTGGCCGGCGTTGCCGCCACGCCGCGCATAATCATCGGTAGCACCGGTTTATGATGAAACGCAACGCCGCAAGCCTTGGCCAGAGCCACCGTCCGATCAAAAATGATTGCGGTATACGGGCTATTCAGCGAGGGATAAAAATGTAGGGCCAAGTGGGCGGCGTCAACGCCCGTAAGATCAATCTCCGGGCGCGGCACCAAATAAGGCTCATTGGGTTCATGGCAAGCCCCTAATTCGCGAAGGCGCTGCTCAAGATGGAATAACCGGTCAACCCCCCAATACCATTCGCCGCCATAATAAAGACTCGCGCCGGAATAATGCTTCAGTTCTAACAAGCGCGCGGAGCCCTGATCTAATGCAGCAGTCGCCGCCGCATCGGTCGCGAGATCCTCATCCGGCATCGCCTCGAAACCTTCAGAACCAGACCAAAGGGCCTGACTAATGCGTTTGATCTTTGTGATAAAAGCCAGTGAATCGCAGTTTACGAGCGCCTGAGTTGCCGTTTGCAGCGCCTCAAGGTCGGGCGTTACACCAACAGCATCTGGAAACGTTAAACCATAATGCGGCGCAACCAACGCCGCATCTCGGCGGGCCCAGGCGGCAAGCTTTTTAGCCTCAGGCTGATGTTTGCCGCCCGTTGCCCGGATCAATCTCGGCACAACCTCAACATCATAACGCTCAGCAAATTGCGCAAGGACCTGCGCCATTAAATGGGAATAGGGATCATCCAGTTGGTGAAAATATTCAACCGTATGCGGTTGCTTCTGAGCAACGCGCTGGGCCTCGAACTGGCGACGATTTTTATTAATGTGGCCTGTACTGGCAACCCGGCCCATGACTTTTGACATCAACCACCTGAGGATTGGCGGAGGGTCTACCATCCATTTTGAGTTTGGGTTCTGAACAGGTTCCAGCATGCCGACAAGTCCTTAGATAATCCCTTTGATGACAATCACTCAGGGTCGCCCTAGACCCTTTCCCCAGTTCAGTGCAAGGCCCGCTTTTAGCGTCATTCGCACTCAGCGCTTGCGCTTCATTCTCACATAGACCCCAAACGGGAGCAGAACCAGCAGCGTTAGCAAACCCAGCAAAACAGCGGGACCAAGACGATCTCGCAGCAAGTTCACAAGGAGCTGCGTGCCTCTGGTATAGCCCGCGGGTAATGGCTGAACCTGATTTTCAACTTCGAACACCTCGTAAGCTGCGAGCATTGCCTGCAGCCGGCCAGGGTCTTGGCTCGAAAGGTCCAAGGTCTCCCCTGGGTCCTGCACAATGTTAAATAGTCGCCATTGCCCGTCACCGAGCGGCGGCAGGTTGCGCACCAGTTTAAAATCGCCTCTGAACAGTGCCCCTTGTCCGGTCAACTCATAGCCAATGGCATCGTTTTCGCCGTAGACGCGATCAACCGTTCCCTTTACCAACGGCGTTAGGTCGCGTCCGGTCATTGGCAGCACGGGACGGCCGCCATAACGCGCCTCAGGCGACGCAACGTTCGCCAACGCTAAAATGGTTGCCGCAATATCGGTTGCCCAAGCAAACGCATCCGTTTGCTTGGGGATATTACCCAGCGGCTGACCCGAGACAATCAAGGGCACGCGCAAGCCGCCTTCACCGGTATAGAACTTATAAAAAGCCAGCGGACTGGCCGCAGCGCTGGTAAATCCTGGCCCAATGGAGCTGAAGCTCCCCTTTAAACCGAGGGTTTCATAATCTGTCGAGTAGCCCATGCTGGCCGTCATCAAACTGTTTGGACCCGTTAAGGGATCAACCGGGCCTGACCCCTCCGCACCATTATCAGAGGTAAAAACGAAAATCGTATTGTCGAGCGCCCCCTGCGCCTGCAAATACGCCATTAATCGGCCAATGTTGTCATCCATCGCTTCGATCATGCCGGCATAAACGGCCATGCGCTTGGATTCATATTGTTTACGCGCATCCGACAAAGCGTCCCAATCCCCCGTCGTATCCATTCGCGCCATGGGCACTTTGCCCGGCAACAGACCGACCTCGACCGCACGCGTCAACCGATCCTCCCGCAGCGCATCCCAGCCCGCATCGTAAACGCCTAGGTACCGGTCAATGTATTCCTGGGGCGCCTGCACCGGCAGATGCACCGCCTGAAACGGGACATAAGCAAAAAAGGGTTTGCCGTCTGCTAGGTTACTGTCGATGAACTCAATGGTTTTATCGATCAGAAAGCGGGATGAATAAAAATCCTCCGGGAGGTCAAAGCGCTCGCCATCGGCAAACCAGTTTGCGGCATCATAGATCGGCAGGTACGGTCTTTGTTCCCAATTATCGGCGCCCGAATCCATGAGTGCGACCGTCCGCTCAAAACCGCGTCGGCTAGGCAGTTTATTAGGCTCGGAACCCAGATGCCATTTGCCGGCCATATAGGTGTGATAGCCAGCGCCCTCTAACAGCGTTGCAATCGTTACAACGTTGTCCCCTAACACGCCTTGATAGTTCTCAACCAATTTCTGCTCGGCGGATAGCATCTCGGGAATGTTCGGTACCCCAGCAAGGTGGTTGCTGACACCCGTTAGCAACATCGCGCGCGCTGGCGCGCAATTGGCTGCCGTGTGGTAATTGCTGAACCGAATACCGGTGTCGGCAAGCGCTTGGAGGGTCGGCGTATTGACCTCACTCCCATAAGGGGCAATGTCTGTATAGCCTAGATCATCCGCTAGCAGAAAAACGATATTGGGTCGACGCGGGACCTCCGCCGCCACGAGCACATTAATCGATGAGACGATGACCAGCGCTAAAAGAATGCGCGCGTAACACATCATCTGTTGTCTCGATCCGGCAGCCATCGCGAGGCCGTTAACAACACCAGCGCGATCACAATCTCAAACCCGATGACCTGAACCGGCAACGCCGCGCCATGGAGCACCCATGCGATCAGTCGGCCGCTGGCCGCGATCAAGAGCAACATAACCCCCGGGTAATACCAAGCGCGCTGACCCGTTACCAGCGCAATGAGCGTGCTGATTCCCAAGACCAGAAAGAACGCGGCCAGATCACCGACCTGCGTACTCAGGCCCAATCCCGTTTCGAGGCTGAGCCCCAAGCTCGGCGCAATGCCGGCAGGGTCCAGCAACCAACGCAACCCCATAACAATAAACAGCACGGCCGGCACGCCAACCATCCCAGTCAAAATGCCTCGACCCACACGCCTCATAGCCCACTCCGTTGTGCTCATAAAAATGCCATCGCCTGCGCAGCTGCCCGACCCGCGGTCTGGCCCAGGCCGGTAACTCGCCCCTTTCCATCCTCAACGACGATCTGGGTTCACGAACACATTCCCAATCGCTTTTACAGGATCGTCTCTTGCTGAATCTTAAATGACAAAGCCTTTAGCTGCTATGTCCTTTAGCTGCTATGTAAAGCCGTTAGCCGCTATGTGATGTGCAAGCCTTTACCGACTACAGCTCGCCTGAGCCCGCACCAAAGTCAAAAAGGACCTCAGGGTGTTTTTAGTCACCAAACCCAGGGCGCACCCTGGATGCCTAGGAGGCTATTGCGCTGAACTCAGGCCACTTGCCCGGCACAAAAACCTGAAGCCCAGGCCCACTGAAAGTTAAATCCCCCAAGGTGACCGCTCACATCGACAACCTCGCCAACAAAGAATAAACCCGGCTGTCCGCGCGCCTCGAGCGTTTTGCTGCTAAGGGCATCGGTTGAGACCCCGCCTAAGGTGACCTCGGCCGTGCGATAGCCCTCGGTTGCCGCCGGCTTAATCTGCCACGCATTTAAATCTCGGCCCACCTGACCCAGCTGCTGGTCTCTTAATTCAGCGCATTTCACATTCAAAAACTGAGCGTAATACAGCCCGATAAACTGCTCCGCAAAGGACTTCGGTAAGACTTCAGACAAGGCCGTTACCACGGTTTGGTTCGGTTTTTGATGTTTTCTGGTCACCAGCCATTCCGCCAAATCGCGCTCCGGACAGACATCAAGCGTCAAGGCCTCTCCCGGAGACCAATAGCTGGAAATTTGAAGCATCACCGGGCCGCTCAGCCCCCGATGGGTGAACAAGAGGTCCTCAACAAAACCCTGTGATCCGCAGCGCACAGCGACCGGCATCGAAACCCCCGCCAGCGCAACACAAAAATCTTTAAGATCACCGGTGAACATAAACGGCACCAGTCCAGCTCGTCTTGGCACTAGGTTGATGCCAAACTGCTCGGCCAGTTGGTAGCCTTGGTCACTGCCGCCCAAAGTTGGGATCGACAACGCGCCGGTCGCCACCACAACGGATTGGCAATGCACCTCGATAGGCTGGTCTTGGTGGGTATACCGTAGGCTGAACCGGTCCGCACCTGCTGCGTTTTGGGCTTTGGCCGAAAGTTGGCTGACGTCGCAATGGGTTTGAAATTGCACGCCCAGAGACAAACATTCCGCTTCTAGCATGGCCAATATCTCTTTCGCGGAATGGACACAAAACAACTGCCCATGCTTGCGCTCTTCAAATTCCACTCCGTAGGATTCCACTAGGCTGATGAAGCTATGCGGCGGATAACGACCCAAAGCGCTTTTCACGAAATGCGCGTTATCCGACAAAAAGTGTTCCGCCTCTACATGCAGGTTGGTGAAATTACACCGCCCGCCCCCTGACATCAGAATTTTTTTGCCGAGCTTGTTGCTGCGTTCAAGCACCCGCACTTGTCGACCTTGCCCTGCTGCGGTTAACGCGCACATCAGGCCCGCCGCGCCGCCACCGAGGACCACGACTTCTGTGGTTTCTTTGATTGTCACACGCCTACTCCTTCGCACCTTTGTCCACAGCCCCGTAACGGGACCTGCGTGCAAGGGGATTTTCTCGCCGCTATTTTAACCCAGCTATGGATCCGATGCCCTGCGGGTTTTAGATCGCTTCGTTTTGTTCTTCCCAAACCCTCAAAGTTGCGAGCGCTTGCGCCATAGACTCTGTCGAATCACCTAGGTCTTGTTATCCAACCCGAAGGTAAGGCAATCCTTGCCCGTCAAAATTGTTTGGAGACCCATCAAAACAGCGACTTCAGGTCAGGTTTTTAACGCGGATCTAGCTCGCCAAGTTTTCATCGATCAAGACGCTGAACGGTGACCCAATCAATCGCTTTCAGCTTTTTTCAGGCTGCTGCATTGATTAGACTGTGGGTCATGATAAGACAGATGACAATGCGACTTGCACAAGCCTGCCAAGGCTTTCTTATTTCGGACATCCAACCCGCCAAAATCTTGGTTTATTGCGCAACGTCACTCCTTTTACTGCCAACCCTTGCACTCGCCGAAGAACCAGCCAACTTTGATCAATATGACCCGGACGTCGCCGCCCTGCTGGATGAGTATCACGCGGAATCAGACAAAGCAGGCAGTCTCCTGCCATCTGTTTGGGCCTACCAAGGGCAAAGCAAGGCGGAAACCCTCATCGACTTTGAACGTGGCCTCATCAACATAACCGCCGCAGACCCGAGCGAGATCAAACAAGCGGCGGTTGAGATATTGTTAACCCAGATTGATCCATCGGTAATCGATGCCAGTACCGCCAGCGATTTAGGCCTGATTAACCCTAAAACGCAGAAACCCTTTCTGTTCAAGCAAGTCATTGATCAGGACGGCGCGCCAATTGCCTCGGCCTGGCGAGCTGAGCGCTATGTTGATTACTTGATGACGCGTCGATCGAACACACGGGCAAGCCAGTTGACCATCCCAATGATTGGGCAACACAAGGTCGTTGCTGGCGCTAAATATGTGAACTTTGCCAAGGCAGCAGGCGCCAAACATATGATTCCGGTGGCCTTAATCATGGCCATTATGGAGACCGAGAGCTCTTTCAACCCGCTCGCGCGTTCGCGCTCTAATGCATTGGGCCTCATGCAAATCAAAGCAGACACCGCTGGGCGAGATTATTTTTCGATTATCAGCGGCTACCAGCACACGCCAACATCCGCGTACCTGTACAACCCGGAGAACAATGTTGAGATGGGCGCAGGGTACCTGAGCATCCTGGCAGATCGGTATCTTGCAGGCATTTACCATCCCCAAAAACTGGAATACGCGATCATCTCAAGCTACAACGGCGGCGCAGGCAATCTCTTTAAAAGCTTGGTGCCAACAGGCGGCAAGCGCGCCGCAATTGACCGAATCAATGCAATGACCGTTGAAGAATTTTACTGGTTCCTAACCAATCGTCATATTCGTTTAGAATCAAGAAATTACGTTAAAAAAGTAACCAGCAGAATGAAGAAATATACCAACCTTTAAGACGGCTAAGGCAGCGCTCGCATCGCTGGCCGCTTTCTACCGCAGGCAAACGGTCGAACGACAGACTCAAGGTCTACCGAACCGACGATTTGATTAAAAACCACCCAATCGTTACAAACTCAATGATTTTGCGAGCGCCAAAACCGCCGAGGCGTCCACTCTTTGCGCATAAGACGCCAAAAATAGCTTGCCTTGAATGGTCATAGACGCATCCAAAATAAAGATTCCGGGGTATGGAATGCCGTAGTGATCATCCCCCGGCGCATAGTCCACGTTCAAAATCCCCAGGGCTTGGACACTCTGCGCCGCCACGTCCGAGAGCATCGGATACGCAATCCCATTGGCCTCAATAAACGCAGCTTGCAGTACCGGCGAATCATAGGTCAGCGCGATGATCGAAAACCCAGCGCGTTCAAAATCAGTCCGCATCCGCTGCAGCTGCACGAGCTGCTTTTGGCAATAGGGTCACCAGTCGACAGAACGAACCGCGATGAAGATCATCCCCTTGTCGCCCACCAACCGACTGACATCCGTGACCGGCATTGCGTTTAAGCGCGCTGATAAAGCAGGAAAGCGCGCGCCGACCGGCAAGCCCGGATCAAACGCATCACCATCCTTTGCAACAAACATATCGGAAGTCAGCTGTTGCTTCACAGCGCGCGCTAGGTTCTCGCCACCGACCCAAAGAAGCCCTGCGACCACGGTGGTCAAACCCAGACCAATTAAGGCAAGGCGCTTAAAGCCCGATGCCTGCGCACTCATGCGCCAACACCCGCATCCTGCGCGCCAAGCGCCTGATTAAGCTCCAGCAGATTACCCGAAGGATCTTTAAAGAAGCACTGCCAGCACACATCGGCCATGGCCGAGGGCTCTGAGACGTCAACCCCTTGGGCCGTAAGATGGGCCCGCGCAGCCTCAATATCGGTGACATCAAACGCGAAATGCTGACCCTTTGGCGCCTCAAACCCAGGCACCTCAAGCAAATGGAGCTGTTGATCTCCCATGGCAAGCCAAGCCCCCTTAAACCCCATTTCTGGGCGTGGAATCGCTTGAAACCCTAGAATCTCTGTATAAAATTTTGTGTCGCGCGCGGCATCAGTCACATTAAGCGAGATATGATGGACCTTTGATAGCTGCAAAGTGAACCTCCTATAAAACCTTTCTCATTTTTAAGTCTCGGCCGAGCCAGCTGAAACAGCGCGCTGAGCATTTGGTCTTTACTTGACGACATGTAATTGAACCGGTACGCCCTCACAGACGTCGACCGATGCACCCGTCAGCGTCTCAATGATCTGATCGGCCAGACCATACTTTTCGCGCCGGAGCACATGATACCGTGCATGCATGGCAACCGCTTGCTGCGCTAAATAGTCAATCTTAACCCCATCGCGCAACAAGCTGATCGGCCCAGCTGCTTTTAAGCCCTCAAGCCACCTGTCCCCATCTCCGCCATGCTCAATCAGCGTCACGTCACCATCATCAACAATCCAGACGCGGACTTCATCAAAGCCGCCCTCGACACTCGGACGCAGTAACGTGACCACTTCACCACCCATTTCAGATGCAGCGAGAATCACCAGAAAGTACGCCGGCACGACCGCCAAAAGGATTAGAACAATCCGC
>JAFMIA010000005.1 GCA_017854255.1 Pseudomonadales bacterium
TAGGGTTAATGGTATCGATGGGATCCATCACGATCCCGATATGTCGGCTCAAGGGTCTCTCCGGTGATCAGGCTGGTGTAGTATAACTTGTTGTCGCGACTCGAAACATGAGCCCCGTTTTGGCCGACCTTACGGCCCGCAGATTCTGCTTAATCGTTTGACAACCCAAGGCTGATTTCGCTCAAGCCAGAAATAGGGCCCTTCTCGATGGTTTGTCCGGCCATAATGTCTAATGTGAAGTCCTCACTGTCGACTAAGGCCTTGGGCACGTGGGACAGGAGTATGTTTTTGACTTGATCGGTATCGTTTGTCAGCGCAAAACGATTGGTCACGTGGGTAAAGCCATTGCGCTGATCGAAAATAGACACGGTGATCTTGTCAACGGCCAGCAGATCGCCGCTGCGTTCGTACAGATTTTGCTTGGCCTTAAAGTCCGCTTCGTTAACCCAGAGGCACATGGTGAGTTCCGATACCTCAAAACTGTGTTTGCTTTGCATCATGAACTGCCAGAGTTTGAATAACTCAAACTCCACCAGTCGCGTTTGCGCCTGACCGCCCGCGCCGGTTAGCTTGCAGCGGATCAGTTTTTGATTTTCATGTTGCGCCATGACAGTAATCTCTGGGTGGTTATCGAAGTTTAAACCATGAATCCAGCAAGGTCATAATTTTGCTCAATCAGGCTCCGATCATTGGAAACCGGGCCCTGAACCCTTTTGAGCCTAAGCTGAAAGCATTGCGCCGGTTTAAACCTTTAAGTCGGCCTTTTAACCTTATTGTTTTGTTTCGGAAAACTCGCCGAAGCGGGTTTGTAGATGAGCCAGAAGTGCCGCGGGCGCCGTCTCGGCCCTTAAAATTCTGGCGCCCAACGTATAGGCGCGAAAACTGTTTGCCTCGGCCAAGGTAACTTCTGCGTCACTAAAGCCGCCTTCTGGACCGATCGCGACGGCGATGCGTTTTGGTGTCGTCGCTGGGGGCGTCCTGGATTCTGGCGCGCCGAGATGGGCTAGGAGCCGAAGGTCAAAATCGGCATTTTGGACCATTGAAACCGCCTCGGTGTAGCGGGTTAATGGCGCCAATTCCGGAAGCTGCGTCCGGCCACATTGTTCGCTCGATTGCTCGATGACGGCTTGCCAAGCCTCCCAACGTCCTGCCAGTTGCACTCGTTTTTCGCTTAAGTGTTGGGTCTGGATGGGAATGATTTTACTCACGCCGAGCTCGGTTGCGCGCTGCAGGGCGTTGATCATCGCGTCGCGCTTCAGGATGCCCTGTAACAAACAGATGTGGAGCGGCGACTCGCGATTGATCGGATCATAGGTGAGGGTCGTGATCTGTGTTGCTTGCTTGGTGATGGCCTGAACCTCAGCCCCATACTCGCCGCCCTGACCATTGAATAAGATCACCGCGTCAGCCGCTTTGAGTCGCAGCACGTTCCGGAGGTGATGGTGCTTGCCGCCCTCAATTACGACGGTGGTGTTCGGCGCAAGATCGGCGTCAACATAGATCCGAGGGGTATGCATATTAGAATCCTAGGTTGTCTAGAATCCTCGCACTGGGTTTTGATTGATTCAAGGTATAAAAATGCAGTGCCGGCGCGCCGCCTTGAATCAGTTGTTCACAGAGCCGGGTCACAACCTCGGCGCCGAAATCTTTGAGCGCGTCATCATCATCAAAGTCTTCTAACCGCTTGACGAGCCAGCGGGGTAGGTCTGCGCCGCAGATCTGCGAGAAGCGTTGCAGGCCCGTTAGATTGGTAATTGGCATAATCCCCGGCACAATCGGAATCCTAATCTGCGCTTTCGCGGATTCCTCGACAAACCGGAAGTAGGCGTCAGCGCTGTAAAAGTATTGGGTGATGGCGCCATTGGCGCCCGCATCCACTTTTTCTTTAAAAAAAGCGATTTCGGTCCTGACAGATTTGGATTCGGGGTGAATCTCAGGATACGCCGCCACTTCAATATGGAACCAGTCCCCCGTCGTCTCTCGAATAAATTTCACCAGTTCTGATGCATGAACAATCTTAGGGGTTCCGAGCCCTGATTGGCGATCGCCCCGCAGGGCGACGATGCGCCGGATACCCGCATCCTGATAGGCTTTGAGGAGTTCTCCAATGGTCTCTGAATTATCACCACCAAAAGACAAGTGGGGCGCAGCGGACGCACCATCTTGGCTCAAAGCAATGACCGTGTCCTTGGTGCCGTCTCGGGTCGAGCCACCCGCGCCATAGGTTACGCTGACGAACTCATGGTCAAAGCGCTTGAGTCGGTCATGGGCGCGTCGAAGGCCACTCGCGGCAGCCTCAGTTTTGGGCGCTGAAAATTCAAAGCTAATGGGTAGTGTGGTCACGGCTTTGACTACACCTCGCTGGCAAGGGCTTCAGCGCGATCGGTTCGCTCCCAAGTAAAGGAGTCTTCCGTTCGACCAAAATGACCATAACTGGCAGTCGGTAGGAAAATAGGCCGCTTGAGATCGAGCATTTCAATCAAACCCTTTGGACGCAAGTCAAAGTGCTTGCGGACCAGGGCCTCGATTTTTTCGTCAGAGAGTTTACCCGTGCCAAACGTATTGACACTGATCGAGGTGGGCTCTGCGACGCCGATAGCATAAGAGACTTGGATTTCACAGCGATCGGCAATACCGGCTGCAACAAGGTTCTTCGCAACGTAACGGCCTGCATAGGCGGCGCTGCGATCAACTTTTGACGGGTCCTTGCCTGAAAACGCGCCGCCGCCATGCCGAGCCATACCGCCATAAGTGTCAACAATGATTTTCCTGCCCGTGAGTCCGCAATCACCAACGGGGCCGCCGATGACGAAATTACCGGTGGGATTGATAAAATACTTCGTGTCTTTTGATAACCAGTTGGCGGGCAATACGGGCTTAATGATCTCTTCCATGACCGCTTCCTGAAGATCTTTCAAGCTGATATCGGGATCATGTTGGGTCGATAACACAACCGCCTCAATGCCTTGTGCGACGCCGTTTTGATCGTATCGAAAGGTCACCTGACTCTTTGCATCGGGCCGCAAGAATTTGAGTTGCCCGCTTTTTCGTACTTCGGCTTGTTTTTTAACGAGCAAATGCGAGTAGGTGATTGGCGCCGGCATTAAAACATCTGTTTCATTACTGGCATAACCGAACATCAGACCCTGATCACCGGCACCTTGTTCATGGTCATCGAATTCATCAACGCCCATGGCGATGTCGGGTGATTGCTTGCCGAGCGCATTGAGGACCGCACAAGATGCGCCATCAAAGCCAACATCCGAACTGTTGTAACCAATCTCTAAAATGACATTGCGGGTCACCTGCTCGTAATCAATTTCAGCGGTTGTTGTGATCTCGCCAGCGAGCACGACCATACCCGTTTTCACAAGGGTCTCGCAGGCAACCCGGGCGTTTGGGTCCTGGGCAAGCAGCGCGTCCAGGATCGCGTCCGAGATTTGATCGGACATTTTATCGGGGTGGCCCTCTGAGACCGATTCTGATGTAAAAACGCTGTTATTCGCCACGGTGCATCCCTAGTCAAAAATTGAGGACGAAATAGTACCGCGCCTTACTGAGGTAAACCAGTTTTGGCCTTGAAAGTGAGTCAAGATCAATCGGGCTAGATTTCATACAAAACGCTAATGCGTAGTGGTTAAAGCGGCGTCTGAGCCCGTTGCAACCACTAATAATTGCCCAATGACCCCCAGTGCGCGACAATGGGTTTTTCCCTTAAAAAGGTTTGCCATGAGCACATCAAGAGCGCGCGCTAATGCCATTCGAGCCCTAGCAATGGATGCGGTTCAAGCCGCAAAATCAGGTCATCCAGGCGCGCCCATGGGCATGGCGGACATGGCTGAAGTGCTTTGGGGACAATTCTTAAAGCATAACCCGGGCAATCCCAATTGGTGGAACAGAGACCGGTTTGTGCTCTCCAATGGCCACGGCTCTATGCTGATTTATAGCTTGCTGCACTTAACGGGCTATGACGTCAGTCTGGATGACTTAAAAGCCTTTCGTCAGCTTGGCTCTAAAACCCCAGGGCATCCTGAACTCGGTTATACGCCCGGCGTTGAGACCACCACCGGCCCGCTGGGGCAGGGACTGGCCAATGCGGTGGGGCTGGCGTTGGCGGAGAAATCGCTAGCGAGCACCTTTAATCAGGTGGGTGCGGATGGGCAAACTCTCGACATTATTGATCATCATACCTACGTCTTTGCGGGCGATGGTTGTTTGATGGAGGGGGTTTCTCATGAAGCCTGCTCGTTGGCTGGTACCCTTGGTCTGGGCAAGCTCATTTGTTTGTATGATGACAATGGCATCTCGATTGATGGTCCTGTTACCGGTTGGTTTACCGATGATACCGCTGCCCGATTTGAAGCCTATGGCTGGCAAGTGATGCGCGCGGTGGATGGTCATGATGCGGACGCGGTGAGCCAAGCCCTTCGTGAGGCGAAAGCCAATCTGTCTCAGCCAACTTTGATCTGCTGTAAAACCACCATCGGGTTCGGCTCGCCCAATAAAGGCGGCACTGCGGGCAGTCATGGATCGCCCTTGGGTGATGATGAAATTGCGCTGACCCGAGCGGCACTGGATTGGTCCCACGCACCCTTCGTCATTCCTGAGGCGCTGAAGAATGATTGGGATGCCCTTGAAAGCGGGGCAGCCGCAGAAGCCGGCTGGCAGCAGACCTTTGCAGCTTACACCGAAGCATTTCCCGAATTAGCGCAAGACTTAACGCGTCGGATGCAGGGCGAATTGCCCGCAATCTGGCCCGAGGCGATGGCAACCCTGCGGCGTGATGCCCAAGCGGCCGGCAAAGTACTGGCCAGCCGGCAAGCCTCCGGCGAAGTCATTGCTCAGCTTTCGGCGCTATTACCGGAACTCCTTGGCGGCTCTGCGGATTTATCCGGATCGAACAATACCAACTGGCCTGCCGCCGCGCCCATCACGGCCGAAGACGCCAGTGGGAACTATGTTTACTATGGCGTGCGCGAATTTGGTATGACCGCGATCGCCAATGGCTTGGCCTTACATGGGGGCCTGATTCCGTTTACCGGAACCTTTTTGATGTTTATGGAATATGCCCGGAATGCGGTGCGGATGTCAGCCTTGATGGGGCTGCAGAATATCCACGTGTATACCCACGATAGTATTGGGCAAGGCGAAGACGGACCGACCCACCAGCCGGTCGAGCAGTTAACCAATTTGCGCACCACACCCAACCTGCAAGTATGGCGACCTTGCGATACGGTCGAGACCGTGAGCGCCTGGCAAGCGGCGATTGAGCGCCGGGCAGGCCCAACGGCGCTCGTGTTCTCGAGACAAAATCTCGCGCACCAAGACCGGGATGCCGATCAGCTCAGCGCGATTGACCAAGGCGGGTATATTTTATTTGAACCAGCCTCGACGCCCGTCGCAATTCTGATTGCAACGGGTTCGGAAGTTGAAATCGCCCGTCAAGCCGCACTGACCTTAACCGCCGGTGGCCAGCCGACACGCTTGGTCTCGATGCCCTGCGCTGAAGTGTTTGCCGTCCAACCTGATCACTATCAGCAGCAGGTGCTACCAAAAGACCGCCGCGTTCGCGTGGCGGTTGAAGCAGGCCATGGTGACTATTGGCGTAAGTGGGTGGGCCTAGACGGCGCGGTAGTGAGTTTAGATCGTTTTGGTGAGTCCGGCCCTGGGCCGGACGTGCTCGCCCATTTTGGCTTTAGCGCTGAGCATATTGTGGCGACGGTCAAGGAATTGCTCTGAGATGCGCTTGCCGAGTCTTTCGGATTTTGAAATCACCGGGAAGCGGTTGCTCATCCGTCAGGATTTAAATGTGCCCATGAAGGATGGTCGGGTGACCAGCCAGGCTCGCATTCGCGCAGCCTTGCCAACCTTGCAGTATGCCTTGGCGCAAGGCGCGCAGGTGATTGTCATGTCGCATCTCGGTCGTCCGAAAGAAGGCGTTGCGTTAGCCGATCAGCCTGAGGTCAGTTTGGCGCCGGTGGCGCAGGTGCTCGAACAGCTTTTGGGTCAAGAGGTTGCGTTGGTGGACCAATATTTGGATGGGTTGCCCGCCACAAAAGCGAAAATCGTCTTGCTGGAAAATATCAGGATCAATGTTGGCGAAAAAGCCAATGATGCAGGCTTGTCGAGGCAATTGGGCGCGCTGTGCGATATTTTTGTAATGGACGCGTTTGGTACGGCGCATCGCGCCCAAGCTTCAACAGCCGGGGTTGCCCAATATGCACCAGCGGTCTGTGTTGGGCCCTTGCTGGCCGCGGAGTTGTCGGCATTGTCCAAGGCGCTAGAGCAGCCAAAAGCACCGGTGGTGGCCATTGTTGGGGGTAGTAAAGTTTCAACCAAGCTAGAAGTGCTTGAGGCGCTGAGTCAAAAAGTCGACACCTTGATTGTTGGGGGTGGTATTGCCAATACCTTTATCGCGGCCGCAGGCTTTGACGTGGGGCGGTCTTTGCATGAGCCTGGTCTGATTGAGGCTGCCAAGCGCATCCGCACGCGGGTCCAGGTGCCCGAGGTCATTGATGTCGTCGTGAGCGATCAATTGCAGGCCGATGCGCGCGCCGTGGTGAAGCCGGTTGAGGCGGTTACTGATGCAGACATGATCTTGGATCTCGGGCCGCAGACCATGGCGGCCTTGCTGCCGATGATTCAGGGTGCTGCGACCATCATCTGGAATGGGCCATTGGGCGTTTTTGAGTTTGAGGCTTTTGCCGGGGGCACCCGCACGCTTACCGAGGCGATTGCGGCAAGTCCGGCGTTTTCACTGGCCGGTGGCGGCGATACTTTGGCCGCCATTGACGCCTTTGGGGCGGCTGATCAGATCAGTTATATTTCAACCGGGGGTGGCGCATTTCTTGAATTTGTTGAAGGTAAAACCCTGCCCGCCATCGCAGCGCTTGAGGCGAGGGTCGCACAGGACCAATTGGTCATCCATTCGTTAGAACAGGAGTAAAGCAATGGCTTTAGTGAGCATGCGGCAACTATTGGACCACGCAGCCGAGCATCAGTATGGCGTGCCGGCATTTAATGTGAATAACTTGGAACAGATCCGCGCCATTATGGAGAGCGCCGATGAAACCGATAGCCCAGTGATCGTGCAGGCCTCGGCGGGCGCGAGGAAGTACGCAGGCAGTAATTTTTTACGGCATTTAATTTTGGCCGCCATTGAAGAATTTCCACATATTCCTGTGGTGATGCACCAAGATCATGGCGCCTCACCGGCGGCGTGCCAGCGCTCTATCCAACTGGGTTTTTCATCGGTCATGATGGATGGCTCGCTCTTGGAAGATCAAAAAACCCCGGCAAGCTATGAATACAACGTTTTGGTGACGCAACAGACCGTTGCGATGGCCCATGCTTGCGGCGTAACCGTTGAAGGCGAGCTCGGGTGCTTGGGTTCGCTTGAAACGGGTGAGGCCGGAGAAGAAGATGGCGTGGGCGCCAGTGGCACCTTGTCGATGGCGCAAATGTTAACGGATCCAGATCAAGCCGCGGATTTTATTCAACAAACTGATTGTGATGCGCTGGCGATTGCCATTGGCACGAGTCATGGCGCATATAAGTTTTCCCGACCCCCAACGGGCGATATTCTGGCGATCGAGCGGATTAAAGCGATCCATCAAAAAATCCCGAACACGCACTTGGTGATGCATGGCTCATCCAGTGTGCCTCAGGCGTGGTTGAAGGTGATTAATGCTTTCGGCGGCGAGATCCCAGAAACCTATGGCGTGCCCGTCTCTGAGATTCAGGAAGGGATTCGACATGGCGTTCGTAAGATCAACATTGACACCGATCTAAGGCTTGCCTCAACCGGTGCGATCCGGCAATTTTTAGCAGAACATCCGGCCGAATTTGATCCCAGAAAATATTTAGCCGCATCGATGGTCGCGATGAAGGACATTGTCAAAGCCCGGTACGAGGACTTTGGCACGGCGGGCAATGCCTCTAAGATTAAGCCGATTTCGCTTGAAGCAATGGCTGGCCATTACGCTTGATGCGGCCGCGGTTTGATGACGCGCTTGGAAAAGGGCCGATTTTAAGCGCTGCCGCGCCGCTTTTGGATACGCACCTCGCCGTCGACATCCATTAACAAAACATCGGCGCCTCGCCTCGCAAACAGACCATTGGTCACGACGCCGGCTATCTGATTAATTTGCGACTCCAAGTGAGCGGGGTCTGTGATGTTGAGATCGTGCACATCTAATATTTCGTTGCCATTATCGGTCCGGGTGTTTTCTCGCAGCACGGGCGTGCCGCCCAGGCCGACCAACTTCCGCGCGACCAAGGACCGCGCCATCGGAATCACTTCGATGGGCAGAGGGAAGGCGCCGAGCTGCTCGACCCATTTGCTGCTGTCGGCAATGCACACAAATTGATCTGCTGCGCTGGCCACGATCTTCTCACGGGTGAGGGCCGCGCCACCGCCTTTGATCATGCTAAAGGCGGGATTGATTTCATCAGCGCCATCGACGTAGACCGCCAGCGATGACACCTCGTTGAGCTCAACGACGCGAATACCGTGGGATTTCAATCGGTCAGCCGATGCAACCGAGCTTGCGACCGCCCCCGCAAACCGGTGCTGCACGCCAGCCAGGGCATCAATAAAATGGTTCGCTGTGGAGCCGGTCCCAACGCCAATGTACGCATCAACCTGCAACCAGGGGTCAATGTAGTCGGCCGCTTTGATCCCAAGGAGACGTTTGATTTCATCTTGATTCATGATTTGAGCCCCGGTCACGGTTTGTGATGGTTGAAGAGTACCTGATCTGCGCCAGGCCGAGGAAGCGTCTGCCGCTCGAATTGCGATGACCACCTCCGTCTTTGAGGCGTAGGGGTCGCAGGGGTCGGCTGCCTGTCCAGCTCGCGGAAAGGTAAGCGTGTCCTTACCCCAATGTAGGTTGAGCCCGTTTTCTGAACGACGATCTTAATTGCAGGTCGCGCCGAGGCTCGTGACCATCGTAAAGGGTCTAATCCTCCGCGCTGAGGTGGAACTGCTCAAATTCTGCTTCAAACGACAGCAGGGCCGGATCGGCAATATGGTCGATATAGAGTTTCCCGATGAGATGATCGAACTCGTGTTGGACAACGGTTGCGGCAAAGCCATTAAAACAGCGTTGCTGGGCACAACCGTCGGCGTCCAAATAGTCAACCTGAATAGACTGGGGCCGATTGACGAACCCGCGTAAGCCCGGCACAGACAAGCATCCTTCCCAATAGCCTTTGGTTTCTGGGTTTAAAACGGTGACCCGGGGGTTAACAAAAACACTGAATTCAACGGCGCCCAAATCCCCATAGCGCGAAGGGCCCTCGTCGATTTCGATGATGGCGACCTGGACCATGTCATTGATTTGCGGCGCGGCTAAGCCGATGCCACCCGCATCGTGAAGGGTGTCACGCATATCTCGGATCAAGTCGCGAAAGCGGGGCGTGTTGATATCCTTTTCAGGAAAGGGCGTAGCAGGCGTTCGTAGGCTTGGATGGCCCATGCGAATAATGGTTCTGATGGTCATAGCAGCTCCAGCGCTTCGCGCGGTTTACTCGATTTTGATCTGAAAGATTTCTTCCGGTGTTAAAACATAGTCCAGCGGAATATCCCATGGGTTGGTGGGAAATGAGCACTGCTGAAACCCGTGGGCGAGTCCGATTAAGACTGGCCTTTTGGGCTCGGCCAAACAGTGCGCAAGGGTCCGATCATAGTAGCCGCCACCCATACCCAATCGCGCGCCGGTTTCGTTAAAGCCGACCAAAGGCATAAAGAGCGCGTCATGTTGCAGCAAAGGGACCTCGCTGTCCGCGTCCTGGATGGGTTCTAGAATTTCGTAGCGATTAGGGTGAAAGCGGGTGGTTGGGCCGATGCGAGCAAACGTTAAGGATTGGTTCGAGATAATGGGCAATGTGCAGGTGAGCCCAAGAACCAGGGCTTCTTGCAGGATCGGCAAGCCGGACAACTCGCCGTCGTTTGGCCAGTAGGCGCCGAGGGTTCGAAGATTCAGATTCGCAATCAGGTGTTTTGCAGATTGTGCAACGGCCTCTGCCGCTCGTCGTTGTTCTGTTTGGGTGAGACCTCGGCGTTGACTGCGCAGGGCCTTTCTACTCGCTTGAACCAAAGCGTCCAATCTCCTTGTTGTTACAGCCGCACGAAGTATCTAAGGCTCGAAGGGTCGTGATAACCATGATTGTGCTCCAACGGATGACGCCCCAAGTTGCCGCTGTCTGAAAGGCCCTTGAACCCTGCGGTTCAAGACGGTGGTCTCCAACGATCCGAAGGCTCCCCGCAAAACGGATATGCGCACAAGACTCGAAAAAAGACCCCCTAGCGGTCGCTTAAAGGGTCGAGGACATATCGACTGGCAAACAACCCAGGGCGCGGCAGCAGTATAACAGTCTCGAGGTGAAAGGCGCGACGGATTGTGCGCCAATCCGGGTTAGAGGCTGCTGGCCTTTAAAACTTCAATCAAGGCATCAACGCGCTGCTCGCTGTGTTTAAGCACTTCATGATTATCCGCAAGCGACAGCCGTGAGGTTTGATGCGCTCGGTCGACGGACAAAAAATCGTTCGTAATGTTCAATGCGGCCATGACGGCAAGACGGTCTAAGCCGAGCACGCTGCCGGACTTCTTAATCTCGCGCATCTTTTGATCCAGGTAGAAAGCCGAATCCCTGAGCGCTTGAACCTCATCGGCCGGGCAGCTGACCGGGTAGTCTTTATCAAAAATAGAAACAGTAATGGTTTCAGACGTCGCCATCTTAGTCTTGCTCCAGAGATTTGAGTCGAAGAATCATGCCTTCAACTTTGCTTTTAACGGCTACATTGCGTTCAAGGAGCTGCGCGCGTTCCTGAGTGAGACGTTGATTGTCTGAACTGAGCTGTTGCTGCTTTAAAAGCAACGCCTCGCAGAGTTGGGTCAGTTCGTCGAGTTTGGTTTCCAGGTCAGTCGGGCTCAAGGTCGGCTCCTTAGCGAATCCGTTAATATATAGGTCTGCTAGGACCAAGGTCAATTCAAAGCAGGCTCTGTGATGGTTGTACCTCGCCTGGAACAGGACTTTCTCATACAATAGGGGCGCGTATATTGGGACAACAATCGGTGACCGACTCTATTACAGACTTATTGAAAGCGGCAGGTAGTGATTGCGGGCCCGCAGAATTCCATGGCCAGATCGTCGCGCATGCCGCGCTGGCTGATAGGCGCCAAAAAAAGCTCCCGCAACAGACCGTTGCAGACTGGCTTGCACTGACCACCGTCAGCGAAGATTTGATGCAGGTCACGGCTGAGCTGCATCAGGCGGCGGTTGAAAGTTTAGAAGAATTTTCGGACTTTGATCTGACGCTCCTGTTGCCGGACGACGATGCCCCAATGGATGAGCGATTTTCGGAATTGACCTGCTGGTGTAGCGGTTTTTTACACGGGCTGGGATTGGCGCAACACGCCGAAGGCTTGTTGGCGCAGCCTGATATTCGAGAAATGCTCGAGGATCTTGCTGCCATCGCGCGTTCATTGGCCCCAGTCCCGGACTCGGAAGACAATGAAAGCGATTTTATGGAGATTCTTGAATACATTCGCGTGGTGGTTTTGACGATCGCAATCGACGCGGAACCCAGCCCAAGCAGGCCCGCTTAATGAAGCCGAGCGTATGAGTTTCCGAGTTTGTCAGGAGTCTGATCATGGCGCGATATGATTTTGTCATTGCTGGCGCCGGCCTCGTTGGACTCTCGGCGGCCCTGGCGTTAACGCGCCAAGGGTTAAAGGGTCTCATTTTTGATCATGGCTTAGCGCCGAGTGCCGCCAGTGGCGCAACCCAGGTCCTTGGGCTTGATCGATCCCCCAGGGTGAGCGCCATCAATCCCGCCTCGGTTAAATTCCTCACGCAATTGGGGGTCGCCCCGGCGTTTTTTGATCAAGCGGGTTGTTCTGTTTCGGGCATGACGGTTTGGGACGGTGATGGCAGCGGCGAACTGTCATTGCCGTCCGCGGGTTATATCATTGAAAATCATCGGTTGCTGAACGCATTATTCAACGCGCTTGGCCAACCATCGATTGCCGAGGCGCTGACCCAACAGTTTGAAGTTGGCATTGTTGATCTTCAGCAGGATGACGAAACGGTGTCGATCACGCTGACGACCGGCGAGACAATCCAAAGCGGGCTTTTAATTGGCGCGGACGGCAGTGCCTCGCGCACCCGAGACTTGCTGGGCATTCAAAGCGTTGCCTGGCGCTATGATCAAACGGCATTGGTGTGCGTTTCGGAAACGGCTTTGCCGCATCAAGGGATTGCGCGGCAAAGTTTTACGCCAGAGGGGCCATTGGCCTTTTTACCGTTACCGGAGCCGAATCATAGCGTGCTCGTTTGGTCGTCGACCCAGGCGCAAGCGCAGTTGCATTGCAGTGAAAAAGAATTTGCGGCAATGGCTTCAGTGCATAGTGCGCGCCCTTTAGGGCCCGTGACCGCGATCGGCGCGCGCGCCGTGTTTCCGCTTCAACAGCAGCACGCGATCCGCTATGCAAAAGGCCGGTCGGTCTTAGTGGGGGACGCCGCCCACAGCATTCATCCGTTGGCCGGGCAGGGATTAAATTTAGGATTTGCAGACGTCGTTAGCCTGTCACAAGCCATCGAGAACCTAAGGCTCGATCAAAGACAGTCATTGAGCGAGGCGCTGAGGCGCTATGAGGCGCAGCGTCGCCCTGTCAATTTAAGAATGACCGCCGCGACGGATCTGCTCAAACGCGTGTTTGATCCCCCAAGTCCTTTATTGAGACTGGCGCGAAGCACGGGCATGCGATGGTTGCAGAACCAGACCCGCCTGAAACAAGCGCTCAGCTTGGCGGCAGCAGGCCATCTGTAATCCATGCCGACATGAAGAAAATTCCTAGTGAAGCTGATTTAGTTTCGGCGTGAGCGCGATCGAAACTGGTTACAATAAAGTCTCTGCGAAGGACGGCTCATGCTAAAGAAAACGTGTCTCAATTCATGCCACATTGATGCGGGCGGGAAAATGGTGGATTTTGGGGGTTGGGAAATGCCCATTCACTATGGCTCTCAGTTGGATGAGCATCAATGGGTCCGCGAGTCTGCAGGCATGTTTGATGTCTCCCACATGACGGTCATTGATATTCTTGGCTCGGAGGCCAAGGCATTTCTTCGAAAATTATTGGCCAACGATGTTGATCGATTGAAGGCTTCGGGCCAGGCCCTGTATAGCGCCATGCTGAATCATGAGGGCGGGGTCTTGGATGATTTGATCGTCTATCGATTGAATGAAGGGTACCGCCTGGTTGTGAATTGCGCCACGCGCGAAAAAGATCTGGCCTGGATCAGGGCGTCTGCAGAAGCCTTTGAGGTGGTTGTCGTAACGCCCGCGCAGTTGTCGATTCTTGCCGTGCAAGGCCCGAAAGCGCTCAGCATCTTGCAGTCTGTCCTTGATCCAGCACAAGCGCGTTTGCTCAGCGAATTGGCCGTGTTCGAAAGTGGCTTCGCGGGCGATTGGTTTTTTGCCCGCACGGGGTATACCGGCGAGCAGGGCGCCGAAATTATTCTACCCAACGCCGGCGCTGAAGCACTTTGGCAGGCTCTGTTAGCCGGCGGCGTTCACCCCATTGGCCTGGGTGCGCGGGACACCTTGCGGCTCGAAGCGGGCATGAACCTATATGGCAGCGATATGGATGAAGGGGTGTCCCCGCTTGCCTGTAACATGGCCTGGACGGTGGTTCACAATGACCGTGGTTTCATTGGGGAAGGCGCTGTGCAAGCTGCGCGAGCCGCGCGCGTTCAGCCGCGTTTGATTGGGGTGATCTTAAAAGAGCGGGGCGTGCTCCGGGCGCATTACCCGGTTTATAGCGGGGCCGCATGTGTTGGGGAGCTGACCAGTGGGGCCTTCTCGCCGACCTTACAAGGCGGTATTGGATTTGCGCGAGTCAGCGCTGCCACCCAGCCGTTGTTTGTTGAAATTCGGGGAAAACGACTACCGTTAGAACCCGTCTCACTACCGTTCGTGCGGCACGGCAAGCCCGTTTACACAGTAATTTCGTAGATATCACACAATGAGGACCATGAAGCATGGCTGAAACTCGAGACAATGTTCGTTATCTGCCCTCCCATGAGTGGGCGCGATTAGAAACCGATGGCACCGTAACGGTTGGCATCAGCGATCACGCGCAGGACGCGCTGGGAGACGTCGTGTTTGTTGAATTACCGGAGGTAGGTCGAGCGGTTCAGGTGGGCGAAGAAGTGGCTGTCGTTGAGTCTGTCAAAGCGGCCTCTGATATTTACGCGCCGATTGCTGGCACCATTATTAGTAGTAACGAAGCACTCGATTCTGCGCCGGAAACGGTCAACGAGGCGCCCTTTGATGAAGGCTGGTTTTTCAGACTGCAGCCGACTGATGACAAGGCGTTGAATGAACTACTGACACCGGAAGACTATCGGGCGCTCTGCGCGGCGGACGATCACTGATCTTTTTGAGGAAATGCTAGATGCCCTTTATTCCCCACACGGCATTAGACGAGCAGGAAATGTTAGGCGCCATCGGGGTGCCCAATATTGATGCGTTGTTTGATGAAATCCCACGAAACCTGCGCGCCGCAACCTTAAGCGAGGTGCCCGCGGGCATCTCCGAGATGGCGCTGCAGCGGTTGATGGACCAACGGGCACGACTCGATGAAGTTGATTTGAGCTTTTTAGGCGCAGGCGCCTACGAGCATCATATCCCGGCGGCAGTTTGGGACTTGGTGGGCCGCGGTGAATTTATGACAGCCTATACGCCGTATCAGGCGGAAGCCTCCCAAGGCACCTTGCAATTAATTTATGAATTTCAAACCATGATGACCCGGCTCACGGCAATGGATGTTGCCAATGCCTCGGTCTATGACGGCGCAACCGCCTTGGCGGAAGCCATGTTGATGGCGGTTCGAGCCAATAAATCCAATAAAAGTAATCGGATTGTGGTCGCGGGTAACCTTAACCCCAACTATCACGCGGTCTGCCATACGATTGTTAAAAATCAGGGTTTGATCCTCGATGTGCTCGACCACGATCCCAGTACAGGCTGCCTACCTGGATCGGTCGAGGCGGCGCTGGACGGTGCGGCAGCGTTGGTCATCAGTTATCCGAATTTTTTTGGTGGTCTCGATGATGTCGACTCTTTAACGGACCTGGCTGCCAGCGCCGGCGCGCTGGTGATTGGGGTCGTCAATCCAACGGCCATGGCGCTCATTAAGCCGCCCGGTGAATGGGGCGCTCGGGGCGCCGACATTGCCGTTGGGGAGGGTCAACCCTTGGGTATACCGCTCGCGTCCGGCGGCCCGTATTTGGGCTTCATGTGTTGTCGACAGCAATTTGTGCGACAGATGCCGGGTCGGATTATTGGCCGAACGGTAGACCAAACGGGTCAGCCTGGCTATACCCTGACATTGCAAGCCCGGGAGCAGCATATCCGCCGAGGTAAAGCGACCTCTAACATCTGCACCAATCAAGGGTTGTTGGTGACTGCGGCGACGATTTATATGAGTTTGCTGGGCAATGAGGGCCTGCGTCAGGTGGCGCTAACCGCCCATGCAGGGATCAATGCGTTAACGGATTTAGCATGCCAAATTGACGGTGTCACGGCGCGCTTTAGCGGGCCTGTGTTTCATGAGCGGGTTCTGGCATTGCCAGTTGACGCCAGCCGGGTCGTTGAAAAGATGGCCGTTCGCGGGGTTCTGCCTGGCCTTGCGCTTGGAGATTGGGTAACCGGCATGGCCCATTGCCTTTTGGTGAATGTGACCGAAACGAAAACCGCGGCAGATATCGATCTGTTTGCGCGTTTATTGGCCGAGGTGATCGAGGAGGTCAAAGCAACATGTTGATTTACGAACACAGTCGGCCGGGCCGAATGGCCAGAGCCCAGTATGTTGCCGCCGAAGGGGTTTCATCCGAGCTGGCGAATGACCTAGGGGTCCACGCACGGTCGAGTACCCTCGGGCTGCCGGAGGTGTCTGAACTGGAAGTGGTCCGGCATTACACCAACCTGTCTTCCAAGAACTTTGCCATTGATAAACAGTTTTACCCGCTTGGGTCCTGCACGATGAAATACAATCCGCGGGGCGCCCATGCGGTCGCGAGTATTCCGGGGTTCCTCAAACGACATCCGCTGGCGCCACTCGCCAACAGCCAAGGGTATTTGTCGTGCGCTTATGAACTGCAAAACTACCTTAAAGATGTGACGGGCATGCAAGCGGTATCGCTCACCCCGATGGCGGGCGCCCAAGGCGAATTTGCTGGGGTTGCAATGATTCGCGCCTATCATCAAAAGCGCGGCGATCACGAGCGGGTTGAGATTCTGGTGCCAGAAGCCGCTCATGGCACAAACCCGGCAACCGCGGTCATGTGCGGTTTCGTAGTGCGAGAAATCCCGGTGACTAAAGAAGGGGATGTGGATCTTGAGGCGCTTAAAGCGGCCGTTGGTCCAAGAACGGCCGGGCTTATGATGACCAATCCGTCAACCTGTGGCGTCTTTGAGCGCCAGATCCAGGAAATTGCGGAGACCGTGCACGAGGCCGGTGGGCTTTTGTATTACGATGGCGCGAACTTGAATGCAATCTTGGGCAAAGTGCGACCTGGGGATATGGGATTCGATGTGTTGCACATGAATCTTCATAAAACGTTTGCCACGCCTCACGGTGGTGGCGGTCCTGGTTCGGGTCCGGTGGGTGTGGGGGCGCGGCTGGCACCGTTTTTACCAACGCCAACCGTTGGCATGGATGAAGATGGGACCTATCGCTGGTTGGATCATAAGGATATTCCTGACACGATCGGCCGATTATCGAGTTTTATGGGCAATGCCGGTATCTTGCTGAGAGCCTATGCCTATGCTCGCTTGCTTGGCGCCGAGGGTATGAATCGGGTGGGGGAATACGCAACCCTCAATGCGAATTATCTGGCGAAGTCTTTGGAGAAAGCGGGCTACACGCTGGCTTATCCTGCGCGCCGTGCAACCCATGAATTCATTGTCACCCTCGCAAGCGAAGCCAAGCATCAACACGTCACGGCAATGGATTTTGCAAAACGCCTGCTGGACTATGGTTATCATGCCCCAACGACCTATTTTCCGTTATTGGTCCCCGAGTGTTTGTTGATTGAGCCGACAGAAACCGAATCAAAAGCGGAAATCGACGGTTTTGTCGCAGCGATGACTCAGATTCGTCAAGAAGCGATGACTGACCCGGCGCTGGTAACGACGGCGCCGCATACTTTGCCCGTCACGCGCTTGGATGATGTTAAGGCCGCTCGGGATTTGGATTTGGCGTTTAAGGTTACCGCTTAGACGCCGATTGGGTCCCTCAGACTAATAATGGGCCAATCATGGGCCTCGGCGTGTGCTCGTAGCACGGGGTCCGGATCAACACAGACGGGGTGATCGACCTGTTGCAGTAGGGGCAGATCATTACGGCTGTCGGAATAAAAAGTGCTGCCTTGCAGGGTGAAGGGTTTATCTTCTAACCAAAGTGCCAGGCGGTCCACCTTACCCTGACCCAGGGTTGCAATGCCCGGCACTTGCCCGGTGTATTGCCCATTTTTGAATTCAGCAACGGGTGCGAGCAGGGTGTCGATGCCGAGTGCTGAGACGATGGGGCGCGTAATGAAATCAAGGGTTGCGGTAATCACCATCACAAAATCACCTTGCGCCTGATGCTGCGCGATTAATGCGCGGCCTTTTGGTAAAATGATCGGCTCAATGACCGTTGCCATAAACTCACTGTGCAGGATTTCTAAGGTTTGCCATGGAATACGCGCCAGTGGCGCGCAAGAAAATGCCAAGTAACTTGTGACATCAAGCTGACCCGCGCGATATTGCTGATAAAAACGATCATTTTCTGCTTTAAACTGCGCGCCATCGACCAAGGCCTTTGAAACGAGAAATTCGCCCCAAGCATGATCACTGTCGCCGCTCAGCAGGGTTTCATCAAGGTCAAAAATAGCTAGGGGCAAAAGCGGTCTCCTCTCGATTGCAGGGGGGATCCATGGTATAGGTGGATCAGGTGTCAAAATGACGGCTGATTAAAGTATAGGGTGTCCGGGAACAAATCAATATGATTGATGAACAGGGTTACCGTCCCAACGTGTGTATCGTCATCGCGAATAGCGCGGGACAGGTTTTCTGGGGCAAGCGTCGCCAGCAATCGGCTTGGCAGTTCCCTCAGGGCGGTATTGAAGCGGGAGAATCGATCGAGGCCGCGTTATACCGAGAGCTTCAAGAAGAAACGGGTCTGGTTGCAGAACAGGTTCAGCTCATTGCCGTGACCAAGCCCTGGTACCGCTATCGGTTGCCGAAGCACATGCTGAAAAATAATCAGTCGAACTATGTCGGACAAAAACAAAAGTACGGGCTACTTAAGATTTTGGATGACGCGCACCAGTTTGTGTTGGATCAGGATCGACACCCAGAATTTGATGATTGGGCGTGGGTTCCTTATTGGTATCCCGTTGGCGCGGTTTGGGCGCCAAAGCAAGATGCCTATCGGCGGGCGTTAAAAGAACTCGCGCCTTTTCTAAAGCAATGCCTACCAGAGGTTAAAAATCGTGCTCGAAGCACTTCGTAGAGTTGTTCAAGAGGTCAGCACGGCGCCGGATTTAACAGCGGCGCTTGAGGTGACCGTTGATCGTGTGCGCAGCATTATGACAACCGAAGTCTGCAGCGTTTACTTGCTCGACGATAAGCAAAATCGCTACGTGTTTAGAGCAACCCGGGGCTTGAATCAGTCTGTTGTGGGCAAGGTCAGCCTGGGCATTGGCGAGGGTTTGGTGGGTTATGTGGCTGAACGGGCCGAGCCGCTTAACGTTGAGGCGGTGACGCAGCACCCCCGTAATCAATATATTGCCGAAATTGGTGAGGATGAATTTAATGCGTTTTTAGGCGTGCCAATTATCCATCAAGGACAAACGCTGGGCGTTTTGGTGGTTCAGCAGCGAGATAAGCGCCGCTTTGATGAGAGCGAAGAAGCCTTCTTAGTGACGCTTTCGGCGCAGTTAGCGGGTTTGATTGCGCATGCGAAAGTGACGGGGCTGCTGGCGGTGAGTCGCCGAAAATCATCGCGGACTTTTACCGGCGCGCCGGGCGCGCCGGGCGTCGCCCTCGGCGTTGCCATCGTGATTTATCCTTCGGTCGATCTGAGCCAAGTGCCTTACCGAAAAGTACGCAACGTCGCACGTGAAGTTGATCGATTTACGAAGGCGGTGGCAGAAACCCGGGCCGAAGTAGAAGGCATTGCTAAAAAAATGGCGAATGACCTTCGGGAAGATACCCTTGGATTGTTTGACGCGTACTTGATGATGTTGGATGAGGGCGCAATTCCAAAGGAAGTGGTTCAGGGCATTAAAAAGGGCCAGTGGGCTCAAGGCGCTTTAAAACAAACGATCGAGACCCATCTTGCTCGATTTGATTTGATGGAAGATGCCTATTTGCGGGAGCGTTCCAACGATTTAAGAGAACTCGGCAACCGCATGCTCAGTCACCTCGAAAAGCGTAACCGGCGCCGGCTCCATTTCCCAAAGGACACGATTCTGGTCGGGGATGATCTGTCGTTATCCGATTTGGCTGCCGTGCCGAGGGAAAGACTCAAAGGGATTGTGTCCGGGCGCGGTTCCGTTAACTCGCATCTCGCGATTTTGGCCGAAGCCCTTGGGGTCCCGACCGTCATGGGTGTCCAAGACTTGCCAATGCCGCTGATTGATGGCGGGGATATTATTGTTGATGGCTTTCAAGGGGTGATCGTCACGGCCCCCACCAACACCCAGCGTCAGCAATACCGAAAACGTGCGGAGGAAGAAGCCGAACTCACACGAGACTTGGAAGGTTTGGCCGCCGCGCCGTGCATCACGCCGGATGGGCATCGAACGCGACTTTGGGTCAACACCGGATTGTTTTCGGATGTCGCTCGGTCGTTGGAGCGAGGCGCGGAGGGCGTGGGCCTGTATCGCACCGAAATCCACTACATGATGAGCGAGGCTTTCCCAACCGAAGAAGAGCAGCGTCAAATCTATCGAGCGCATTTGTTAGCCTTCTCACCCAGACCGGTCACCATGAGAACCCTTGATATTGGCGGCGATAAGGCGCTGCCTTATTTTCCGATCCAAGAGGAGAACCCCTTTTTAGGATGGCGCGGTATTCGGGTGTCTCTGGATCACCCGGAAATTTTTATTGCTCAGATCCGCGCCATGATTCGCGCCAGTGAAGGCATTGATTGTTATCTTAGAATTATGTTGCCTATGGTGAGCAGCATTGCTGAAGTGGATATGGCTCGACAACTCATCGATCAGTGCGTTCGAGAAGTTGAAGAAGAGGGTGTTGTTTTCAGACGACCCGATATTGGGGTGATGATTGAGGTGCCGGCGGCCGTTTATCAAGCCGAAGCCTTGTTGAAGCGAGTGGATTTCCTGTCCGTTGGCAGCAACGATTTGGTTCAGTATATGTTGGCGGTTGACCGAAATAACGCTCAGGTGGCCGGGCTTTATCAAGAATTTCATCCGGCCGTTCTGAAGGCGCTGAAACAGGTTGCGGATGCCGCGATTAAGGCGGGGAAGGGCGTTGGTATTTGTGGCGAGATGGCCGGTAACCCCGGTGCTGCCTTGCTGCTCATGGCGATGGGGTATCAGGTGTTATCAATGAATTCGCCCAACCTTTTGCTGGTCAAGAAAGTGCTGACCAGCCTAACCTTAACAGCGGCCAAAGCTTTGCTGGATGAGGTGTTACAGCTTGAAACGGCTCAAGAGGTCAAGCGCCGGACGGATGAGACCTTGACTGAGGCAGGCCTCGGGCAATTAATTCGGGTTCGTCGCTAGGGTCGCGCGCGATAACTGAAATTGGCTTGATCGCCTGCGCCGCCGCCGGCATGGAAGCCTTGTTCAGTGAAACGAACCTCCCCGGAGTGCTCAACGATTAAGGCCGACGAGACGCAAGTGCCGTAATCGGCAGATGCAATAAAGCTGTTCGAGAAGGGGCGCGCATCACCGGTGTCGCGTAAAATTTCAAGTAGGGCATCGATTTCGAGGTCTGGCCCAGCTAAGGTCGACTCGAGTCGATCCTGACCTTCGGTTACTTTTGGCCAGTCGCAGTTTAAGCGTTGATTGGATAACCCGTAGATCCCGGGCGCCAAAGGTTGCAGTGTGTCGCTTAAATTGTTGCCATAAAATAACCCGGTGTCATCCATCAATAATAAATTAAACCCACGATAGTCTTCCCGATAGGGACCCACCTCTTGGTAAAAGACCTCAGCGGACTGCTGGCCACATAAAAACCGTTGGGCTAAATCGCCTCGGCTTCGGGTTTTATCCTCATCGCTTGGGGTTCGCCGGTAATTGGTGACCGCGGCAAAACGACCTTTTTCATCCACACCCAACCAGGTGCCACCGGCTTCCAAGTCGCGACCTGCTAAAAGGTTTGGGGCGTCCGACCAGAATGTGGCAGAAGCCGAGGGTCTGCCGTAGAATTCATCCCGATTGGCAGCCACCACGAGGCGATGGTGTTCATTGTGTTGGTAGGCCAATAAGATGAGGCACATATCGCGGGCAATCCAAAAGCGCGGTGAAGGCAACATATTAGCAGAAGGCACCGAGGGCCAGCCATGTTCAACTATCCTATTATTGATCCGGTGGCCATTTCCCTTGGGCCACTCAATATTCACTGGTATGCCATCTCCTACCTTTTAGGCTTCTTTATATGCTGGCGCATTATGTTGAGTATGAGCCCGATGCAAAGGCAGCCTTGGACACGAGATGCGCTCTGGGATTTGATTTCCTATGGGGTCTTTGGTGTGATTTTGGGCGGGCGAATGGGTTACGTGCTGTTTTACGGCTTTGATCAATTTCTAAACGACCCCTTGTCGCTACTTCGGATCTGGCAGGGCGGCATGTCGTTTCATGGCGGTCTCTTGGGCGTCATTGCAGCGCTTGCGTTGTATGCTCGGCGCCATGGCCGGAGGTTTTTAGAGGTTACTGATTTTGTGGCCCCGGGTGCCCCGCTCGCCTTAGGGCTCGGTCGAATCGGTAACTTTATCAATGCAGAGTTACCGGGTCGCATAACGGATGTCCCTTGGGCTTTGATTTACCCAGGGGATGTGGTCGGCCGACACCCGTCGAGTCTCTATCAGATGTGCCTTGAAGGGCCCGTGTTGTTTGGGTTGGTGTATCTTATCGCGCGTCAGGGGCGAGGCCTTGGGTTTAACTCTGGCGCTTTCTTGGTGCTGTACGCGGCCTTTCGGTTTACCACAGAGTTTTTTAGAGCGCCCGATCCGCATATGGGGTTTGTCGCCTTGGGCTGGATGACCCAGGGCCAAGCGCTCTGCGTGCCTATGATAATATTGGGGTTGTATTTAATGCTTCGTGCTCAATCTCAAGTAAATGCCGATGCGGGCGCCATTGCCGCCGTTCAAAAGCGCAGCCGAAAAAGGAAAACCAAATGATTATCGCGCCGAAAATTAAAGGATTTTTATGCACGACGGCCCATCCTGCGGGTTGCGTGGCCGACGTTATGGGTCAAATTGATCAGATTAAAAACGGCGGATCGATTCCGAATGTCCCAAAACGGGTGCTAGTGATTGGTGCCTCCGGCGGATACGGCTTGGCAACCCGCATCACCAGTGCATTCGGGGGGGGTGCCGAAACGATCGGCGTCTTCTTTGAGCGCCCAGCCTTAAAAGGGCGAACGGCCTCGCCCGGATGGTACAAGTCAGCGGCCTTTACTGACGCGGCTGAGGCGGCCGGTCTTTACGCCAAAAACTTCAACGGGGACGCCTTTTCTCAGACCATGAAAGATGCGGTGATCGACACAATCAAAGCCGATTGGGGGCAAGTTGATATGGTGGTGTACTCACTCGCCGCGCCTGCGAGAACCTTAGCATCGGGCGAGACGGTTCGCAGCGTGCTTAAACCGATTGGTGAGTCCTTTAGTGGCGCGACCATTGATTTTAATTCTCGCGAGTTACGACGGGTTGCACTTGAGCCGGCCGATGAGACTGAGATTGCGGCAACGGTTAAAGTGATGGGTGGTGAAGACTGGGAAGACTGGATCGGGCAGTTAAAAGATCAAGGGTGTTTAGCGCAAGGCTGCTTAACCACGAACTACACCTACTTAGGCAGCGAGGTTACGTTCCCAATTTACTATCACGGCACGATTGGACGCGCTAAAGAAGACTTGGATCGGGCGTCGCAGGCGCTTTCATCGGCCCTGACGGAGGTCAATGGCCACGCGAGGGTCATTGTGATGAAGGGCTTACTGACCCAAGCCGCATCCGCAATTCCTGGGATGAGCGTTTACTTGTCTTTGTTATTTAAAGCGATGAAAGCAGCCGGCACCCACGAGGGCTGTTTAGAGCAGGTCGATCGATTGTTCAGAACTCAGCTCTTCAGTTCGGCGCAAAGACTGGACGAGGCGGGTCGCATACGGATGGATGACTGGGAGTTAAAGCCGGAGATCCAAGCTTACGTCCAATCACATTGGGGGCAGGTGACCCAAGATAACCTCGATGAGTTGACTGATTTTGAGGGGTATCGGGCGGCATTTTTGAATTTGCACGGTTTCGATTTCGAAGGTGTCGATTACACCCTCGAGCAGGAACCGGATGTTCCGATGGCCGTCCAAGACTTCTAATACTGACGTGAGTTTGTGTTAAAACGCGCAGACCCTACAGCATTGTCCCGTAGGCCGGGCGCTGGATTCTGAGACAATCTGGCGCATGCTGGCTTTTCACTTCGATAATCAGATCGCACGCCTTCGACAGTTTGCCTTTAGCCTAACGGCTTTGATCGTTTGGTTGGCAAATGATTTCACAGCGATGGGTCTATGCTGGGCTGCCGCCTTGGCGAGCTACCCGATTGGATTGCACTGGGCCATACGCCGAATCAGGGTCATAGCGGGTCATCCTGATCGCGCTTTCGTGCTCGATACCGCTATGATTTTTCTGGTGCTTGCAACGCACCCCTTGGGTCTGCTGAGCCAGGTAGCCTTGATTGGCGGCATGGCTTTTGTCGCACGGTTATGCCTTTTGACATCGTCACAGTCCTATCAAGTGATTCGACTCATCCTGATTGTGGCTTTTGCGTTGTGTGGCGCGTCGGTTATTGAGGGTTTAAAGCACATTGGCCTGCAGGAGAGCCTGGGCTTGGGGTTATTGCTCGGACTGTGTTTTTTTTCAGCGCGGACAGTTGGTTTGGTGAGCTCGGAACGCGCCCGATTGTTTAAAGCGGCGAAGCAAGCGCATCAGCAAACCACCCAGCAATTAACGCGGGTGAAGCCGTATTTGTCGAAACCGTTGTTGGCGTCGGCGTTGCAAACAAAAGCCCCGCGGCGACTACCCCTTATTATTTTTTTTGCGGATCTTCATGATTCAACCGGTGCGGCAGAGCAGCTTGCCGAGCAAGCGTTCACGGATTTTCTCAACGACTATCTGACGCGAATGGGTCAATTGGTCTTGCGGTTTAATGGCACCCTCGATAAATACACGGGTGATGGCTTGATGGTCGTGTTTGGCCTAGAGGAGCCCGCGAGCCAGCAAGCGTTGGCTCGGCAATGTGCGCTGATGGCGCTCGCGATGCGGCGCGCGTTCCAGGGGCTTCAGGCAGATTATTTAGCGCAAAACCAGCCCTTTAAACCGGGTCAGAGAATGGGCATCCATGCTGGCGTTTGTCTTGCTGGCAGTGTCGGGCCTGCCGAGCAACTCAACTTTACGGTCCTTGGACGTGCGGTGCACGTCGCGGCACGTCTGGAGCAGCATGCTGGGCTCGATGAAATTTTAGTCTCGAAAGAGTTTGCGCAACTCCTTGGTGCTGAATTTGTCCTGGCAGCCCGGCCGCCGGCCGACATCTCTGGTTTGAGGCGCCCTTTGAATCATTGCGCGCTACTCGATTAACCCTTTTGTACTCAAGACTCGGTATAATCACAATTTTTGTGGAACGGGCTTATGAACGACGCGCTGTTAAATTCTGCTTTTTTGAGGGCTTGTCGTGGTGAGGCCACCGACTACACACCGATTTGGCTAAACCGCCAGGCCGGACGTTATATGCCTGAGTATCATCAAGTAAAAGGCAATACGCCGAGTTTGGATTTTTTTAAAACCCCTCATTTGGCCGCCCAGGTCACCTGTGATGCGCAGCGGATTCTGGGCGTTGATGCCGCAATTTTATTTGCAGACCTGCTCCCGATCTTAGAGCCTATGGGGCTAGAACTGGATTACTTGCCAGGCTTTGGGCCAAAGATTGCCAACCCGATTCGCAGCAATGCCGATATTGATGCGGTTCGGCTCACCCCGAGCCGGGAATCGATGCCGTATATTCGTGAAGCCATTGGCCTGATTCGTGCGGAGTTACCGCAGAATATTCCTTTAATTGGATTTGGCGGCGCACCGTTTACGCTCGCGTCCTACGCAATCGAGGGCCAGGGCTCGAAAAATTATGTTCATGTAAAACAGCTGATGTATGGCGACTCGGTTGCCTGGCACGTGCTGATGGAAAAGATTACGGATGCGGCGATCGATTATCTCAATGAACAGATCGATGCTGGCGTTCAGGCTGTGCAGATTTTCGACAGCTGGGTGGGCGCATTGGGGCCCAGTGAATTTGAGCGATTTGTTCAACCGCATAGTCAACGATTGTTTGATGGCATTAGTGGTCAAGTGCCGGTCATCCATTTTGGCACCGGCAATCCAGCCTTGTCGGGCGCGATGGCGCGCAGTGGCGGCGACGTCTTAGCGCTGGATTGGCGAAGCGACTTAATGGCAACGTGGGATGAAACTGGGGTTACCGCCGTGCAAGGTAATTTGGACCCGATTGTTCTATGCGCAACCCAAGCGGCAGTTGTCGCCGAAGCCGATCGATTGCTGACAACGGTTGGCCCACGACCCGGCCATATCTTTAATTTAGGTCATGGCATTATTCCTGAGACGCCGGTTGATCATGTCAAGGCGCTGGTGGATTTCGTGCATGAGCGATCGGCCGTCCTGCGGCAGTGAAACCCGCTCAAATTATGAAACGGTTCTGAAAAACACTTTGGCGTTTCTTTGCCAGTTATAAAGGGCTTGCTTGTCCTCAGGCAATTCTGTGACGGATGTCGCTTCAAAGCCGCGCTCTTTAAACCAATGAGCCGTTTGGGTGGTTAAAACAAAAACCCGATCGATGCCTTGCGCTTTAGCGGACGCAATGAGCGCCTTAAGCAACCGGTCGCCGTGGTCTAAATCTCGGTGCAGGGGATCGGTTGCAAGACAGGCAATCTCGGCGCCCTCATGAAATGGGTACAGGGCGCCGCAACCAATGATCAGGCCCTCCTGAACGATCACCCAAAACCGGTTTAACTCTGATTCGATCAATTCCCGTGAGCGTTTAACCAATGCGCCGGTCGCTTCGAGCGGTTCGATGAGGGCCAGAATGCCGTGGATATCGATTAATTGCGCGGGTCGAAGTTGCGCCGAAGGCGTTTGAACAATTTGGGTGCCGCAGCCTTCCCGGGTGAACAATTCTTCCAATAAGGCGCCGTCATGTTCAGGATGAATGAGATGGCATTTTGCGGAGGTTGCGCTTACGACCTTTTGGGCGGTTGTTAACACATTGATCAAGCTGGGCCACTGGGCTGGGTCCAGCGCAGCACAGGTTAGCTCACTGATGGCCTGCCCCGCATCATCGATTAGGCGATCCTGATCGATAAAATAAATCAGTTTGTCCGCCTGCAACGCGGTTGCGATCTCGCCGGCAAGAACCGTTGGGTCCAAGCCAAAGGTTTCGCCAGAGAGCGAATAACCCAAAGGCGGGACGATTACCAAGGCCTGCTGATCCAGGCTCTTTGCCATCTCAAGGTGGTTCACGCGACGAACAATGCCGTCGTGTTCTTGATCGACGCCGTTGAGAATGCCAAGCGGTTGCGCTTTGATAAAATTGCCAGAGACCGCAACGAGATCTGAAGATTGGCTAACCGCATTGGGCAAGCCTGCTGAGAGCTGCGCCAGTAGGCGCTGGGTTGTGCCCCCGGTTTGTTCGAGGTAAGTCTCAAGATTGCGGGCGGTAATAACAGGATGACCTGTTTCAGAATCGGTCTTAACTTGGAGCGCCCCGGCGTTTGCGTGCACTACCACCAAGCGAACCCCAAGGGCATGCAATAACGTTAAATCTCTCGCAATGCTGACAAAAGCGCTCGGCCTGAGTGCGTCTTGATCCAAACTGACCACAAAGGTTTTATTGCGGTGGGCATAGATATAAGGTGAAGCGGTTCTAAACCATCGGATGGGATCTTGTTCGACGCTCATACTGGACCTAGTTGAAAAAAGCTTGCGAGGTTTGATTATACTCGCCATCACGTGTTTTCGCTTAGTGGCCGTTGGGCTAAAGGCGTTGGGGGTTTGCCCAGCAACCGATACCAATACCGCTGTAGTTCAAGGCGCTGCTAATATTGCTAGCCTGTCTCAATGGCAATGAGCATCAGCTAGAGGATTGTGAATCTATGCAACAAGAGAAATTAACGGTCGCGGGATTGGTTCAAGACCTCGTTTCGGATCAACGACTGTCCGCCGCCGATGCAAAGCTGTTTGCCGCCGGGGTACGGCAAAGCCGAACCAAAATGAATCATCCCATTGAGTTAATCGATGCGGCAGGCCTGACGGATATGGCCAACCCGGCGCAAACCCTGACGGCGGAAACCTTGATGCTCTGGCTCAGCAAAAGATCGGACCTGTCTTACTATCGCGTTGATCCGCTTAAAATCGACACCCCTTCAGTCACCCGTGTCATGTCCAGCGAGTTTGCCCGGCGGCATCAGATCTTGGCGGTTGAAGTTAATGCCAGAGAAATTCTGATTATTTGTAGCGAGCCCTATGTGACCAGCTGGGTCAGTATGATTGAGCAATCTCAGATCGGAAAAACGATTGTGCGGGCGCTCGCCAGTCCGGCTGATATCCGGCGTTATATTGACGAATTTTACGCGATGGCGAACTCCGTCAAAAAGGCATCGGCCCAAGGGTTGGCGGCGAGTGCGCTGGGTAACTTGGAGCAAATGGTCGAGCTCGGTCAATTGGATTCGATGGAGGCCAATGACACGCATATTGTGAATATCGTTGACTGGCTGTTGCAGTATGCCTTTACCCAACGCGCGAGTGATATTCATATTGAACCCCGCCGTGAAAAGGGCGCAACCCGGTTCAGAATCGACGGCATTCTGCATACTGTTTACGAATTACCCATGCCGGTTGTGAGTGCCGTGATCAGTCGGATTAAGACGTTAGGGCGCATGAATGTTGCTGAAAAGCGCAGGCCCCAAGATGGGCGATTGAAAACGAGAACGCCTAACGGTCAGGAAATAGAGCTTCGGCTCTCAACCTTACCCACAGCCTTTGGCGAAAAGTTGGTCATGCGGATCTTTGATCCGGCTATTCTCCTGAAATCGTTTTCAGAATTGGGTTTAGAGGCGCAAGAGCAAGTTGTCTGGTCGCAAATGGTTGGCCAGCCGAATGGCATTGTTTTGGTAACGGGCCCTACAGGCTCTGGAAAGACCACCACGCTTTATACCAGCTTAAAGCAGTTGGCCACCGAAATGGTCAATGTGTGCACTATCGAAGATCCCATTGAGATGGTGGAAGACGCGTTCAATCAAATGCAAGTTCAGGCAAATATTGACCTATCTTTTGCCGAAGGCGTGCGGGCGCTGCTTCGACAGGACCCGGATATCATTATGGTGGGAGAAATCCGAGATCTCGAGACGGCCGAAATGGCGATTCAAGCCGCATTGACCGGACATCTGGTGATTTCGACGTTGCATACGAATGACGCGCCCGCCGCCATTACCCGGATGCTTGAATTGGGGGTCGCACCGTATTTAATTAAGGCGACCCTGTTGGGGGTTATGGCGCAACGACTGGTGCGAACGTTTTGTCCACATTGTCGCTATGACATTGAGCCGGACCTCGATGGCTGGGCAGAACTGGTTCACCCCTGGGGGGTTGAGCCGCCGGTAAAAATGGCAGCAGCGGCGGGTTGTCAGGAATGTCGAGAAACCGGTTTTAAGGGCCGGGCCGGTCTTTATGAGCTTTTGACCATGAATGATCCGGTGAAGCAGCTGGTGGTTGGTCAGGCAGATGCCGGTCAGATCCGAAAAGCTGGGATGCAAGCGGGGATGCGCACTTTGCGATTGAGCGGTGCCGAAAAAGTTGCAAAGGGTGAAACCAGCATTGCGGAAGTGCTGCGGGTAGCGCCCGTTTCAAGTTATGAGTAATGGTCGCTGGTTTTGTCTCGCCTCAGGCGTCGTACAAGGTTGAGCGACCCTGCTCGGTTGTTTTGAACCGGCGGTGGACCCACCAATATTGCTCTGGCGCGTCAGCAATGGCGCGCTCGATATGGCGGTTGATGAGGCTTGTATCCTCTAGATCGGACTGGGTTGGAAAAGGGGCCTCCGGCGTTTTGATCACCACCGAATAACTGCCGTCAACGTGGCGGTAGTGACTCATGAAGACCACCTTGGCGCCGGTTAAGCGAGCAATGCGGTTCGCGGCTGTTGTGGTCGCGGCTGGCAGACTAAAAAACGGTGCAAAGACCGCATTCTGGCGCCCGTAATCTTGGTCGGGGGCGTACCAGAGCCGATTGCCTGCTTTAAGGTTTCGAATAACGCCGCGAATATTGTGTTGATCCAGGGCCTGCTTGAAATGATGACCCCGGCCGCGTTGCATCAGCCATTCAAGCACCGGATTTTTATTGGTTTTATACATGACGTTAAAGGGTCTTTGGCGGCTGAGTAAGGCGCCGGCTAAATCAAGGGTGGCAAAGTGCATACCGATGATCAGAATTCCCGGATCGGTTTCAGACCGATCCAGGTGCTCAAGGCCGATGAAGCGCACGGTTAAATCCGTGATTTTTTGAGGGTGTAACCAAGTCGTTCCGGTTTCAATCAAACCCTTGGCAGTTGAGCGAAGATTGGCCTGCAGTAACTGCGCGCGCGCCTCGGGTGTCCAATCTGGAAAACACAGGGCAAGATTGACCCGGGCGATGCGGACACGTCGGGGCGCAAGGTACTTTGCGCTGCGACCCAGCAGCCCTGCAAGTCGTTGGCGCATAGGTTGAGGTAATCCAGTTAAAACGAAAGCGAGCGCAATCCCGGTCCAAGTCAGCCAGTAGCGCGGATGAAAGAGTTTAGGCGGTCGTTGATAACGCGTTTGCACGGTAATGGCTCCATCGATGGGCCATTGTAAGGTGAAAATCGGTCTTTATAGAAATCGGGCGGGCAGTGCTAGGGTCTTTTCTCTATCGTAAATTGTCAGACAGTTGATCAGGCTGCGCCCTCGAGGCGGAAGACGGTGGATCTGGGAATAGACCACGCGCGCATCAGGACAAAATCAAACCAGGTGTTTAGAAAAGCTTAAGGGTGATTGAGGATGCACCGGGCATCCTCAATCCATAGGTTAGGCAGGGGCTCATCGACAAGCCGCCTGCGCGCATGGGCTAAACCTACTCGCTCGCAGGGTCTGTAATAACGCGATCAATGACATGAATAATGCCGTTGGTCGTGTAGATGTCGCTGGAGATTACCTTGGCGCCTTGAATGCGTAAGCTGCCATCTTCAATAGCGATCCCGACTGCTTTTCCAGAAAGGGTTTCAACCATAGTGCCATTCAATGAGTAGGCAGTCACAGCGTCAACTGCTGAGCCCGCGATAACGTGGGTTGTCAGCAGTGTTGTTAAGGCTTCGGTATCTGCCAACAGGGCGGACAGCGCATCGGCGTCAATGAGGTCGAAGGCGGCGTCGGTCGGCGCGAACACGGTGAGTTTGCTATCCGGATCGCTCAGGGCATCAACGAGGCCGGCAGTTTCAAGGGCTGTCACCAAAGTCGTAAAGGTTCCTGCAGCGACGGCTGTGTCAACAATATTCGTTGTGACATCGCCTTTCGAGGGCGGTGGCAGCATGACGTTATCGATAACATGAATGACGCCATTTGACGCCATAACGTTGGCGCTCGTGACGGACGCCAAGTTTACAGTAAGACCAGTATCGCTTAGGGAAAGGGCCGTTCGGCCACCCGATTTTTCGGCGGTTGCATTGGCCATTTCGAGAATAGACTGATCGGAGGCTGCCACCGAGATTGCCCCATCCGCAAGTACGACTGCATCAGCGTAGACGTGGTAGAGCAGGATATCTGCGAGTGTTGCAGGATCCGCCAGCAGGCCGTTGATGGCGTCTGTACCCAATTTTGCGAAGGCTGCGTCGGTGGGCGCAAATACGGTGTAGCTTTTATCGGCGTCGGTTAACGCCCCAACCAGGTCCGCGGCGGAAAGGGCGGCGAGCAGCGTCTCGAAGCTACCCGCAGCGGTTGCGACTTCAGCAATATTAAGGGTCGGTGTGGGCAGCCCGGCTGCCCCAACAATGACCGTATCAATGACGTGGATCACGCCATTGGATGCGTGTATGTCAGCGATGATGACTTTCGCGCCGCCAACGCGTAGTTCGCGCTTACTAGAAATTGAAATCGGCACTTCAGCGCCGCCAACGGTGGTCGCAGCGTTGCCACTGAGCGAGTAGGCTGTTACGGCATCGACAGCCGCGTCTGTGATGACGTGCTGCTGGAGAATTTCGGTTAAATTGTCGAGATCAGCCAGAAGCGCCGTCACGTTTGCCGAGCCCATCGCGTCGAAAGCAGCGTCGGTCGGCGCGAATACCGTAAAGGTGTCGGTCTCGCTGGCGAGGACGGTATCAAGACCGGTGGCACCGAGCGCGGCGACCAGCGTTGTGAAGCGCTCGTCGGCTGCAGCAATATTGACGATGGTGCTTTCGCTGGGCGTTGCATCCGCCGGCGGCATCAGAACGGCGTCGATCACATGGATCACGCCATTGTCGGCTTGAATGTCAGTTGCGGTGACTTTGGAAAGGTTCAGAAATAGGGCGTCGTTCTTGGCTGATACGCCAACCCGATCACCATTTGCCATTTCAACGGTCGTTCCCACAGCGTCAGTGGCGGCGGTGGAATCGAGCGCGGTACCACTAACGACGTGATAAAGCAGGATGTCGGACAAGGTATCCGGATCAGCTAAAAGATCATTGATTGCCGTCTCACCCAGTAGCGCAAAGGCTGCATCGGTCGGCGCGAAAACGGTGAGCGTTGCGGATGCGTCGTCGATCGTGCTCGTCAGACCTGCTGCATCGATCGCGGCTATGAGCGTCGTGAAGTTACCGGCCTCGATTGCAACGTCGAGTATGGTCGGCGTTGGCGCTGGCAAATCTGCTAGTGGAACCGGCTCTGGTGTTTTCGTATCAATGCCGTCGCAAGCGGTCAGGGCCAAGCAGGCTAAAACGAGGCCGGCAAATTTATTGAGTAAACGCATGATTGTTATCCTTAGTTATGAGCGTTAATCGGAAGTTACGTCGAGCCGGTTAGAACAGATCACACTGCTCTTGAGGTCAGTAAGAACCGAATTTTTTTATCAGACTAAAAATCCTTGTTATCCTCGGGCGCGTCGCCAGTTCCCTGGCCAGTCGCGTCAGCTGTGATTAGCGCGATCAGAAGATGGGTCAGTCAGCCTTTTGATTGCAGGAACCAGCCGATCGAAAACCCGACTGATGTGTCGTCGAGGCGCTGGCATTCAAAAAAGCGTCGGTTGTTGATCGTTTAGGTCTGTTGGCGGTGAGCGGTTTTTTGGATCATTATCCTGAACTAACCCTAGGCCTGTCAGGATCGTCTGAAGAACATCTGGATCGTTAAAAGAGGCGCGAGTGTAAGGCAAGAATCCGTCTTTACAGAATTCCGGCTATGGTAAACTTCTGCTGGCATCTAGTTTTGCGGCGCCATTCAAGGCCCTAATCATACAGCGACGTTTCGATGGTTCGATTTCTTTACAATATTTTGATCCCGCTACTGATTCCGGGGGCCCTGATTCGGCTTTGGTTCCGGGGTCGCGCTGAGCCTGCTTATCGACATCACTTGGCAGAGCGCTTTGGTCATCTGCCATCGAATTTGGGGGCCGGCGCGGATATTTGGTTGCATGCGGTTTCGGCCGGTGAAAGCATTGCAGCGGCGCCCTTGATTGAGGCCTTGTTAGCCCGAGGCCATACGCTGGTTTTGTCAACGACCACGCCGACGGGGCGAGCCCAATTGATGCGCCAGTTTTCTGGCCGCGCCGTGATTTGCTACGGCCCCTTTGATGTGCCGCGCTGTATTAAGCGCTTTTTAAACCAAGTCAGACCAAAGCTCGCATTAATGATTGAAACTGAAATTTGGCCTAACTGGACGACCGCCTGCGCGTCGCGAGGGATTCCAGTTGCGTTGCTCAATGGCCGGCTCTCTGAGCGATCGTTTAGTGGGTATCAAAAGCTCGGTTCGATGATGCGGGCTACCCTGCGTCAGTTCAGCTGGATTGCAGTGCAATCGACTGCCCATGCGAACCGGTTCACCGCCCTCGGTGCCACAGCGGATCAATTGTCGGTTACGGGGTCGATCAAGGCAGATCAAACGCTCCCGGCAGATTTTATCGAACAAGTCGCGATGATTCAGGCAAAGTGTGCCCATCGTCCGCTGTTGCTCGCAGCCAGCACCCATCCTGGAGAAGAAGAGATCCTGTTAGCGTCCTTTAAGGCGTTAAAAGTTGCGCATCCTGACCTGCTGATGGTGTTGGTTCCGCGCCATGTGCAACGGGCAATTGCCTTGCAAACGCTGTCCGCTGAGCTGGGATTAGTGTCTTGCCGAGCAACCCTCGACCGGGTTGCCGAGGATACGGATGTGATCATCGTTGATGTTATGGGTCAGCTCTTATATTGGTATGGTGCGAGCTCGGTTGCCTTTGTGGGCGGCAGTCTGGTGCCTCATGGCGGGCACAATTTTTTAGAGGCGGCGCTGTGTGGTTGCGCCATTGTGACCGGGCCTTGGGTCTTTAACTTTGAAGCCCAGGCCGAACAGTTTCAGCGCGCCGAGGCACTAACGCTCGTTGCGGATGAACACGCGCTGAGTGCCGCATTCGAGACGCTGTTGGTGGATCCTGTGATCAGGCAGCAGCAGATTGAACGCGCGCAACAATTGGTTGATGAGAGTCGCGGCGCGCTGGATCAATTATTGACGGGGCTCTCGCCTTGGCTGCCCGATCGAGCGGGCGTGCCAAGATGAAAATGCTGTTTTTATGCACTGGGAATGCTTGCCGGTCACAAATGGCGGAAGGTTGGGCACGGGCCTTGGCAAACCCCTCGGCAGTGATTCAATCAGCTGGAATCAAGGCCCATGGTTTAAATCCTCGAGCGGTTCAAGTGATGTTGGAAGCCGGGGTTGATATCAGTGCTCAGACCTCAAAGGTGATCAGTACGCGCGACTTTGACGGACTCGATCTGGTTGTAACGGTTTGTGGGCATGCTGATGAGCATTGCCCTGTCGTGCCGGCAAGGGTTGCAAGAATCCATTGGCCGCTCCCAGACCCGGCCGGCGCTGAAGGTTTGGTGGCCGATATCGAGACCGTTTTTAGAGCCTCTCGCGATGATATTCGGGATCGCGTGCAGGCGCTTTTGATCGAGTATGATTGTTTAAAGGCGGCTTCGGACGAACGCTTGGCCCCGAAAAGGTGATAGGCTTGATTCCGAGACAAGGGCTGTGATGAACGTTAAAGAGACTCGGAAAAATCGTCGTTATGTACCAAATCTGAGTGCTGATTTGGAAAGCTGTGATGCCAATTACATTCGGTTTTTGCAGCTGTTCCCAAATCATCACACCCTTGATGCCTTGGTGTTTGCAGTATCGCTTGGCGAGCGTGAGGTCGATGTAGACATTAAGGTGACCGAGCGGTGCCCCTACACGACCTTCGTTACGATTTCGGTCACGGGCGGCTTGGACCAACTGTCTTGGTTGGTTTGGCCGCGATTATCGATTTGTTTGTACCATGATCTTTCAACGGCCGAAGTGCTTGGGATTGGCGATCATCAAAAGTTGCGACAGCGCTACGAAATGCCGAATCAAGCGCTCCATCATCCAGATGAAAAATCACAGGTTAATCGTGCCCTTGGGGAGTTGCTCGCGGTTTGTATTGAGCACGGTCGAACCCAAGACACGGTAATGATGGTCGATGATTGATACGGCTGGGATTCTTTCCCGTTATAATCTCGCGAGCGCTCGGGTCCGCTGAGATCTGGACTGAGTTCCTACCGAAACAAAGTTGAAATCCGGCCTGTGGCATGCACATGGGCTGCCTGAAGAAGTCATTAAGCGTTGGAATTTAAAATTTATGGCCAGTAATTATCAGTCGGATTCGATCGAAGTCTTAGAGGGTCTAGATCCCGTTAGAAAACGGCCTGGTATGTATACCGAAACGACGCGTCCCAACCACTTGGCCCAAGAAGTGATCGATAATTGCGTCGATGAAGCGCTGGAAGGCCACGCCAACGAAATTGTGGTCATTCTGCAAAAAGACGATGCCATGGTGATCAGTGACAATGGTCGCGGGATGCCCGTTGATTTGCATCAAAAGGAAAAAGTATCCGGCGTTGAGTTAATTCTGACGCGGCTGCATTCTGGCGCAAAGTTCAACAGCGATCAGTATCGTTTCTCAGGCGGGCTGCATGGTGTTGGCGTGTCGGTGGTTAATGCACTGTCCGAGCGCTTTGAGGTGTTTGTGAAGCGCGAAGGCAACCTGCACCACATGGGGTTTAAAGATGGCGTTAAGGTCTCGCCCTTAACGGTCCTTGAACCGGTCAGTAAGCGGAATACGGGTACCACGATCGAATTCAAACCCAATCCGCAATATTTTGACAGTCCGAAGTTTTCGGTTTCAAGGCTCAAGCACCTGCTGCGCGCTAAAGCGGTGCTGTGCCCTGGGCTCAGAGTCATTTTTAAAAATGAGCATGAAACAAATGTTGAGGATCAAACAACAGAATGGCTGTACGCGGAAGGCTTAGAAGATTACCTGTCGATGGAGCTTGCCGGTTTTGAGGTTTTGCCCAGTGAGCCCTTTACCGGTGCGCAGTCGGGTCCGAACGAAGCAGTTGATTGGGCCGTGCAATGGCTGCCAGAGGGTGGCCAGCCCCTGACTGAAAGTTACGTCAACCTCATTCCGACGGGCATGGGCGGGACCCACGTCAATGGGTTTAGAACCGGCTTGCTAGAAGCTTTGCGTGAGTTTTGCGAATTTAGGAACCTATTGCCCAGGGGACTGAAAATTTCCGGCGAAGATATTTGGGAGCGGTGCGCGTATGTTTTGTCCGCGAAAATGCTGGATCCCCAGTTTGCGGGTCAAACCAAAGATCGATTAAATTCTCGAGATATCGCCGGCTACATTTCCTCTGCTGTTAAAGACAGTTTTAGTCTTTGGTTGAATCAGCATACCGAAGAAGGTCAAAAGCTGGCCGAAATGGCCATTAATAATGCGCAAGCGCGATTGCGTGCGGGCAAGAAGATCGCGCGAAAGAAGGTCACAACCGGCCCGGCGTTGCCCGGCAAACTGACCGATTGCTCGTGTCAGGATGCGATGATGGGCGAATTGTTCCTGGTTGAGGGGGATTCCGCCGGCGGTTCTGCAAAGCAAGCGCGCGATCGAGAGACCCAAGCCATCATGCCGCTCAAAGGTAAAATCCTCAATACGTGGGAAGTGGATTCAGCGGATATTCTTGCCTCCCAAGAGGTCCATGATATTTCCGTAGCGCTTGGGATGGATCCGGGCTCCGATGATTTGTCCGGATTACGCTATGGCAAAATTTGTATATTGGCCGATGCCGATTCCGACGGTTTGCATATTTGTAGCCTGCTGATTGCGTTGTTCGTGCGCCATTTCCCAGCTTTGGTCCGAGAAGGCCACGTCTTTGTCGCAATGCCGCCCTTGTATCGGGTCGATGTTGGGAAAGAGGTTTTTTATGCGCTGGATGAGTCCGAGCGGGCTGCCATTTTGAATCGGATTGAAAGTCAAAAGATCAAGGGCAAGGTCTCGGTGCAACGCTTCAAAGGCCTGGGTGAGATGAATGCGCTCCAGCTTAGAGAGACCGCGATGTCAGCTGATACCCGGCGATTGGTGCGCTTGACCGTCGAGGACACGCAGGCAGTGGATAACCTATTGGATATGCTGCTCGCTAAAAAACGGGCGGGCGATCGTAAAATTTGGCTGGAACGCAAAGGCGACCTCGCCGAACTGAACTAGATTCAAGGAAAAACCATGACACTCGAGCAAGATGTCAGCAACATCGAAACCCAATCGCTGGCTGAATTTACTGAAAGTGCCTACTTAAACTACGCAATGTATGTGATCAATGATCGGGCCTTGCCGCATATTGGTGATGGCTTGAAGCCCGTTCAGCGTCGGATAACCTACGCAATGAGTGAGCTGCGGTTAACGGCTGATGCCAAATATATGAAGTCTGCGCGCACCATTGGTGATGTGATCGGCAAATACCATCCCCATGGCGACTCTGCGAGTTATGAAGCGATGGTCCTAATGGCTCAGAGCTTTACGTATCGGTACCCGTTGGTCGATGGCCAGGGCAACTGGGGTTCGCCCGATGACCCGAAATCCTATGCGGCCATGCGCTACACCGAGTCGAAACTCACCCAGTATTCCAAAGTGTTATTGTCGGAGCTCGGTCAGGGTACGGTTGATTGGATTCCAAACTTTGATGGCACGATGGATGAGCCGGTTGTGTTGCCGGCGCGTCTGCCCAACTTGTTGCTCAATGGCGGCACCGGCATCGCCGTCGGTATGGCAACCGACATTTTGCCGCACAACTTAAACGAAATTGTCAGTGCCTGCATTCATCTGCTGGATTCGCCGAAAGCGACGGTTGCGGACCTGATGACCCACGTCCGGGGTCCAGATTTCCCAACCGGGGCAGAAATTATCTCGAGCCCTGAAGAGATTCAGCAAACCTATGAAACCGGTCGCGGCTCGGTTCGGGCTCGAGCGGTTTATAGCGTCGAGGCCGGTGAGATCGTCATTGAAGCCCTGCCCTACCAGGTGTCAGGCACCAAAATCCTTGAGCAAATTGCAGGCCAGATGCAGGCCAAAAAACTGCCCATGGTGGTCGATTTGCGCGATGAGTCCGATCATGAAAATCCAACGCGAATCGTGATTGTGCCCAAGAGTAACCGGGTCGATCTGGATACGTTGATGGGCCACCTTTTTGCCAGCACGGATTTAGAGCGGACCTATCGGGTTAATCAAAATGTGATCCAACTCAGCGGTCGGCCGGGCGTGTGCTCGCTCAAAGAAATCCTAAGCCAGTGGCTAGAGTATCGACAAACCACCGTTCTAAGGCGTTTGCAGTATAGGCTCGAGAAGATTTTGGATCGCCTGCATCTCCTTGAAGGCTTGATGATCGCGTTCTTGAACATTGATGAAGTGATTCACATTATTCGAACTGAAGATAAACCGAAACAGGTTTTGATTGATCGCTTCGCGCTAAGTGACCGTCAAGCCGAGGCGATCCTCGATTTGAGGCTGCGGCAGCTTGCGAAGCTCGAAGAAGTCAAGATTCGGGGCGAGCAAGACGAGCTTGCCGTTGAGCGTCAGTCCTTGGAGCAGATTATTGGCTCTAAAGCACGGCTCCGGACGCTCATTAAAAAAGAGTTGCTGCAAGATGCCGAAACCTATGGCGATGCTCGGCGATCGAAAATTGTTGTGCGCCAAGAGGCGCAGGCCTTTTCTGAACGAGACCTGATGTCGAACGACCCGATCACGGTGGTCTTGTCAGAAAACGGTTGGGTTCGCGCGGCGAAGGGCCATGAGGTAAAAGTCGAGGAACTGAGCTATCGATCGGGGGATCAGTTCCAAGTTGCGGCCCTGGGTAAATCAAATCAAACCGCGGTGTTTATCGACAGTTCGGGCCGCAGTTACGCGCTGGCCGCACACACCTTGCCGTCGGCTCGGGGTCAAGGCGAGCCGCTAACGGGTAAGCTCAATCCCCCGGCCGGGAGCCGCTTTACCGGTTTAATTTTAGATGAACCGGACCAAAAGTATCTCATTGTTAGCGATGCGGGCTACGGGTTTATCGGCCGAGTCGAGGATATGATCAGTAAAAATAAGGCGGGGAAATCTTATCTCAGCGTGCCGAATGGGGCGCAAGCAATGTCGCCTTGTCGGGTCGAGTCGTCAGAGGATCAGTTGATTGCGGCCTTTACTACCGAAGGACGGTTGTTGATATTTGAAGCGAAAGAGTTGCCAGAACTAGGGCGAGGCAAAGGCAATAAATTGATTAACATACCCAGCGCAGCCTTAAAAAGTAGAACTGAATTCCTCGGGCATGTCGTGATTTTTTCGGAAAACGACGCACTGACGGTTTATTCGGGTAAACGGCACATCACGCTAACGCTCAAAGAGTTGACCCATTATCGAGGTGAGCGTGCCCGTCGCGGCTTAAAATTGCCGCGAGGATTTCAAAAAGTCGATCGTGTGGAATTGAAGCGCTGATTAAACACTTTGGCCAGCAGCGTTCATTGTGAGGGTGTGCAGGACGAGGTCTGAGGCAAATGACGACGACAATGGCGCGGTTTCAAAAGCGGGATGACTGATGTGCGCGAGCTGAGTCTTGGTTTGCTCATCTAAAACGAGCATGCCCCGACTCAACGAGGCCAGATATTTAACGCGTTTTCCAAGGCCTTCCGAGGCCTCAGCTTGGTCAATGCCATAGGCCATGCGAATGTTAAGACCGGGCACGGCCGCCAGTTGAGTATGCATCGCCTCAAAGAATTCGAGGCCTTTTTGGGCCGGGTCAGCTTGCTGGAAGTGGACTTCATAATCCCCGGGTTGAAGCTCGGTCAATTTTCCGAAACACTGGCCGGCAGTTGCCTTGAGCGCCGCTAAAGGCACAAGTCTTGCCGGGTCGAGCTTGATGCAAAATATCGCCACCACGGCACTGTTTGAAGGCGTTGGGGTATGCTCGACAACTGGGTTGGGTGCGGTTGCTTTTTGGCCGAACTTCAAACTGAGCCAAATCAAAATGAAGTCGCCGAACTTCCACGCGGTGAAGCCCATGACAGCGGTCATGGCGGAAATCATACAGAGGGTCTGAATCAGGAGGGCCCGCATCAAAGCGGCGCTTGGCGCTCGATTCACGATCAGTGACAGCTGCCCGATGATTAAACCTTCATACTCTAAGGCCGCCGTGTACTCGGCGCGCGCTGCCGGGGCCTGGCCGCTGGCGAGCACTAAACGGTTATCAGGGCTTACGACTTCGGCGCGACCCATGCCAGTCGCTTGCGCCAATTGATCCAGAATCACGGCGAGCGCGACCCAATCCTTTGTGGCCAAATACAGGGCGGCGTCGGGTGTTTTATGCGTCAGTAAGGTTTCAGCCAATTGCCGTTCAGCTTGGTCTGTTTGAGATTGAAGACTGATGACAGCGGTCAGGAGTACAAGGCCACTGCCAATTAGAAAAGGCACGATACACAGCGTTAATATGCGAAAGCGCAAATCTTGCATGACAAACATCGAAGGATTCGTGGCGCGCAGTATATCGTACTAACTTGTCGGCTGTCGCCGATGCGTCAATTGTTGGATAATGCGCGCTCGTCGAGGAATTAAAACGATGCAGAACGTCTTTCTTATCAATGTCACGGGTCAAGACCGTCGTGGGTTAACGGCAAAATTGACGAATATTCTCGCCCAGGCCGGAATGGAAGTTCTGGATATGGGGCAGTCGGTTATTCATGACTATTTAACGCTGGGCATTTTGGTGCGTTCAGGACTTGAGCAAAATAGCGCGATCGATCAACTAAAAACGATGTGTGTGGCAGAGGGGTTGTCGGTTGAAGCGGCAGTTGTGACAGATCTTGAGTATTCTGACTGGGTCAGGCGGCAGGGCCAGACGCGTAGCATCTTGACCATTCTGGGTCGAAAAATAACGGCAGCACAATTGTCCCGGTTAGCGCGCATTGTGACCGATGAAGGCTTGAATATTGATCATATTAATCGGCTCTCTGGGCGCGTCCCGCTTGAGCCGTCCGAAAAGCCCACGCGGGCGTGTCTTGAATGGTCACTTCGGGGTACCCCGAGCCCGTTATTCAGGAAAAAACTGATGGCGCTGGCGACGGAACTGACGCTGGATCTTGCCGTGCAGGAAGACGGCATCTATCGTCGGCATCGACGACTCATTGCTTTTGATATGGACTCTACGCTGATTGAAACCGAAGTCATTGACGAGTTGGCAAAACACAAGGGTGTTGGGGCTGAGGTTGCCAAAATTACCCACCAAGCGATGTCTGGAGAACTTGATTTCCGGGAAAGTTTGATCCGGCGTGTGGCGCTGCTTGAGGGCTTACCCGAGACAATCCTCAGTACGGTTGCCGCCCAATTGCCACTGACCGAAGGGGTCGCGTCGTTGTTCAAAACCCTCAAGTTATTGGGCTACAAGACGGCGATTTTGTCTGGTGGCTTTGATTATTTTGGTCATGCCCTACAGGCCCAATTGGGTGTTGATCATGTCTTTGCGAATCGGTTGGAAATTGTTGACGGTTTCCTAACCGGACGCGTTTTGGCCCCTGTCGTGGATGCCGAAGCGAAAGCACGAATCCTCAGAGCGCTGGCGGAGAAAGAAGGCATCTCGATGGCGCAAACCATTGCCGTGGGCGATGGCGCAAACGATTTAGAAATGCTGGGCGCAGCCGGGCTGGGCATTGCGTATCACGCGAAGGACTTGGTGCGAGAGCGGTCTCGGCACGCAATTTCTACCCTGGGACTGGATAGTATTCTTTATTTGTTGGGAATCAGCGATCGAGACCAGCTTGGCGCCTCCTAGTCCAACGGCCTCGCCATCGACTGTACAATCTCGGTAAGATAGCGTCTTGATAGATTAAGCACATTGCAGGTAGAGGGTAGTTATGGCCAATTATTCCACGAACGAATTTAAATCTGGCTTGAAGGTTTTGCTTGAGGGGGATCCCTGCAGCATTGTGGAAAATGAGTTTGTGAAGCCGGGTAAGGGGCAAGCGTTCAATCGCGTTCGACTGAAGAACTTGAAAACAGGTCGGGTTTGGGAGAGAACCTTCAAGTCGGGGGAGAGCCTTGAAGGCGCTGACGTCATGGAATACGAGATGGAATATATGTATTCAGACGGCGAGTATTGGCATTTCATGAAAACCGATGACAGTTTTGAGCAAATTGCAGCGGATAAAAATGCGGTCAGCGAAGGGATACAGTGGTTGAAGGAAAATAGCCGGTGTACGGTGACCTTGTGGAATGATGTGCCGATTCTCGTCGTCGCACCGAATTTTGTTGATTTGGACATCGTTGAAACGGATCCCGGGCTCAAGGGCGATACGGCAACGGGCGGCTCAAAGCCGGCAACCTTGTCGACGGGCGCGATGGTGAAAGTCCCACTATTTATTAATATTGGTGAATCCATTCGTGTTGATACCCGGACGGGTGAATACCAGGGGCGTAGTAAGAGCGCGTGAGCCAGGCTGGCCAATCGATGCCGACATGGCCTGTATTGAAGGCGCGCGGCAAGATGCTCGCCGCCATTCGGCAGTTCTTCGAGGCAAGATCTGTGACGGAGGTTTCAACGCCGTCCCTGAGCCGATCGGGTACGTTTGATGCGCAGTTGGCGAGCTTTGAAGTTTCGGACAAAGCGGGCAAATTATTCCTTCAAACCTCCCCAGAATATGCGCTAAAACGGGCCTTAGCCTTCTATGGTGAGGCCATCTTCGAGATTACCCCAGCGTTTCGGCGCGGAGATCATGGGCGCCAGCATAATCCAGAATTCACCATGCTCGAATGGTATCGTCCCGGCCTTGGCTTAACGGGTCTGATGTCCGAAGTCGTTGACCTGTTAAATACCTTGCCCGAACCCCCCGAGATTTGGCGTACGCGTCGGGCCGACTTGCCGGTTTATTCGTTCCGGTCGGTGTTTGAGGCGCGCTTTGGTGTTAATCCAAATGAGGCCGACTTGTCGAGCCTTTGGGAGTGGGTGCAAGAAACGGGTGCGCAGGTTACCCACTTAGAGCCATACGACGATGATCAGTTCCGGTCAGATTGTTTAGACTTTTTGTTTTTGGAGGTTCTTCAACCCAGTCTCGGGGACATTTTTTTTCTGACCGAGTTTCCACAATGTCAGGCAGCGCTCGCGGAAATTGATCCTGGCACCGGTGCTGCTCAGCGATTCGAGTTGTATTGGCAGGGTACTGAGTTAGCCAATGGTTATCTTGAGCTTCGGGATCCGGCGGCTATTTTGAGCCGGCATACCTTGATGGCAGCTGCTCGAGTCAATCGCGGCCTGCCGAGCATTGCTTTTGATAGCGCGTTCGCCGAAGCGAGTGCCTTGATGCCGCCCTGTAGCGGCGTTGCACTCGGAATTGATCGATTGGTGATGGTTTGGCTAGAGGCTAAAGCCTTATCCGAGGTTCAACTATTTCCCTGGCCGAATCATTAGTTAACGAGGGTTTGACCCATCTTAATGGTGGCGCCTGGTGTGACGCACCAGTTTTGGTTCGCCTGTGTAATTAAGATCGCGGTCGAGCCCAATAAAAATCGACCCGCCTCTTGGCCTTGATCAACGGCCAGCGCCTGCATTGGTTGATCGATCGGTCGTTGCGCTTTGAAGGGTTCAGGCTGCCAAAACGGTTGAATGCCGGCAACAATCATTGCGCCGATCAGAACCAGATAATAATCCCCCTCGTTTGAGGTAAGACGCAGTACCAAGCGCTCGTTTCGAGTGAATAGCCCCGGGACGTGGGCGGCGGTTTTCTGGTTAACGGAAAAAAGGGCGCCCGGAATATATCGAGCATTCTGTAGTGCCCCTTGTTGCGGGAAATGCACTCGGTGATAGTCACTCGGCGCCAAGTAAACGGTGAGAAAACTGCCATTATTAAACGACTCTGGTAAGGCCTCACCCAGCAATTGAGGGATTGAATAATCGTGGCCTTTGGCTTGAATTGCGCGTTGGTGTTTGATGTCCCCTGTAACTGAAACCAGACCGTCGGCAGGCGATACCAGTCTGCCAGTGAGCGGACGAGCATCATCGGTTAACGCCCGAGTAAAAAAATCATTAAACGAAACATATTGTTCGGGTTCTTTGCGTACGGCCACGGACCAGTCAATGTTATAAATGCCGTCGAATTGTTTAATGACAAAATTCTTAAACCAAGGGATCTCAGATCGAGCGACATAGCCAATGCAGCGGGACAAGACGTGCTGAGGAATCAGATACTGAAACAGAATAAAGAGTCGGGTCATAAATTGGCCAATTGCAAATAAGTCGATTGCCGAATGCCGCTCACAGTTTGCGATGAGGCATTGCACTCGGTGCAGTCTAACGCAATCTATGGGTCTCATGGATCCTTGGCGTTTGGTTTGCTCAGGCTCAGGCGCTGAAACGGTTGGTGCCTGGTTGTGATGGGTAATCGATCAGCGCCGGTGGGTTTGTCCCGCAGTCTCGTATTTTACGGTTGACTCGGGTTAAATAGGAATCATGAGTCGCAGCTCGTCGCTTGGTTCAAAGAGGAGATTCTTATGACGGTAGATTCGAACAACTTGGTATGGATCGATATGGAAATGACTGGTTTGGATCCAGACACAGATCTGGTCTTGGAAATGGCAACCATCATTACCGATTCCCAGCTCAATATTGTGGCCGAGGGCCCTTGTTTAACGATTCATCAAACCGAAGCCCGGATGAATATGATGGATGAGTGGAATACTGAGCATCACGGTGCATCCGGGTTGACCGCAAGGGTGATTGCGTCGTCCGTGACCGAGGCCGAGGCGGAAGCTGAAACGCTTGCGTTCTTACAGGATTATGTCGGCCCGCGAGATTCGCCCCTGTGCGGGAATAGTATTGGTCAAGATCGGCGGTTTATTGATCGTCACATGCCTGAGCTCGGGCGGTTTTTTCACTATCGAAACCTGGATGTCAGTGCGATTAAGGTGCTGGTGATGCGCTGGAAGCCGGAAGTTATGGATTTAGTCATCAAGCAAGGCAAGCACCGTGCTTTGGATGACATTCGCGAATCCATTGATGAGCTGAAGGTCTATCGAGAGCACGTATTCAAGATGTAGACCGCGGGCCGCCTGCGTCACGCTTTAAAACTTGTTGCTGAATGGCCCAATCAATGTGCTCTTGCACCATGAGGTTGGTCGACGGGCGTTTAGCCTGAAGGCTTGCCAGAATTTCTGGATCATAGTCTGCATTGCCGAGCGCCACGCTGATATTTCGCAACCAGCCGGAGTAACCTGTTCTCCGGATCGCGGAGCCTTGGGTTTTTTCTAAAAAGGTGGCTTCGCTCCAGGCGAAGAGGGTTGTTAATGCTGCCTGCTCAAAGTCTGGTCTTGGTTCGAAAACAGGATCCACTGACGCCGCCGCAAACTTGTTCCAAGGACAGACCATCTGGCAGTCGTCACAGCCAAAGATCCGATTGCCCATCGCGACTCTGAGCGGTTCTGGGATCGCCGCTTTGGATTCAATCGTTAAATAAGAAATACACCGCTTGGCATCTAACTCAAAGGGCCCAACAAACGCCTTGGTTGGACAGACATCCAAGCATCGAGTGCAGCTGCCGCAATGGTTGGCTGAGGTCTCGCTTGGGGCGCTAAAAGGTAGGTTGGTGAGCAGTTCGCCAATAAAAAACCAGGATCCGCGTTTTTGGTTGAGCAGCAGGGTATTTTTTCCGATCCAACCTAAGCCAGATTGCTCAGCAAAGCGTTTTTCAAGAATAGGCGCCGAATCCGTGCAGGCCCGGGTCACACAATCGGTTATACCCAGGGCCAGTGCTGCGTCATTGATTTGGGTTGCAAGCTGGGTCAGGCGACGGCGAATGACTTTATGGTAATCCCGGCCGAGGGCATAGCGGGCAACGTAGGCTTGGCTCGGTGCGGCGAGGGTGCTTTCAATTTTTGCCATCTCTGAGACCGGCAAATAGTCCATTCGGACGGTAATTGCGCTGAGAGACCCGGGTAATAACCCAGCGGGGTCGACCCGCAGATCGACATTGCGCGCCATGTAATCCATGCTGCCGTGGTGATCGCGGCGCAGCCATCTTAATAGGTGCGCCTCATGATCACTGCGGTCGAGCTTGACAAACCCGGTAGCTGAAAAGCCTAGCGCCTCGGCCCATTGGGGAATCTGATTTTTAAGGTCTTGCAACGACATCAATATTTTCCCAGTGGTGCCCGTAGGTTTGGCTATAATAATGCGCTTCAGGGCACGAGGGTCATTATGACAGCGTCAAAGCTTTACCCGGCCTCGGTCATTAAAGAAATTGATCGGCAATACTCGCAGGATTATGACATATCCAGTTTTCAGTTGATGAAATTGGCCGCGCGGCGCGTTGTCGAGGTGATCTTAACCCGCTATGGCGATACCAAAAGGGCGCAGGTGTTTTGTGGGTCGGGAAATAATGCAGGCGACGGCTTTTTGGTCGCAGCGGGGTTGGCAGATCGGGGCTGGTTGGTTCAAGTTGCGCTTGTCGGTGACCCGGAAAAGTTAACCGAAGCCTCGCGCGACGCGCTGGCAGTTTGTCAAAACAGCCAAGCAATCGTTGAGGCGTTTGAGGGGGCTGTTCTGGACCGGGCCATATTGGTTGACGCTCTATTAGGGCTTGGCGTTCACGGCCAGATTCGGTCAGCGTATCGCTCGGCCATCACCGCAATCAATGCGAGCAGCAGCGCTGTCGTCGCAGTTGATCTGCCGTCTGGTTTACAGCCCGACTCAGGTGAGGTGGGGGCGGTCTGCGTTCGGGCCGCGATCACGGTGACCTTCCTCGCACTGAAAATAGGGTTGTTCAGTCAGGATGGTCCAGATTATGCCGGCGAGATCATCTTGGCTGATCTAGGCCTGCCAGACATCTTGCTGGCCAAGCACGCTGACAAGGGGTTGCGGATTCTGGAGGCGCCAAGGTTACCGGCGCGTCAAAACAAAGCACATAAGGGCCATTTTGGACATCTGCTGGTGGTGGGTGGCAACACCGGCTTCGGGGGCGCGGGCCTTCTAGCCAGCGAGGCGGCTCTGCGTAGTGGCGCGGGCCTGGTGTCCGTTGTGAGCCGCGAGGGGCATCGATCTGGGTTTTTAGCGCGATGTCCTGAGGTGATGTTTCGGGGCGTTAATGAAACCGATGACATAACGGACCTATTGGGTCGCGTCCAGGCCGTGGTGCTGGGGCCTGGTTTAGGCCAAGACGCGTGGGCTCAGAACCTGTTTCGACAAGTCATTGCCGCTGGTAAACCCCTTGTCCTTGATGCCGACGGCCTAAACCTGCTGGCTCAGGCGCCCGCCGCCTTAGTGGATTGCATCATTACGCCACATCCCTTGGAGGCCGCAAGGTTACTCCGTCGTGATCAGGTTGACCCGGACCGATTGACCGTCGTGTGTCAACTGCAGTCTGAGTACGGCGCCGTGGTGGTGCTCAAAGGGGCTGCAACGCTTGTCGCATCGGATACGGGTATCGCGATTAATGTATTGGGCGGGCCGGCAATGGCAACGGCTGGGATGGGCGATGTGCTATCAGGGCTTTTGGGGGCTTTGCTTGCTCAGGGGCAACCGCTGAGTCGCGCCGCTGAATTGGGGGTTGCGCATCATGGCCGAGCCGCCCAGATGGCGACCGCTCAACAGGGCGAAGTGGGGTTGCTCGCGCGAGATGTGGTGCGGCACGTGGGTCGCTCGCTTTCGGGAATGACGTTATGAGCTGGCTGCTCAACTCAGACAAGGCGACCGAGCAATTCGGCGGGCGCTTGGTCGACGTGCTCGAAGGATCCGGAATTGTTTTTCTAAAGGGTGATCTGGGCGCGGGAAAGACCACGCTCTGCCGAGGTGTGTTGCGGGCTCTGGGTTATAGCGGGGCGGTGAAAAGCCCGACCTTTACGCTGGTCGAGCCTTACGAGTTGCCAGTGCACCTGGTCTATCACTTCGACCTTTACAGACTCAGTGATCCAGACGAGTTAAACTATCTGGGCGTTGATGAGTATTTTACAAGCCAAGCGCTGTGTTTAATTGAATGGCCAGAGAAAGGACTCGGGCTATTACCTAAGCCGGATCTGGAGATTGAAATGCGGGTCGTTGGAGATACCAGCCGCCGCTTGTTTGTGCAGTCAGGCACAGACAAAGGAGGGCGTGCGCTCACAAGGTTGCCGGCATGACCGTAAAGTTACGCCTGAGCGCTTTTGGGTCCTGGGGCCTTCAAAGATGCTGCGGCTTAATGGTGTCGTGCTTCTTGGCTTCTGCTGCATTGGCGAGCCCAACCGTTAACAGCATCAGACTCCATGCCTCACCAGAAAAGACTCGATTGGTGTTCGATGTTAGCGAACCCTTAGACCACACGCTGTTTGTCCTCGAAAACCCGCTGCGCTTAGTGATTGATCTGCCAGAGACGACTTTAGCCAAACCAGCGCGCCGGCAACCGCTTGGATCAAAGGACTTCAAAGGCACGGCGGTCACGGACATCCGGTTTTCATCGGACAAGCAAGCGGATTTACGAGTTGTTTTAGATCTATCTGAGTCGGTTAAACCGAGAAGCTTTTTACTCAAACCCATCGCCCAATATGATGATCGGTTGGTGATCGATTTGTTTCCAACGCTTAGCGACCAATCGATCCCCGCGACCGAACCAAAAATTGAGCAACCACTGAGAGATATTATTGTTGCGATTGATCCGGGTCACGGCGGTGATGACCCGGGCGCCATTGGACCCGGTAACACGTATGAAAAAACGGTGGTTTTGGCAATCGCGAAACGGCTCGCTGATCGGTTCAATGCGGAACCGGGTTTCAAAGCGGTTTTAACCCGCGGCGGCGACTACTATGTTGCGCATCGAGCTCGAACTCAGCTGGCGCGAGACAATCAAGCCGATGTCTTCATCTCGATCCATGCGGATGCCTGGAAAACGGCATCCGCCAGCGGGGCATCCGTCTTTGCGATTTCTCAGCGGGGCGCGACCAGTGAAACTGCCCGCTGGATTGCCGAGAAGGAAAACCGAGCGGATTTAATTGGCGGCGTGGGCAGCGTGAGTCTGGACGATAAGGATGATGTTCTGGCAGGCGTGCTGCTGGATCTGTCGATGACGGCGAGTTTGAGTGCGAGTTTAGAAATGGGTGCAGAGGTCGTCAAATCGATCGCGCCGATTAACAAGTTGCACAAAGCGAACGTTGAGCAAGCGTCCTTCATCGTTCTGAAGTCACCTGACATCCCGTCTATCTTGGTTGAAACTGGGTTTATCTCAAACCCAGGCGAGGCTAAAAAATTACGGACCGTGGCCCATCAGAAGAGAATGGCTGGTGCAATATTCAAGGGTGTTTCGACCTATTTTTATAAAACTCCGCCGGAGGGCACGCTGTTGGCCCAGAAGGTCTCGCAAGCAAAGCGGGTGGTTGCCTATAAAATAAAATCCGGCGATACCTTGTCTGAGATTGCGCAGCGATATCGTGTGTCTCAAGGCGCTTTGAAGTCTTTGAATGCTCTAAAATCCGACCGTCTTAGGGTTGGCCAGGTTTTAAAAATTCCGGAGCGCTCGTGAATCGAATCCAACTATTATCCAGTCGATTAGCCAATCAGATTGCCGCCGGGGAAGTGGTAGAGCGGCCAGCATCGGTCGTCAAAGAGCTCGTTGAAAATGCGATTGATGCCGGCGCCTCAAGAATCGATTTAGTGCTTGAAGCCGGTGGCAGCCAGCTCATTCGGGTTCGGGATAATGGTCGCGGCATTCCGCGGGACGATTTGGCGCTTGCCCTGTCGCGCCATGCAACCTCCAAGATTTTTACAGAGTCGGATTTAGAGGGGATTCGCTCGCTGGGTTTCCGGGGGGAGGCATTGGCCTCAATCGCCTCGGTGTCTAAGTTGGTGATGACCTCGAATGCAACCGCTGAAAAGTCAGGGTATTCAGTGCAAGTTCACGGCGAAGATATGACCTCTGAGGTCATCCCCGCGCCGCATCCTCAAGGGACGACCGTTGAAGTTAGGGATTTATTTTTCAACACGCCTGCCCGGAGAAAGTTTCTGAGAGCGGAAAAAACCGAACTCGGTCGAATTGACGATGTGATTCGAAAAATGACGTTAAGTCATCCGGCAGTCGCGATCATGGTGACGCATAATGGAAAGGTTTATCGTCAATTTCAGGCGGCAAGCGCCATCGAGGATCAACACCATCGTATTAAAGCGGTTTTTGGCCAGAGTTTTTTAGATCAAGCGCTGTATTTTGAAGAGCAGATTGGGTCGATGCAGCTAAAGGGCTGGATTTCGCTCCCTACGTATTCCCGAAGCCAAGCCGACCAGCAGTATTTTTTTGTGAATGATCGCTGCATTCGTGACAAGGTTTGCAGTCACGCGGTGCGGCAGGGTTATAAGGACGTGCTCTTTCATGGCAGGCATCCAGTGTATGCCATATTTTTGAATCTGGATCCGAATTTGGTCGATGTGAATGTCCACCCAACCAAGCATGAAGTTCGCTTTCGCGAGAGCCGTGGCGTTCACGATTTGATTTATCGGACGATTCACCAGGTCTTGGCCTCCGTGCGGCCAGAAGGCCAGAGCGGACCCAATCAAGTGCTGGAGGCCGGCTTTGACGGCGAGCAACCACCGCTCGGATCGTTTGATCCCAGTTATGTGCAGCGCAATATGGCCTTCACCAATCGCCAGAATCAGTCCACGGGATTCTTTGGCTTGTCCCAGTCGCCCAGTCAGATGCCGAGCAACTGGACCGGATCAACCGTTGGGTTGGATGCGGGTCAAGACGATGGCGCGTTGATTCCGCCTTTGGGCTATGCCCTCGGCCAATTACACGGGGTGTATATCCTCGCTCAAAATGTGAATGGCTTGGTTGCAGTTGACATGCATGCGGCTCATGAACGGATTACCTATGAGCGGTTAAAGCGGGCGATGGATGCAGATGGCCTTAAAACCCAGCCCCTACTCGTCCCGGTTAGCCTCGCACTGAGTGCCCGCGAAGTGGCATTGATCACGGATCGTTCTCATGAACTGACTGAAATTGGGCTCCAGCTTGAGGTTGTCTCTGAGGAGAGCGTGATCATTCGTGGGGTTCCGTCCATGCTGAGCCGAGACAATCCAGAGCAGTTGGTGCGCGATGTGTTATCGGATTTCCTTGAATTTGGTTCCAGCAATCGAATCAATGATGGCCGGGACGAAATATTGTCGACGATGGCTTGTCATGGCTCGGTGCGCGCCAATCGGAAACTGTCGATCCCAGAGATGAATGCGTTGTTGCGGGATATGGAAGAGACCGAGCGTAGTGGGCAGTGCAATCATGGCCGCCCAACTTGGTTTCAGCTGACCCTTTCTGAGCTCGACAGTCTATTTATGAGAGGGCAATAAGCTTGACCCAAGCCCTAGTGATCACTGGGCCGACTGCCTCGGGTAAGTCAGCGCTTGCTTATGCATTGGCCGATCGATTCAATCTTGAAGTCATTACCGTCGATTCGGCTCAGGTCTATACCGATATGGATATTGGTACGGCAAAGCCCGATGCCGCGCAGCAGGCCTTGGTGCCACATCATTTGCTGGATATTCGTGCGCCTACCGAGCCCTATACGACCTTTGATTTTTGTCAGGATGCGCGGCGCGCAATTGCCGACGTCCGGGCCAGGGGTCGTTTGCCCGTTCTGGTGGGTGGCACTATGTTGTATTTGAAAGCCCTCCGTGATGGGATCGCAAATTTACCGCAGGCTAACCCTGCGGTCCGCCTTGAGATCCTTCAGGCGGCCGAAGCCAATGGTTGGCCCTGGCTGCATGATGAGTTGAAGCGGATCGACCCGGAGGCGGCATTGAGAATCAAGCCGACTGATCGTCAGAGGCTCCAACGGGCGCTCGAGGTTGAGCGTCTGACCGGTCGAACCTTGACCGCGCTGCAGGCGCAAGGTCAGGTTGGGCTCGGCGCGAGCCTCACTGAAGTGGCCATCATGCCCGAGTCTCGAGCGCAACTTCACCGTCAAATCGAGACGCGTTTTGATGAAATGCTGAATCAAGGATTGGTCGCAGAGGTTGAGCATCTGCGCGAGAAGTTTGCTTTGCATGAGGCGCTGCCTGCCATGAAGGCGGTCGGCTATCGTCAGGTCTGGCAATACTTAGAAGGTGATCTTGGTTTTGATGAAATGCGGCAAAAAGGCATTATCGCGACCCGGCAGCTCTCCAAACGCCAGTTCACGTGGCTGCGTTCGTTTGAGACGGTCAAAAAAATATCGACGCCATCGCTCGATGCGCTCTTGAAAATCGATGCAGTCGCCAACATATTGATCAAAGCATAGTAAGGAAGCAGTGCGCCGACGCCGTCGGTATATTGGAATTTTCCGAGCAAAGCGGTAGGTAGTTTGAGCTCGAGCAAGCGCGATTGGCGCCCATCAAGCCTTGGGACCCTATTGTTAACACGATGAGGGCGTTGGATTTCCAGCGTTGGCAAGGAATTAGGAGCCATTATGTCAAAAGGTCAGTCTCTACAAGACCCATTTTTAAACGCGCTGAGGAAGGAGCGAATCCCGGTTTCGATCTTCTTAGTCAGTGGGATTAAACTTCAGGGGCAAATTGAGTCTTTTGATCAATTTGTAATTTTGTTGCGAAACACGGTGAATCAAATGATTTATAAGTCAGCGATTTCAACGGTTGTGCCCTCGCGAGCGGTTAACCTTGATTATGATGATCCGATGGAGACGCTCGATTAAAGACCCAGGCTGCTGTTATGTTTTTTGATCGGCCAGCGCCCGGCTCAAAGGCGATGCTCGTCTTCATTCGGAATAAAACCTCTGATCTTGCGACGCACGAAGAGGTTGAAGAGCTGGCACGGTCGGCTGGCATGGCGGTCGTTGGATTGATTGAAAGCGCGCGCCGGGATCCGCATCCAAAAACGATGGTGGGGTCGGGCAAGGTCGACGAAATAAAAGTGGCGGCGGAAGCGGCGGGTGCCAACTTGGTCTTGTTCAGCGAAGACCTGTCATCGACTCAGGAACGTAACCTGGAAGGCGCTTTAGACCTGCGAGTGCTGGGTCGAACGGGACTCATCTTAGAGATTTTTGCGCAGCGAGCTCGAACCCATGAGGGTAAACTTCAGGTTGAATTAGCTCAGTTGGAGCACAGCGCGTCCCGTTTAGTGCGAGGCTGGACCCACCTTGACCGTCAACGGGGCGGCGCGGGCGCGGGGCTTGGGGGTGCTGGCGAAACGCAATTAGAAGCGGATCAACGGCTGCTGGCAGCGCGTAATAAAAAAATTAAAGAACGATTAGAGCGCGTTCAGCGCCAAAGGCACCAAAGCCGGCGCGCGCGAGCACGATCGGAAACCGCAACCGTTGCCCTTGCGGGCTACACCAATGCAGGCAAATCAACGCTGTTTAATCGGTTAACCCAGTCGGCAGTGCATGCCGCAGATCAGTTGTTTGCGACGCTGGATCCAACCCTTCGCCAAATTAGCCTGCCGCTCACCGGGAAAGCCGTTATCTCCGACACAGTGGGTTTTATTCGGGCGCTTCCCCATGGTTTGGTTGAGTCCTTTAAGGCAACGCTTGAAGAGGTCACCGAGGCCACCTTGATCCTGCATGTGGTGGATGCGTCAGCAGGCGAAAAACAAGAACGCATGGATGCCGTGAATGGGGTCCTAAGTGAAATTGGCGCAAGAGAAGTGCCCCAACTCTTAGTCTTAAATAAATCTGATATACAAGGGGTGACAGGGCCCTTGGTGCGCCGAGATGCCGCAGGAAAGCCTTATTCCGTTCAAGTCTCTTCCCTGACCGGGGTTGGATTGCCTGAGCTTTTATCCTGTATCGATGAGTTAATTTCAGACGATGTGGTGACAACGGTCCTCACGCTCAAGCCGGAGCAAGGGATGATTCGCGCGAAATGCTTTGAGCTCGCCTCGGTCATTGAAGAGGTCATGGATGAAAATGGCACGATCGCGATGCACCTTCGTATAGAAAAGAAGAATTTGGCCAGACTGAATGCGGCGTTAACTGCGATGAAAGCAGGTTAAGCAATGCAACTTGATGCAATAAGTGGGAAGATAAACGAAATCTCAGGATTTGGAGAAGACTATGGCGTGGAATGAACCCGGAAATAATGGTGAGAAAGACCCTTGGGGCAGTCGCCAAGACCAGGGGCCGCCCGATTTAGATGAGGCGTTTAAGAAACTTAAAGAGAATTTAGGTGGTATGTTCGGCGGCGGGAGCGGCGCTGGCGGGGCTTCTGCCGGCGGGGGTGGATTGAAATCGTCCCTGGTTGCCATCGTGCTAGGGGTGCTTGTCATTGGTTATGGCTTTATGGGCATCTATACATTGGACGAACAAGAACGCGGCGTTGTCCTTCGATTTGGTAAGGTTCAGGAAGCGGTTGTCATGCCGGGTCTGAGTTGGTACCCACCGATTGTAGACCAAGTGATCATCCACAATACCTCAAGAGTTCGCTCGCATCCGCACGACTCGGAAATGCTGACCGAAGACGAAAACATTGTGAAGGTTAAGCTCACGGTGCAGTACGTGATCGACAACGTGAAAGACTACGCATTGCAGGTCAGAGAGCCAGAAAAAAGTCTGCATCAGTCCACCGAAAGTGCCGTTCGGCATGTGGTTGGCAGCACCGAAATGGATGAGGTGCTAACCGAAGGCCGGGCCGTGATGGGGGATGAAATCAAAATCCGAATTCAGGACTATATGAACACCTATGGCACAGGGATCTTTGTGACACAGGTTAACGTTGATGAGACTGCGCCACCGGACGCGGTCCGGGAAGCTTTTGATGAAGTGATTCGAGCGCGAGAAGACGAAGTTCGGGTTCGTAACGAAGCAGATGCCTATGCTAACCAAGTAATACCGGAGGCGCGAGGTGAGGCGCAACGTTATCTGGAGGAGTCTGAAGGTTATCGGCAGCGCGTTGTTGCGCAGGCAAACGGTGAAGCCCAGCGGTTTAGCAAGCTCTACGTCGAATACAAAGCCGCGCCAGAAGTGACGCGCGAGCGAATGTATCTCGACACGATGGAAGCCGTTATGTCGAATGCGTCGAAGGTCATGATCGATGTTGAAGGCGGTAATAACATGATGTACCTGCCACTTGATCGGATGATGCAACAAGCCGGCGCGGTGTCAAGACTCAATGGCGGTATGGCCGGATCGGACTCGATCTCCCAGCGTCCGCAAGATAACACCTCCGTCCGAACCCGTCGGGATCGACAGTAAAACCTTAGGAGAGACACCATGTCGAATCGTTTAGCAGTCATTATCGTTTTCGTGGCCGGCCTATTGTTTGTCGGCTCCAATTCTATTTATATCCTCAATGAGATGGAGCGCGGGGTATTATTGCGGGTGGGTGCTGTTGTGAATGCCGATATCCCAACGGGCATCCACTTGAAACTGCCGTTTATCGAGGAAGTAAGAGCCTTTGATGGTCGGGTCCTCACGGTGGATGCGCCAGCCGAGCGGTTTTTAACCTTGGAAAAAAAGGCGTTGATTGTTGATTCTTTTGCCAAGTTCAGAATCAAGAAAGTTGAGAAATACTATACCGCAACCTCCGGTGATCAGCGTCGGGCAGAAGAACTGTTGAAGCAACGAATTAATAATGGTCTGCGAAACGAGATCAGTAAGCGCACCTTACATGAAGTTGTGTCTGGACAGCGCGATGAGTTAATGATCGATCTGGTTGCCAGCCTGAATGAGGTGGCGGACCAAGAGCTCGGGGTAGAAGTCGTTGATGTTCGAGTCAAACGCATTGATTTGCCCCAAGAGGTGAGTCAGTCGGTTTACAATCGAATGAATACTGAGCGTGATATCGAAGCCAAAGAGCATCGTGCGAAAGGCCAGGAACTCGCGGTGGGTATTCGAGCGGATGCGGACCGGCAGCGGGAAGTCATTTTAGCTCAGGCCTATGGTCAAGCTGAGATCGTTCGGGGTGAGGGCGATGCAGAGGCGGCTGGAACCTATGCCAAGGCATTTAATGAAGACAAAGAGTTCTACAAGTTTTATCGCAGCATGGCGGCATATAAACGCACCTTTGCGCAAAAGAGCGATATGCTTATTTTGGATCCCAACAGCGACTTCTTTAAATATTTGAACAACAGTACCCTAGAAAAATGATCATAGCCCTCGGCTTGTAGGCAGGTAAGGCTTGTCAGCAGATGACGCTGGATCATCTTTGGATCGCGCTTTGTCTGGTGCTGGTTATTGAGGGCCTGTTGCCGTTTGCGTCACCTAAGGCTTGGAAGGCAATGGTGATGCAGGCTCAGGGACTCGATGAACGATCGCTTAGAATAGTCGGTCTGGTATTGATGGTGCTCGGCACCTTGATGCTGTACTGGTTGAACGGTTAGGAAGTAAGGGCGTTATGACCATAGAGCACTGGCTCCTCCCAGATGGTGTCGAAGACATCTTGCCTGAGACCGCGAGCAAGATAGAGCAAGGTCGCAGGATTCTGTTGGACCTCTTTCGAAGCTGGGGATATGAGTACATCATTCCACCAAAGCTTGAGTATCTGGAATCGCTGCTAACCGGCACCGGGCGAGATCTCGATCTAAAAACCTTTAAAGTGATTGATCAGCTGTCAGGCCGGATGATGGGGCTGCCGGCAGACTTGACCCCTCAAGCGGCACGGATCGATGCACACAGCTTGGGTCAGGATGCGGTGACCCGACTATGCTATGCGGATTTTGTTTTGCAAAGTCGCCCGGCGCACATGCTGGCATCGCGTAGTCCTCTGAAAGTGGGTGCCGAGCTCTTCGGTGAACCAAGCCTTGCAGGGGACGTCGAGATCATCAGTTTGATGATTGAAGCGCTTAATCAATTGGGCATGCAATCGGTTCAGCTTGAACTGGGCGACGTGCGATTTTTTAGGGCGCTGATGGCCGAGACAGCATTGCCGGAACCGGTTCAGACGCAATTCTTTGATTTGGTTCAAAAAAAAGCGCACGACGAATTAGCAGAGATGACCCAGAGGCACGCATTGCCCGACGCGCTCGCTGAATTGATCTGTGAGCTCCCGATGATGGCTGGTGACAACCGAATTCTTGATCAAGTCAAAGATAAATTCAAAGATTGGCCGGGCCTCGTTGCTGCAATCGATGACTTGGCTTATCTCAGCGAACTGATCAGTGCCCGAAATCAAAATGTACAAGTGAGCTTTGATTTATCGGAATTGCGCGGGCTGCATTATCACACGGGCATGGTCTTTTCGGTGTTCCTCCGAGAGTCGGGTCAGAGCGTGGCTCGGGGCGGCCGCTACGATAATATTGGCGCTGTGTTCGGCCGGGCGCGTCCTGCCACCGGATTTGATATCGAACTGCTGATGATCAGCGAAACCATTCCAACCGTGCCAGACGCCAGGCGTGTTCATGTGGTTGCCCATGCCGATGGTAATCTGCAAGAACAGTGGCGAATGATTGAACAGCTGCGAGCCTCGGGAGATATTGTGCTTGAAGGCGAAGCGATTAAATCTCCTGGCGATTGGGACCTGGTTTGGCTGACAGACGAGTGGCAACTTAGAGAGATTACGAGTGAATGAATCGTGGTCGATGGGTTAAGAGATAAGGACATCATGACAAACAAGAATTTAGTGGTGATCGGAACCCATTGGGGTGATGAAGGTAAGGGCAAGATTGTTGATCTGCTCACCGAATCTGTCACCGCCGTTGTGCGCTTTCAGGGCGGGCATAATGCTGGTCATACCCTGGTCGTGGAAGGCAAAAAAACGGTCTTGCACCTGATACCTTCAGGAATTCTGCACCCCAAGGTGCGCTGCTTTATTGGCAACGGAGTAGTCCTTTCTATTCCTGATTTATTAAAAGAAATTCAAGAGCTTGAGGCCGCAGGGGTCGCCGTTCGGGATCGATTGATGATCAGTTTGGACTGCCCGATTATCATGCCGTATCACGTGGCCCTTGACCAAAGCGTTGAGCAGCGGCGGGGTAATCAAAAAATTGGCACCACCGGTCGCGGTATTGGTCCGGCTTATGAAGATAAAGTAGGCCGTCGCGGCATTCGGCTTCGGGACTTGCTCGATCAGGAACAGCTCATTTTCAAGTTAGAGGCGCTCTTGCACCAGCATAATTTCATGCTCGAGCAATACTACGGCGCAGCACCTGTCACCCTGCAGGCCTGTCTTGCAGCAAGTTATGACTTCCTAGCGGAATTAAGACCGATGATGGGCGATGTTTTGAGTACGCTCGCCAGTTATCGAAAGACTGGCGCGAGCGTGTTGTTCGAAGGCGCTCAAGGGGCTCTACTCGACATTGATCATGGCACCTATCCTTTTGTGACCTCATCGAATACCACCGCCGGTGCGATCAGTAGCGGATGCGGGGTGGGTCCGCGCTACCTCGACTATATTCTCGGCATCACCAAAGCCTATACAACGCGTGTGGGTGAAGGACCCTTCCCGACGGAACTAAAGGATGATGTTGGCCGACATCTTGCCGAGAAGGGGCATGAGTTTGGCGCGACAACCGGCAGACCTCGTCGCTGTGGTTGGCTGGACGTCCACGCACTCCAAAGGGTGGTGGAGATGAACAGTTTAACCGGGCTCTGCATCACCAAGCTGGACGTGCTCGATGGTTTGAAGGAAATCGCATTGTGCACGGACTACGAAGTCGATGCCGCGGGCAGCTCAACGCCGGTGTACGAGATGATGCCGGGCTGGGACACACCCACCGAGTCCGTGAAGTCGTTTACCGAATTGCCGGAAAATGCACGGGCTTACTTGGCACGGATTGAAGCCTTGTGCGGTATCCCGATTGATATTATCTCAACCGGACCGGATCGGTCAGAAACCATTATTAAGCGAACGTTGATTTAGGCCGCACAATCAGGGCGGGGCCTTCCGTTTGCGCGGTCTTATCGGGTCGACTCATAATGTGCTCGTTCGATCAAGACTTCATCAAAAGGGAGTGGGATGTTTAGCACGATAAAGGATATGCCTGGAATTGGGTTTGGGTTGTGGAAAATACCCCAGGCGGGATGCGCAGAGGTTGTGTTTGAAGCGGTAAAAGCCGGTTATCGTCATTTTGATTCTGCTGCGGATTATGGCAACGAGGCGCAGGTGGGCGAAGGCCTGGCCCGGGCACTGGCTGCTGGGTTGTGCGCGCGCTCTGATCTTTGGATTACCTCTAAACTTTGGAACACCTACCATCATCCAGACCACGTTCCCATGGCGCTTGATCGGACGCTGCGCGATTTACAGCTGGATTATTTGGATTTGTACCTGGTTCATTTCCCAATTGCATTGGCGTTTGTGCCCTTCGAGACGCGCTACCCGCCTGAATGGATCGAGGACCCTGACGCAGTTGAACCCGTAATGCGCCTCGCGAAAGTGCCTTTGCAGGATACTTGGGCGGCGATGTCGCAGCTCAAGGCTTCTGGCCGGGTCGGCCATATTGGTGTCTGCAACTATAATGCGGGGTTGCTTCAAGACCTGATGAACTATGCGGCGACGGCCCCAGAAGTGTTGCAGCTAGAAGCCCATCCTTATTTAACCCAAGAACGGATGATTCGATTTGCCCAACAAAAGGGCTTGGCGGTTTCGGCCTTTTCACCGCTTGGTGCGACCTCGTATTTAGAATTGGATATGGCTGATGCACAAGAGTTGGTGCTGGATCATCCAACCATTCGCGAGATAGCGGGCGAGGCCTCGAAAACACCGGCCCAAATCGTGCTGCGGTGGGGCGTTCAAAGACAAACATCGGTCATTGTTAAAAGCGTTCAGGGGCATCGAATGCGTGAAAATCTTGCGATCACAGATTTCGTGTTATCAAAAGAACAGATGGATCGGATTAGTCGGCTGAATCAAAACCGTCGGTTTAATGATCCAGGCGCTTTCTGTGAGGCCGCGTTTAACACCTTTCATCCGATCTATGATTGATCACCTCGTTTGGCAATGCGTCACCTAAAAAGCGTGCGCTGTTGCCCCAGATATCGGCTGGATCCTGCGCGCAGGCCTCGTGTAATCTAATTTCAGAATGCTGCGCCAAGTTTTATTGGGTCTGCAAGACAGCATCACCAAGGTGTCTTTTGGCGTGTCCGCTCATTAGAGCAGTCAAGGCGATACGACAAAACGGGTACAACCTATCCTTACAAGGAGCAGATCGATGTTAATAAACCATGAAAAACTGAAAGGGTTTGCGCAGGCTGTTTTTGAGCGCCTAGGCGCGCAAGCGGACAAAGCCTTCGAAACCGCCGATCACTTGGTTGAGGCAAACTTAAAGGGTCACGACTCTCACGGTGTTGGCATGATTCCAAACTACGTGGGCAGTGCGCTGCGGGGCGGTCTACAGGTGAATGCCGACGCAAGAGTTGTGAAAGATCAAGGCGCTGTCTTATTGGTTGATGGCGGCTTTGGCTTTGGTCAGGTGGTGGGTCGTCAGGCGACTGATTTAGGGATCGAGAAAGCCAAAGCGATGGGCATAGCTTGCATTGGTTCTCGAAACAACCATCATTTAGGCCGGATCGGGTCTTATGCAGAGCAGTGCGTGGCCGCAGGCATGGTTTCAATTCACTTTGTCAACGTGGTGGGGCATCCACCCTTTGTTTCAATGTGGGGTGGGCGCGATAAACGCCTTCAAACCAACCCGTTTTGCTGTGGTGTGCCGACTGAGTCCGAGCCATTGATTCTGGACATGGCGACGAGCGCCATCGCTTTGGGCAAGGTTCGCGTGGCGGATATGAAAAATGAACTGGTGCCTGAAAATGCCTTGTTCGATGCGGCAGGCAGACCAACGCGAGACCCGGCAGTTATTGCCGAAGGTGGATCACTCGGGCCTTTTGGGCAGCACAAGGGTTCTGGTCTTGCCCTCATGTGCGAGTTGCTGGGCGGCGCCTTAGCGGGCGAATGGACGATGCAGGATATTGATCAGCAGAAAGAGATCACGGTCAATCATATGTTAATGCTGATTCTTGACCCCAACGTGTTTGGTGGCGTGCAAGGGTTTCGTCGTGAAGTCGCGGGCATGCAAGCCTATGCTCGCAGCGCAGCCCCAGCTGAAGGGTTTGATGAGGTGCGCTTGCCCGGTGATCCCGAGCGGGCATCCCGGCGTGAAAGGCTTTCCTCGGGGATCCCGATTGACCCGCAATCTTGGGGTGCGATTTGCGAGGCTGCCGAAAATTCGGGGCTAACAAGCTCCGAAATTGCTGGTTTGGTCGACTAGGGCCCGTAGGGTCCTTGGCGTTGATTAACCGTTGGTGAGAAAATCTAGGGGTCATTGCCAGCATTGCGTTACAATGGCGCGCAAGATGCTGGGTGTGAAGCTCAGTAGAGGACAGATCAGCGGCTTTTCAATTGGTGCCGAGGAGAGGACTTGAACCTCCACGGGGTTTCCCCCACTAGCACCTGAAGCTAGCGTGTCTACCAATTCCACCACCTCGGCAACGAGGAGCCGCAGATTACTAGGCGCTAGTGAATCTGTCAACGCACGCACCCGGCCTGGGTCGTGTCAGGAGTCATATTTGAATCAAAAAGATCCCCATTCATCGCGAGAAGCTGAGCGCTATGCGAATCCGATCGCCAGTCGAGAATTTATTCTGTCGATGATCACTGAGGCCGACCAGGCGCTCACAGCGCGCCAAATCGCGGGCCGGCTATCGCTCACCTCACCCGAGGACAAAAAAGCGCTCAAATCAAGGCTGGGTGCGATGCTTCGAAGTGGCCAGCTTGCCATGAATCAACGCTCAGGCTACCGCCTGCCCAATCCAGATGATATGCCAGAAGATGCCGTTGAAGGGGTGATCTCTGCGCACCCGGATGGGTTTGGGTTTTTGATGGTGCCCGGTGAGGCGCCGGATATTTATCTCAACCACCAGGTCATGCGGCGCGTAATGCATGGCGACAAAGTATTGGCGCGCATTAGCGCTGGTTTGGGGGGTAGACGGCCAGAAGCCGAGATTGAACGGGTTCTGACCCGCGCTTTTACCAGTATAGCTGGCCGAATCAGGTTGAAGCGCAAACAGATCGTATTAGAGCCCCTGTCCCGGAAAGTACACCAATCCATTCTGCTTGAAAAAGATCCTGCAGTACCGCTCAAAAATGGCCAAATTGCGGTGGCAATCATTACCGATTACGGCGATCGCGGCGGTGGTTTAAAAGGTCGGGTGGAACGAGTGATTGCAGACGACTTAACCCCGGAAATAGAAATTGAGGTGGTGTTAAAAAACCACGATCTGCCCAGGGTGTTTCCCGAGGACGTCGTTGCAGAGGCTGACGCCATAAAAATGCGCCTCGCGCCAGCAGACCTAAAGCATCGTGACGATTTGCGGCATCTACCCTTTGTGACCATCGATGGCTCGGATGCGCGGGATTTCGACGATGCGGTACTGGCTAAAGTCAGCCCAGAGGGCTTTACGTTGTGGGTCGCGATTGCCGATGTCGCGCACTACGTTCGCCCGGGTCGTCCGCTTTATGATGAAGCTGTGAACCGGGGCACCAGTGTTTACTTTCCGCAGATGGTGATACCGATGTTGCCTGAAAAACTCAGTAATGGGTTGTGTTCTCTAAGGCCGAATGAAGATCGCTTGGTGCTGGTGTGCGAGATGTCCTTCGATACATTGGGCCGCAGGCTTGGCTATCGCTTTAGTGAAGCTGTGATCGAATCGAAAGCGCGGTTGATTTACGAGGACGTTGCCCATTGGCTTGATCATAAGGCCGCGCCCTCAGAGCTTGCGCCGCCTGTTCTTGAGTCGCTCGAGGCACTGCATCAGGTTTACCAAGTGTTGCTGCAGCGCCGAGCCGAGCGGGGTGCGCTGGAAATTGAAACGCCTGAACTTCGGGTGCAGTGGGATGATGCGGGCAAGCTGTCCAGCATGGGCCAGGCATCACGGACCGAGGCGCACAAGCTGATCGAAGAATGCATGTTGGCGGCGAATGTCGCGATGGCCGATTTTATTCAAGCCACCAAAGGCGCTGGGTTATATCGGGTCCATGACGAGCCTGATCCCGAAAGCGTGACGCGTTTAGCGGGCACTTTGGCACAGTTTGGGCTTGCGCTGGACGCCGATTTAGGCCGGGTCACGACTCAGGACTTTCAGCGGATTTTAGATGCCAGTCGCGGCCAGCCGGCGGCTGCGGCGCTGCAGATGCTGGTTCTACGGTCGATGAACCAAGCCATTTACACCCCAGAGCATCGGCCACACTTCGGTTTGAATTATCCAGGATATGCGCATTTTACGTCGCCGATTCGGCGGCTTGCGGATCTTGTGAATCATCAGTTGGTGAAATCTCAGCTTCGCAAGAAGGCAAAGCACGCGCCAAGTGAATTAAAACCGGAGGCACAAGCCTTGCTGACCGAGCTAGGCGAACGGGCCAGTATGACTGAGCGGCGTGCGGATGCAGCAGTCTATGAGGTTTTAGAGTGGTTGAAGTGCGAGTACTTAAAGCAGTTTCTCGGCGATACCTTTGAGGGTGTGATTACAACGGCGGTTAAATTTGGTTTGTTTGTCACCCTTGAGCCGATAATGGCTGAGGGCTTGATCCATATCGGCAATCTGAAACAGGATCATTTTAAGTTTGATGCAGAGCTCGGCGCCTTGGTGGGGACTCGCAGCCACCAAATCTTGCGAATGGGCGATCGGGTGGTGGTGCAGCTCGAGTCGGTCGACAGCAGCTTGGGGCAGGTCAGTCTTGCACTGAGCGAACATGTGCCGCTGGCTCGCAAAGGCCAGTCAGCTGGGCGTCGAACGTCAGCTACAAAGGTTAAAAAAGCAAAGCAAGCTGGGGAAAAGAAACCAAAAAAACGGGGCAAACGTGAGCGATAAATGGATTTATGGGTTTCATTCCGTTGAGCAGCAGCTGCTCAAAAGGGCGGTCGGAAAGGTTTATTTGCGTGATGGGCGCGGGGGTAAACGCACAGAGTCTTTGGTGACGCTGGCGGAGTCCATGTCGGTTGAGATTGAGTATGTCGCCGACCTAGACGCGCTTTTGGGTGTTGGGGTACAGCATCAAGGCATTGCCTTTTTAGGCTTTGATGCGCCGCCGGAGCCGAGTCGGTCCCTAGAAACCTTCTTGCAGCCCAAGGCGTCGCCCCGGACGCTTTTGGTATTAGATGGTGTGACGGATCCGGGTAATCTGGGCGCTTGTTTGCGCAGTGCGATGACCTTTGGGGTTGATGCGGTGGTGGTGCCGAAACACGGCTCGGCACCGATGAATGCGATTGTGATGAAACGTTCGGCTGGCGCGGCAGGGTTGGTCCCGGTGGTGGAGGTGGTTAATCTGTCGAGAAGTCTCCGTCAAATTAAAGAAGCTGGGTTTTGGGTGGTTGGGACGGCGCTCGGCGCTGAGACGCAGCTACCCGATTTCAACTTCAATATGGATACGGCCCTCGTGATGGGCTCAGAAGGGGACGGTCTGCGGTTTAATACGCGCAAGCAATGCGATGTTCTGGTTGAAATACCCATGCAGGTGGCAGATTTTAATTTAAACGTGAGTGTCGCCACCGGCGTCAGCCTGTATGAGATTTTCAGACAACGGCGACAAGCGCTTTAACCAGCGTTTGCATCTTTTAGAGCAATTTCGTACACTGCGCGCCCTTAATTTCAATTAACTCCTTGCTGCACTGGGTTTGCCCGGGTAGCAATTACCGAGAGGAGATCTCTATGCGGCATTATGAAGTCGTATTCATGGTACATCCTGGCCAGAGCGAACAGGTGTCAGGCATGATCGAACGTTATTCTAATTTGATTACCCAAGGCGGCGGTGCTGTCCATCGGGTTGAAGATTGGGGGCGTCGTCAGTTAGCTTATCCCATCAATAAGATTTTTAAGGCGCACTACGCCATGCTCAACATCGAGTGTGGTCTAGAAACCTTAGAAGAATTAAGTGATGCCTTCCGTTTTAATGATGCTGTGATTCGAAACATGATTATGAGCCGTAAACAGGCTGATCAGGGCGATTCGCCCATCATGAAGATCGAAAACGAAAGCAAAGAGCGTAAAGATCGAGAAGATAGTCGTAATGCACGTGCTGAAGCGAAAGCGGCAGAAACGGCAGCGCCGGCTGTTGCTCAGCCCGCAGAAGCGACCGTTGATGCTGGGCAAGGAGAATAACGATGTCTAGATTTTTTAGAAGAAGAAAGTATTGTCGTTTTACCGCTGAAGGCATTACCGAAGTTGATTACAAAGATGTTGAATTGCTGAAAGCGTACATTACTGAAACCGGTAAGATCGTCCCAAGTCGAATTACAGGGACGAAGGCAAAATATCAACGTCAACTGGCGAAAGCGGTCAAGCGTGCTCGATATCTGGCATTGCTGCCCTATACAGACGCGCATAAGTAGCGCGTTTAGAGGGTTAGTGTGAAAGGGCTCGCCGCTTTTGTGATGCGAGGCCGGCTCCAAGCCAGCGGTGTGGCGGCTTTGGTATCGGCCTTGCCGCTCTTGAGTTGGTTGGGTGCCTCGATCGTCGCGCTGGTTGTGTTGCGGCGCGGCAATAAAGAAGGCTTCTTGGTGTTTCTTTGGGCCTTCCTACCCCTGGTATTGGTATATCAGACTGGGGGCGACTCGAGCGGATTGATCGCGCTTTTAGGCGCCTTCTTGACGGCGATGGCGCTGAGGTCATCGGTGTCTTGGGTGCTGACGCTATACGCCGTAGTGATTGCCGCGGTGATCGGGAGTTTGGTGTTTATGCAGTTGTCAGAATCGATTCTGACGGCCTTCGTAGACTGGTATGTAGACGTCATGGAAAGTCTTGCCGCCGATACGGGCGCGCCGGTTGTGACACCTGCTGCTGGGCAACGCCAAGCGGTGAGTTACTTGGCCATGGGTCAGGGCTATATGATGGTGCTTGCGCTCATGTTGGCGCGTTGGTGGCAGAGTGTCCTGTATAACCCGGGGGGGTTTAAGCAGGAGGTTCAGCAGACCCGGTTGACGCCCAAGGCGAGTTTGCCATTGGTGCTGGTCATGGCAGGATGCCTGATGACCGATGGCTTCGGAACTTGGGTTGGGGTGGTGAGTATTCCGTTTGTGGTGATTGGCTCGGGCTTAGTACATTGGATCCTAAGTCGTCAAAACAGGTCCAATCAGTGGTATGTGATGTTTTACATCACATTGGTGATGTTTTTTCAGTTAGCGTCGGCCGCGTTAGTGGTGTTGGTCATAGCGGACGGTTTTATAGATTTGAGACAACGAATTCAGTCGAGAGAGGATTAAGTCATGGAAATTATCTTGTTAGAAAATGTTGCAAACCTGGGTGGGTTGGGCGATCGAGTGAATGTAAAGCCAGGCTATGGCCGGAACTATCTTGTGCCTCACGGTAAAGCCGTGCCAGCAACTGCGATTAATATTGCAGAATTCGAATCTCGTCGGGCTGAATTACAAAAAGAAGCTGATGCGCAACGTCATGCAGCTGAGACACGTGCTGCAGGAATTAACGCCTTGTCAATTCGTATCCTAGCGAATGCGGGTGAAGAAGGTAAATTGTTCGGCTCTGTAACGGTTCGCGATATCGCTGATGAAGCAACTGCTGCTGGTGTTGAAATCGATCGCAGTGAGATTCGACTGCCCAGCGGCCCCTTAAGAGAAGTGGGTGAGTATCAGGTCGAAGTCTATTTGCACCCCGAAGTCAGCGCCCACGTCAGTGTGGCGGTTGAAGCCGAGGAAGCGTTCACATCCTAAGACCAATCCTTTAGTCTAAGGGACCCATTTCTAGAGAGTTCTCCTTGGCCATCGAACTGGATGATCATCAAAATCTGAAAGTTCCGCCTCATTCAATCGAGGCGGAGCGATCGGTTCTTGGCGGCTTGATGTTGGATAGCCAAGCCTGGGATCGGATTTCAACGCTCATTTCAGAAAACGATTTTTATCGTTCAGAACATCGCCCAATCTTCCGAGCCATGCAGTGGCTCGTTGGACAAAACAAACCCCTTGATATTGTGACCCTCGCCGAAACCCTTGAGCTTCATGGGGAGCTTGAGCTGGTCGGTGGCCTCGCCTACCTGACGGATCTTGCAACGGGCACGCCAAGTGCCTCAAACGTTGCGGCTTACGCCGAGATTGTTCAAGAACGGGCAACCGTGCGGAAGTTGATCAGCGTGGCGCATGATATTGCGGAAAGCGGCTTTAACCCTCAAGGTCGCGATAGTGCACGGTTAATCGATGAGGCAGAAAGTAAAGTCTTTAAGATTGGCGATGAGCGCCCGAGCCATGGCGGGCCCGAGTCAGTGCGGCCCTTGCTGGCGAAAGCCATTGAGAAAATTGATGAACTGTATCTGACCAAGGGCGCGTTGACGGGCATTAGTTCCGGATTTCAAGACATTGATAACATCACCAGTGGTTTGCAACCCTCTGATCTTGTGATTGTGGCGGGCCGGCCCTCTATGGGTAAGACCGCTTTTATGATGAACATTGCGGAAAGCGCTGTTATCTCTGGCAGTAAGCCGGTCGTCGTTTTCAGCCTGGAGATGCCCTCTAATTCGCTCATTATGCGGATGCTGTCGTCTTTAGGACGCATTGATCAAAGTAAAATCCGAAGTGGACAGCTGGGCGATGACGATTGGCCTCGTTTGACGTCTGCGGTCACGTTGCTCAACGATAAGCAATTGTTCGTTGATGATACGCCGGGTTTGACCCCAAATGAGATGCGGTCTCGCAGCAGAAGAATTGTGCGCGAGCACGGCCAAATTGGCATGATCGTTGTCGATTATCTGCAGCTCATGCAGACGTCCGGCACACCAGAAAATCGTGCAACCGAGATCTCTGAAATATCTCGGTCTCTTAAGTCGATTGCGAAAGAGTTTGATTGTCCGGTTATTGCCGGGTCGCAGTTAAACCGAAGCCTTGAGCAGCGTACAGACAAGCGCCCGATTATGTCGGACCTACGTGAGTCCGGCGCAATTGAGCAGGACGCTGATCTGATTATGGCGGTGTACCGCGATGAGGTTTATCACGAAGATACCCCGGACCGAGGTGTTGCAGAAATCATTATCTTGAAGCAACGAAATGGTCCGATTGGTCGAAAGAAGCTTGCCTTTATTGGTCAGTATACGAAGTTTGAAGATCTCGCCAGAGACTATGACGACTACTACGAGTGATGGTTGAGGACGCATCGGTTGCAATTGACCTCTCATCGATTGCTTTTAATTTTCAGCAAGCAAAACAAGCCGCGCCAAATAGCAAAGTGATGGCCGTGGTTAAGGCGAATGCTTATGGTCATGGCGCGGTGCCGGTTGCCCAATGTCTTGATGCGGCCGACGCGTTTGCGGTGGCTCGGGTGCAGGAAGCCATTGAATTGCGATCTGCTGGCATCAACCACCCGATTTTGTTGTTGGAGGGGGTCTTCGATGAAGCCGGCGTTCGGCAAGCCGAGCAATATGATCTTGATGTCGCGCTGCACCAGCCTTACCAGCTTGATTTACTCAAAAATACAAATCTCAAAGTCTGGTTAAAACTCGAAACGGGAATGCACCGGTTAGGGTTGCCGGCAGACTTTCTTAAGGTCTGTGTTCGGACCTTGCCCTCGTCTCGGATTTTGGGTGTGATGAGCCATTTTTCCGATGCGGACCAGCCGAGCTTGGAGAAAAACGCCAACCAGCTCGAAACCCTACTGACGCTCGCCGCGCCGCTGGGCCTGGCGGTTAGTATGGCGAATTCAGCAGGGATTCTTGCCGGGCTTGGGACAAGCTGTGATTGGATCCGGCCCGGAATCATGCTGTATGGCGCGAACCCCTATCTGGATCAAGCGGTATCGCTGCGCCCAGCAATGTCGCTCACCGCGCCGGTCATCGCGATCAAAGCGCTGCGCGCAGGCGATACGGTGGGTTATGGCAGTCGTTGGCAAGCAGAGCAGGCTTGTAACGTTGCGGTGCTCGCCATCGGGTATGCCGATGGGTATCCTCGCCAGATCCAAGCGGGGACGCCGGTTTGGCTCAATGGCCAGCGAGAAACGATCCTAGGCCGGCTGTCGATGGATATGATGACCGTTTCGGTGTCGTCCAAGGCGCAGCCTTTGATCGGAGATCGAGCGCAGCTTTGGGGCAAAGATTTGGCCATTGAAGAGATTGCGCGGCAGGCAGATAGTCTGCCCTATGTTTTGATGTGCGGCTTGGGCCCACGGGTTACACGAACCTACCCTGCACCATCCACTGCGAGCCATAAATTGTGAAAAAATCAAAAATTGCGTTTGTTTGCCAGGATTGCGGCTCCGAATACACCAAATGGCAAGGGCAATGCCATGACTGCAATGCCTGGAATACGTTAAAGCAAATTCAATTAGGCAATGTGCGGAGCGAACGCCGTCGTGAGGGTTATGCCGGCACGCTCGAGGCGGTACAAACCTTGGGTGAGGTTGCGCTGGCAGAGCAGCCTCGTTTGGCATCTTCATCGGATGAGTTTAATCGAGTTTTAGGTGGCGGCTTGGTTGCCGGATCTGCGGTATTGATCAGCGGCTCACCCGGTGCGGGCAAGAGCACCTTACTGATCCAAATTTTGTGTGAGTTGGCGAAAACTCAGAACTGCTTGTATGTCACCGGTGAGGAAAGTCTCGCGCAGATTGCGATGCGGGCTAACCGGCTGCGCTTGCAAACGGATCGGCTTAAGGTGATGAGCCAAACCAGTGTTGAGGCCATTGCTGCGGTTTGGGATCAGGAGCGTCCCAATGTGCTGGTGATCGACTCGATCCAGGTGATGCAAAGCGACTTGATCGAATCGGCGCCAGGGAGCGTGACCCAAGTTAGAGAGACGGCCGCACAGCTGATTCAAAAAGCAAAACAAACGGGCACGATCTTAATCCTCGTGGGTCATGTCACCAAAGACGGGAATCTTGCGGGACCGCGAGTACTCGAACACATGATTGATTCTTTTTTGATGTTAGAAGGGGACGCCGATGGGCGATACCGCACGCTGCGATCGATTAAGAACCGCTTTGGCGCAGTGAACGAATTGGGTATTTTTGCCATGACGGATCAGGGTCTTAAGGATGTTGCAAACCCCTCCGCGATTTTTCTTAACCGAGCGGAAATTGATACCCCAGGTAGTATTGTGATGGCGATATGGGAGGGTACCCGACCACTACTGGTCGAGGCCCAAGCGCTGGTTGATCAGAGTGCTTTTTCGAATCCGCGCCGGGTTGCGGTGGGGTTCGAGCAAAACCGTCTGGCCATGCTACTTGCGGTACTAAGCCGGCATGGCGGCCTTCAAGTGGCTGACCAGGATGTTTATATCAACGCCGTTGGCGGTATCCGAGTCGATGAAACCAGTAGCGACCTCGCCGTTTTGATGGCGGTGGTTTCCAGTTTCCGCAATCGTGCGCTGCCGAGAGATTTAATTTGTTTTGGTGAGGTTGGGCTCAGCGGCGAGATCCGGCCGGTTCCCAATGGCCAGGAGCGGTTGCGCGAGGCCGCTAAACACGGCTTCACACGAGGGTTGGTTCCAAAAGGGAATTATCCCAAGCAGCCTATCAAGGGCATGGAACTCAAAGCGGTTAGCCAGTTGTCAGAAGCCTTGTCAGCCGCTGGGGACTGGCTATAACTAGGTCGCGAGTTTTTTGTACCGCACCCGGGTCGGCGCAAAGTCTTTGCCCAAGCGCTTTTTACGATCTGCTTCGTACTCAGAATAATTGCCCTCGAAGAAATTCGCTTGGCTGTCACCCTCAAACGCCAGAATATGAGTCGCGATGCGATCCAGAAACCAACGGTCGTGTGAGATCACCATGATTGCGCCGGGATAGGTTTCAATCGCAGACTCCAAAGCCCGTAAGGTTTCAACATCGAGATCGTTGGTGGGTTCATCGAGCAGCAAGAAGTTTGCCCCTATTTTAAGCAGTTTGGCTAGATGAACCCGGTTACGTTCTCCGCCCGAGAGGTCTTTCACCAGTTTTTGTTGATCTGCGCCCTTAAAGTTAAAGCGGCCGACATAGGATCGAGAGGGGGTTTCATACTTCCCAATCCGAATGATTTCGTTGCCTTCAGAAATTTCCTCCCAAACGGTATGGTCGTCGTTGAGCGAGTCCCGGCTCTGGTCGACAAAACCAAGTTGCACGGTTGAACCCAGCGTAATCGTGCCGGTATCGGGTTGGTCTTGGCCACTGATCATACGAAATAATGTCGACTTACCGGCGCCGTTACCGCCGATGATGCCAACGATACTGCCCTTGGGAAGGGTCAGGCTCAGATCGTTGATGAGTAATCGGTCTTCGAACCCTTTTGATACATTGTTAATCTCAAGCACCTGGTCGCCGAGTCTGGGGCCGGGTGGAATATAGAGCTCTTGGGTTTCGTTTCGGGATTGGAACTCAAGTGAATTGAGCTCTTCAAACCGCGACAGTCGTGCCTGATTCTTTGCTTGTCGGGCTTTGGGCTGTGAGCGCACCCACTCCAGTTCGGCTTTGATGGTTTTCTGCCGGGCTTGCTCTTGACGTTGCTCGGTTGCGAGGCGTTTTTCTTTGGCTTCAAGCCAAGCGGAATAATTGCCCTCATAAGGAATGCCGTGTCCTCGGTCGAGTTCCAGAATCCAACCCGCGGCATTGTCCAAGAAGTATCGATCGTGAGTAATGGCAACGACAGTGCCAGGGAATTCAGTAAGGAACTGTTCGAGCCAGCCAACGCTTTCAGCATCAAGGTGGTTGGTGGGTTCGTCCAGCAACAACATGTCTGGATTAGACAAAAGCAGGCGGCACAGCGCTACCCGTCGTTTTTCGCCGCCCGATAGTGTGTCGACACTGCTGGTAAAAGCCGGTAGTCGTAAGGCATCGGCTGCAACTTCAATTTTGCGCTCCAGGTCCCAGCCGTCCACAGCATCGATTTTTAATTGCAGTGCGCCTTGGCGGTCTAGGAGTTCGGTCATTTCCTCATCCGTCATAGGCTCGGCGAACCGATCGCTTATGGCGTTGAATTCATCCATCAAATCTTTGATTTCCCGGACGCCGTCTTCAACATTCCCCAACACGTCTTTGCTTGAGTCCAATTCAGGCTCTTGCGGTAAATAGCCGATTCTGAGTTCGGGCTGGGGTCGCGCTTCGCCTAAATGTTCCTGGTCGAGTCCGGCCATGATGCGCAAAAGACTCGATTTACCAGAGCCATTCAGGCCGAGCACGCCGATTTTTGCGCCTGGAAAAAACGACAAAGAAATATCTTTTAAAATAATGCGATTCGGGGGAACAACTTTGCCGACGCGAGACATCGTGAAAACGTATTGTGCCATTGAAAAATCCCTTAGAGGTTCTGCTGTTAACGTAATTTACGGCGCGTAGAGGCGCCCTGTTATTCACAATGCGCGGAGGAACCTCTCTTATCGAGGCACTTCCTCAGGACCGCAATTGTCGCATATTTTCGGCGCATTTTATGAGCGTCTGGCTGGCCGGCACAAGCGGTTGGCTACCTCAAGAGGTCCTTGTCCAGGCGAGCCTCGGTTGATTCGCTTTCGGGTTTAGATTTGTTTCGCCGGCAACGTTCCGAACAATATTGAACCTTTTCCCAGTCTTTGCGCCATTTTTTTCGCCAGGCAAAAACAAGACCGCAGTGCACGCAGATCTTTGTGGGTAAATGACGCTTTTGGTGTGTCATACAACATTGCCTTGGCATTGGGCATTTTTAAGTGCGAGTTTAAGTGCGAGGGTTGATTATTACATTGCGTGCTGGTTTTTGCAGAGCCTTGCTTTGATGTAACGAAAAGGGTTTGAAAATTGCGGCCCTGTTGAATACGGAGACGCGATTTTCGCCAGGTTGAATAGGATGTCGAGGCGGTGTGATTCTTATTGTATAGATGTGACCGAAGTGGCCCCAAACGATTGTCCCCGGTGGTTTGATGAGGCTGATCACGTTATTATTCCTTGGGTTCACCTGCGTCGATCTAAGAGTTCACATCATGATAAGTTTTTCTGAATTTCTACCCGAAATGATTGCGACAATCGTTGGCGTTGCACTCGGTGGGATGGGCGCAATTTACAGCAGTCGACGGCAACTCAAGGCAATAAAGAAAAAGCGGGCTGAGATATTTTTAAAAAACCTTGAAAGCGAAATTGCTGAGAACATGCAGGTCATAGAACTCGCCTACCAGACGTATATCAGCTCGGATCATGGTAAGTCTTTTTTCTTGGGATCAATTGCTTGGGATACCGCAACGGTTACAGGTGATCTGGCGGATGTGTTGGGCCTTGATCTGGCGGATTCGATCGAAAATCAATACCGGATCTTTTTCAGACTTCGGTACTATGTCGATTTGATGACCCAATTATGGTTCGCGCCGGTTGAGATTGATGGCCGGGCGGAAATTCAGGAAGGTTTTAAAACCCATATCATCAATAACCTAAATCAGGCTCGCGAGCATTTCTCAGAAGTACAGTCGGCGATCGATAAAGCAAAAAAGGCGATGATTCATAGCGAGTTTGCCAAGAGCACGCGCTAGAGTCGTCTTAGAGTTCGGTTTTGGAGTCGTAAATGTTTTGTCCTTTTTGCAGTCATAGCGAAACCAAAGTGAACGACAGTCGTTTAGTGGCTGAAGGCCATCAAGTGCGTCGTCGTCGAGAATGCTTGGCTTGCGGCGAGCGCTTCACTTCCTTTGAATCGGCTGAACTGATGATGCCTCGTGTCATTAAGTCAGACGGTAGTCGGGAGCCTTTTAATGAAGAAAAGCTTCGATCAGGTCTTATGCGCGCCCTTGAAAAGCGCCCAGTAAGCTTGGAGGGGGTGGAAGCCGTTCTGTCTCGGATTAAAAGCGCCTTACGGGCGACCGGTGAGCCGGAGCTCAAAAGTCTAGAGCTGGGCGAGTTGGTCATGAATGAGTTGCGGATCTTAGACGAAGTGGCGTATGTCCGGTTCGCATCGGTCTATCGCAGCTTCCAAGATATCGATGAATTTAAGCGTGAAATTGACTCAATGGGTAAAAATAACCGCAAGCGCGCTGCAAAAAAACCAGCAACCAGTCGGTCGAAGTGATGGATCAAGCATTTCTAGCGCAAGCTTTTCGGCTCGCGCAGCAGGGTCGGTTTACGACAGACCCTAATCCCCGCGTTGGCTGCGTCCTGGTGCGCGATGGCCGGGTTATTGGGGAAGGGTTTCATCAGATGGCGGGTGGTCCGCATGCTGAAGCAGAAGCCCTTGCTAATGCAACCGAATCCGTAATCGGGGCAACCGCCTATGTCACCTTGGAGCCCTGCAGCTATCACGGTCGAACGCCTTCTTGCGCGGATGCCTTAATTAAGGCGGGTGTAACCCGGGTTGTTGCGGCAGCACCCGACCCCCATCCTAGAAACAGAGGTGCTGGGTTCGATTTGCTTGAAGCTGCTGGGATTGAGGTTATTCGAGATGGGGATCAAGCGGGCGCGCGGGCACTGAACCCTGGCCATGAAAAGACCCATACCCAGGGCAGACCCTATGTTCGATTGAAGCTTGCGGCGACAATGGATGGTTTTACCGGACTGCCGAATGGCCAAAGTCAGTGGATTACCTCACCGGCAGCAAGGCTTGAGGTGCAACGCTTGCGCGCCCAAAGTTCCGCGATTGTCACCGGTGCGAATACGGTGCTCAGCGATGATCCTGAACTGACGGTTCGAGATCCTCGAATTGATCCGTTGTACAGCGATCTTATATTGGCCCGGCCGAAGCCTGTCTATGTGCTCGATAGCCAAAGCCGGACTATGGCAACAGCGAAAGTCTATGGGAATCCTTTAGCACGTCAGGTTTGCGGATTAGAGACACTCAATGCCCATCCGACGGCGCTCAAAACCAAACTTAACCCTGATGGCCAGATCGATTTACCCCTTTTTTTTGAAGCCTTAGCGGGAAAAGGTGTTTTGGAGGTTTTAGTGGAATGCGGGCCGACCCTTGCGGGCGCCGTCATGCAGGCAAACTTAGTGGATGAGCTGGTGTTGTTTTTAGCGCCGAAGTTTATGGGGATGGGTAAGCCGTTACTTCAACTTCCAGAACTTGATAAGATGAGCGATCTGCGGGCCTGGTCGTTGTCTGACACGCGTAGAATAGGGCCTGACTTAAAGCTCGTTTTAAAGCCCGACTGATCCCAACCGTTCAAAGGACGACTCAGAAATGACCCGATTAATTGAAGGCGATTTGGTTGCCAGTACCGCTGGGATTACCATCGTTGTTGCTCGATTTAATGAGTTGATTGTTGACAGCCTGCTCAATGGCGCGCTGACGACGCTCAAGCGACAAGGTGTCCAAGACAAACATATAACGGTTGTGAAAGTGCCAGGCGCTTTTGAGATTCCGCTTGCGGCACAGCTGGCTGCCGAGCAATCTGACTGCGCTGCAGTGATCACTTTGGGCGCTGTGATTCGGGGCGGCACGCCGCATTTTGATTATGTCGCCGGTCAAGCTGCCAGTGGCGTGACCGCCGTTGCGTTGAAAACCGGGAAGCCAATCGTTTTTGGTGTGCTGACGACCGATACCATTGAGCAAGCCATTGAGCGTGCCGGAACCAAAGCCGGTAATAAAGGTGCTGATGCCGCGATGACCGCGCTTGAGATGATCAATCTCATAAGAAAAATGGCATGAAATCCACCCCCTCGGCTCGACATAGAGCTCGAAAGCTCGCGGTTCAAGCGTTGTATCAGCTTCACTTCCTTCAGGCATCTCCCAGCCAAGTGATTAAAGAATTCCTCGAAGACAACGATTTAAAGCGTGCTGATGTGGCGTATTTTGAAGCGCTGGTTTTGGGCGTTAGTCAGCAAAAAGCAGCACTTTGGCACACGGTGTGCGAATTGCTGGACCGAGAGCCCGAGCAGATTGATCCAGTTGAAAAAAGTATTTTACTCCTGGGTGCTTTTGAGCTGTCAGCCCATATGGAAATTCCCTTCAAGGTTGTCATTACCGAATCGGTTGATCTGGCCAAGATCTTTGGCGCGACCGACAGTTATAAGTACGTGAATTCGATTTTGGATCGCTTGGCAACGACCTTTCGGTCGATTGAAGTCGGTGCGCTGCAGGTTCGATGAGCCTCTCTGAATTCGAAATTATCGACCAATACTTTACCCCCCTAGGACACTGGCAGGGCCCGCACACTGTGATGGGCCCGGGCGATGACTGCGCGGTATTAAGTCCACCACTCGGTCATCAGCTCTGCGTCTCGTCGGATACGTTTATCGAAGGCGTTCATTTTCCGGTTGGCGCAAGCGGCGCCCTTGTGGCACGGAGAACCCTTGCAGGCGCGGTGAGTGATCTGGCGGCGATGGGCAGTGAACCGCTTGCTGTGACCGGTGCACTGACCTTAGTGGCAGCGGTCCCGGATTGGTTAGCATCCTTTTCAGGCGCGCTGTCGGAGTTGATTCAGGATTGGCAGTTGCCGTTGGTTGGCGGCAACATCAGCCGCGGCCGTGAGCTCTCGTTAACTTGGACGGTGATTGGCTCGGTGCCGACCGAGACCTATGTCACCCGCAGCGGCGCTTCTGCCGACGAGGATATCTATGTCAGCGGCTGGCCCGGTCGCGCGGGTCTTGCCTTGTCAAAGCTGCAGTCGGGCCAGCAACCGGTGGAGCAGCTCGCCAAACATTATCTCGCGCCAGTGCCGCGTCTGATGCTGGGTCAGCACCTGCGGGGGCTAGCGTCGGCGATGATTGACGTCTCGGACGGGGTTTTAGCGGACTTAAATCATCTACTGGATCGCAGTGCGCTCGGCGCTCGAATGAATGCGCGGTACATGGCGTTTGATGAGCTGCTTCAGGCGAATGCGGATAGCCCGGCGGCGGCACTGACGCACTTCCTAACGGCGGGCGACGATTATGAGCTGTGTTTTATCGCGCCCGCATCGGCTCGCGCGGAGATCGATCGCTTGGCGCTGAAACTGGCACTCCCGTTGAACCGTATTGGCCAAACCAAAGCTGAATTGGGATTGGTCATCGAGAATTTGCCGGAAGCCCTTACCGAATCGATGTTGATCAAAACCACCGGGTACCGGCATTTCACATGACGCCAACGGTCACGAATTTATTGAAAAGCCCAACGCTGATGTTGGCGTTAGGCTTTGGCTCGGGATTGGTTAAGAAAGGCCCTGGTACTGCGGGAAGTTTAGTGGGCTTGCTTGTGTATTGCGCGATGGCGCAGCTCTCACCAGCGATCTATGTTGGCCTGGTTGCGCTTGGTTTTGGTGGCGGCATCTGGATCTGCGGTCGTGCTGCTGCGCAGCTTCAAATCAAAGATCCCGGTTGTATTGTGTGGGATGAGATTATCGGAATGTTGATTGCTTGTTGGCTAGTGCCCTTAGAGCCGGCTTGGTTACTGTTGGCATTTGGCCTGTTCCGATTATTCGATATCCTGAAACCCTGGCCGATTGGTTGGCTCGATCGAAATCTTAAAGGGGGCTTAGGTATTATGGTTGATGACGTGGCGGCGGGTCTTGTTGCCTGCGCGCTGGTTCATTTAGCGATGTTTGGTGCAGCAAGCGGACCGCTCGTTTCGGGGTAGTTGTCAAAGTTGATTAGGAATGACAAGGTATCGCCTTGTATTAGTGGTTAAAGGATTGTGTTATGAAAATTCACCAGATTTATACTTACAACGACCTTAGAAATTTCACATATGTTTTAGAGGTGGGTGATCAAGATGCCATGGTTTTGGACCCTTGGGATGCAGACGAGGTCAATGGGTTTTTAGCGGATCACAAGCTGTCCTTGAAGGCGGTGATCAACACCCACGAGCACTGGGATCACACCCGGGGCAACGAGGCGCTGGTGGCGGCGCATCAATGCGAGGTTTGGGCCCATCAAAATGGCGAGGGCAAAATTCCTGGCATGACCCGCGCCTTAACAGCGGGAGAAGCCATAGACCTTGCGCCAGACCTTGTCATGACCGTTATGGATACACCGGGTCATACGTTCGCGCACCTTTGTTTTTTGATAACAACTGCCGGTGAGCCCAGCGCCGTATTCACCGGCGACACGCTGTTCAATGCGGGCGTTGGCAATTGCCACAATGGCGGCAGCCCCGAAGCACTCTACCAAACCATTCAAGCGCAATTTCACACGCTGAGTGATGGCGTGGTTGTTTATCCAGGTCATGATTACTTGGAAAATAATTTGCGATTTACGCTACACCTTGAACCGAGTAATGCGGTCGCAAGTCAGTGGCTTGACCGCATTGCGGGCAATGATCCCGGCCAAACCCAGGTTGTGACAACCATTGGCGATGAGCGATCGATTAATGCCTTTTTTAGGTTGGGTAGCGAAGAGATTCGTCAAAATTTAGCGCTCGATCAGGCCACTGATGAGATGACGTTTCTCGCGCTCAGGAAACGTCGAAACGATTGGTAAGTATGATACCGCAAGGCCTTTTTAAGGAGGTTTAACAGATGCTACCGGTTTGTTTTGTTCTAGGGGCAGGGGCTGGCATTGGCGGCACCGTGGGTGGGCTGTTTGCTAAATCCGGCTACCATGCGGTGCTCGCGCGGCGCAGCGATGAGGCCGGTTTAAAGACCTTGGTGGATGGTATCCAGAGTCAAGGTGGTGCGGCGTCTGGTTTCTTGATGAATGCGGTTGAAGACGGCGTGATCGAGGAACAGGTTTTAAGGATTGAGCGCGATATCGGGCCAATCGACACGGTGGTCTATAACTTAGGGGCACAAATCGGCTCTAGGCGTTTGGAAGATACCTCTTACAAGGCTTTTGAGGTGGGTTGGCGAATGGCAACCTTTGGACTCTTTCGTCTTGCCCAAGCCGTGGTGCCAGCAATGCGGGCGCGGGGTCACGGCACCCTTTTAGTGACCTCGGCAACCGCCGCGGTCCGGGGCAATCAAGGGCAGCATTCCCATGCGGCGGCAATGGGTGGTCGACGGATGCTGTGTCAGTCCTTGAATGCGGAGCTTTCAAGCGATGGCATCCACGTGGCCCATATCGTGATCGACGGGGCGGTGGATGCGCCGGATACCCTTGGGAAGATGTTGGGGGCAGAGCGGTTTCAAGCGCTGCGTGAAGCCAAGGGGATGTCCCACGATGGATTAATGTTGCCAGAGAAAATCGCCGAGACGTATTTGCATTTGGCGCAACAACACCGCTCAGTCTGGACTCATGAACTCGACCTCAGAGCCTTTTCTGATCAGGCGTGGTGGAATCACTAGCCTTTTTTAAAGCTTTAATTGGGCAGCAAAGGCGCATTTAAACGCTGCGCTCAAAAAGGAGTAGGGCACCTCATGCAAAAAGAACTCGTCGTTACGTTTGTTGGCGATGACCGGCCAGGGATTGTCCAAGAGATGAGCCAGCGGGTCACGGCGCGGGACGGCAACTGGTTAGAAAGCCAGATGACGCGTCTGGCGGGCAAGTTTGCCGGGGTTGCCCGAGTGAGTGTCGATGAAGCCGTCTTTGCTAGCTTGGTTGAGGATATGCAGTCCATATCCGGGATCTCGGTCCTGCTGGAAGCGCCAACCGACGCCTCCGAGGATTTTCAGGCATTGTCGTTTGCCCTAAATATTATTGGTCCAGATCGTCCTGGCATCCTGAGCGAAGTTTCCGGCGCGCTGCTCGCAAAAGGCGTGAATGTTGTTGAGCTCGAGACCCGTGTGGGTCCCGCACCGATGACGGGCGATCAAACCTTTTTTGCCGAGGCCAGTATTTTAGTACCAGCCACCGTGTCGATGGCGTTGCTTCAAGAACAGTTGAATGAGGTTGCGGATGCCTTAGCCCTGGATATTCGTGTGGAATGATGGGGAGCACCCAAAAGGGTGATGCCTGGTACGGATGACAAAGCGCTTGTCGACATGATGCGCTCAATCAGCAACTGCTTAATTCTGGAAACCATTATGAATGTCGCGCTGCAGCCTTTAAAGCCGATCAAAACAAGCTTTCTGAAATCCATTCGGATGTTAAGGCAAAGCTACCGGAATCCTTTGGAACATGGTCAGGCCTTACAAGCAGAACACGGTAATGTTGTGATGCAGAAGACCGGCCGAATGCAAATGGTACATTTGTTCGGCGCCGATGCCCATCAGTTGTGTCTGCTCAACCCGGATCAAATTTTGTCCAACAAAAAAGCCTGGGACATGATCATTGGCCGGATCTTTCCAAATGGCTTGATGCTTCGAGATGGCGATGATCACCGCTATCACCGGCGGTTAATGCAGGCCGGTTTCAAGAGCCACGTGATGCAGCAGTATCGTGCCGTGATGCTACCGCAAATCCAGTCCGCGCTATCGGACTGGCATGAACCGCGAACACCGGGCCCAACTCAAACCTTTCCGAAGTTTAAACAGCTAACGCTTGATTTAGCGGCGACCATCTTTTTAGGGATGGATTTGGGCGCGGACGCCGCGCGTCTCAATCGCGCTTTTGAAACCACCGTTGCGGCTTCTATGCCGAGGGTGCCGATTCCAATTCCCGGCAATCTGCTTTGGCGGGGCATTCGGGCTCGAGCGGAAATGGTCGCCTATTTTCATTCTCAGATTGCCGAGAAACGCGCGGGTGATGGCCAAGACATGTTTTCTTTGTTGTGCCGAGCAGAGGATGAGTCGGGTGATCGTTATACCGATCAGGAAATTGTTGATCATATGATTTTTCTCATGATGGCCGCACACGACACGACAACGAGTACGCTCACGAGCATGACCTATCTGTTAGCAAAACACCCCGCCTGGCAGCAAAAGTTGTTTGAAGCGAGCCAAAAGCTCACCCCTGACTCGGCCCGAGAGCAGCTCAATGAGATGACCCTGCTGGCGGCGGTGATGAAGGAGGCCTTGCGCTTGTATCCGCCCCTGTCAACGCTGCCTAAATACAGTTTGAAGGCATTTGCTTTCGAGGGTTACGAAATTCCAGCAGGCTCGATGGTAGTCACCTACCCCATTCATACGCATTATATGGCGGCTTATTGGGCGGAACCCTATGCCTTCAATCCGGAACGCTTTTTGGCAGAAAATAAAAACACGGACCAGCATCCTTACAGTTTTGTGCCGTTTAGCGGGGGGGCGCACATGTGCATTGGTCTGCACTTTGCTGAGATGCAGATCAAACTGGTGATGAATGAGTTGTTACAGCGTTACCGGTGGTCCGTGCCCGAGGGCTACGTGATGCCCGTTCAACAATCACCGATTTCAAAACCCAAGGACGGCTTGCCCATTGTGTTCGAGGCGCGCTAGCGCGCTCAAGGGGCGGCTCGATTACGCTTGTGCGAAAGGAGATTAAAGATGCTTACTTGGTCCCACGCGGTATTGTATGTTCAAACACTGCAACCGATGCTCCAATTTTACAGCGAGGTTTTGGGGTTTTTGGTTACCGACCGTGGGCCGCTTGCCGAGGGTGCGCCAGAGATCGTTTTTTTGAGCCAAGATCCAGGAGAGCACCACCAGTTAGCGATGGTGGCAACCCGTCAAGACACAAAGCCGTCCAATTCAGTCAATCATTTTGCGTTTCGGGTTGCCGAGTTCAAGGCGCTCCAAGGCTTCCATGAAACGCTCAAAGCGGTCAGTGGCATAACGGTTAATCCGTTGTCCCATGGCAATACGCTCTCGTTGTACTTCAACGATCCGGAAGGCAATGGCATTGAACTTTTCTGGGAAACGCCTTGGCATGTAGCGCAGCCCCAGGGAAAGCCCTGGGATCCAAGGCTCGCGGAAGCCGATGCCCTGGTCTGGCTGCAAGAAACGTTCGGCAAGGATCCGAGTTTCGAGCCCCTCGCGGATTACCAAGCCAGGCGACGGGCAGCCGCAGGGCGATGATTCGATCTGGCGGGCGATCGCGCAAGAGCGTTATCAGGGCATCGTTGACCACATCAATAGCGACGGTTGCGGCTTTCTAGAAGGACTTAATCTTGGTCCTTGAATTGCTGTGCTATCAGGACAATTTCAGGTTCAGCGGCGAAAAAAGCCTCGACTATCTGGGGGTCAAATTGTGCACCGCTAAGGGAGGCTATTTCTGATATCGCGTCTTTGTGTGACCATGCGCTTTTATAGACACGAGAAGACGTCAGTGCATCATAAACATCAGCTATGGCCATAATCCTAGCAGATAGGGGTATATCTTCCCCCACAAGCTTGCGTGGATAGCCCGTTCCATTCCACTTTTCGTGATGTCCGCCGGCTAATTCACCGGCAATCCTAAGATCGTCGCTGCCAGCCTGATCAGCCGCTGACAATAGAACATTTTCACCAACCAGCGCATGAGTCTTCATGGTCGTCCACTCGGATTCGGTCAG